>NZ_JBYQFR010000007.1:0-288523 GCF_058266945.1 Arthrobacter sp. E70 | reverse complement strand
CTCCTCGCCGGGTAAACCGCCAAGCCGGTCCCGCCTGGTGGCGTTGGGGGCCACCAGGCAGGACCGGCCGCCGCACGGCGGCATAAACTGCCCCATAGACTGGGCCTATGCCCACACCCAAAGCCTTGCGGCCCTTTGCCCACCGCGAGTACCGGGTACTGATCGCGGCATTGGCCATCTCCATCTTCGGGTCCGGTATGTGGGCCGTTGCCATGGTGTACCAGGTGATCCGGCTCGGCGGCGGCCCGCTGGACCTGTCCCTGGTGGCCGCGGCCGGCAGTGCCGGCCTGGTGGCGTTCGTCCTGGCTGGCGGCATCGCGGCGGACAGGGTCCCGCAGCGGCGCCTCATCATCGCCGTGGAGGGCGCCAACCTCGCGGTGATCGCCGCCGTCAGCGGGCTCGCCGTGGCGGGCTGGCTCCAGCTGTGGCATGTGGCGGTGGCTGCGTTCGTGCTGGGTGTGGGGGCCGCTTTCTTCTTCCCCGCCTACTCGGCCATCCTGCCGCGCATCCTTCCCGCGGAGGACCTGCTGGCGGCCAACGGCATGGAGGGGTCCATGCGGCCGGTCCTGCAGCAGGCGGCAGGGCCTGCGGTGGCAGGCGTCCTGGTGGCTGCCCTCTCGCCTTCCCATGCGGTGACGGCCGTGGCCGCATGCCACCTCGCGGCCTTCACTGTCCTGAACTTCCTGCGCAGCGGGGAGCCTGGTACTCCCGCACCGACCGAAGACGGCGAAGAAGCAGCGGAAGGCCGGGAACGCCGTCGTGCGTCCTTCTTCCGGGATCTGCGCGAAGGCGTGGCCTACACGCTGGGCACGCCGTGGCTGTTGTGGACCCTGCTCTGGGCGTGCATCTCCGTGCTGTTCCTGATCGGCCCCATCGAGGTCCTGCTGCCGTTCGTGGTGCGCGACCAGCTCGGCGGTGATTCGAGCATGTTTGGGTTCCTGCTCGCCGTCATGGGCGTCGGCGCGGCCCTGGGCTCGCTGCTCACGGCGTCCCTCCGGCTGCCGCGCCGCTACCTCACGGTGATGATGGTGTCCTGGGGCGCGGGCAGCCTGCCACTTGCCGCCGTCGGCGTGATGGACAGCTTCTGGGCCATCGGCGCGGCGCTGTTCGTGTTCGGCGCCACTGGGAGTGTGGGCATGGTCATCTGGGGAACGCTGCTGCAGCGGAGGGTTCCGCCGCACCTGCTGGGCCGGATTTCCAGCCTGGACTTCTTCGTGTCGCTGGCCCTGATGCCGGTGTCCATGGCCCTGGCCGGGCCGGCCGCGGAGATCCTGCCCATCTGGCTGATTTTCCTGGTGGCCGGCGGTGTCTGCCCCGTCATGGCCGTGGTGGCCCTGGCAGCTGCGCGGATGCCCCGCGACGAAGTGGCGCATCCGCTGGACGCGGCACCCGAAGTGGAACGCACGACGGCGGCAGGAGACTGAGTCGGTAGGAAGCTGAGGCGGCCCGGCAGGGAAAGCTGCCGGGCCGCCGTCGGACGCGTCCTCCCACCCCGGCGCGTTGTTCAGCTGTTACCGCGCACCACGGGGATGCTCGCCGTCGGCAGCCCGCTCGGGAACACCGTGCGTTCCGGCTCGGTGACCGGTTCCAGCGGCATCTGCACCGGTTCGCCGCCCACCAGGAGGCGCCGGCCGCGGACGTCAACCTCGAGCGGCTCGCCGGCCTGCACCGTAAGCGTGATGGCATCCGGGGCGAGCTGGAGCAGCAGAAGCCGGCCGCGGATCTTCAGGTGGAACGTCAGCCCCTCCCACTCGGCGGGCAGGCGCGGATCGAAGAACGGGACCGGGCCCTGGTCGCGCATGCCGGCGAACCCGCACACCAGCGAGCTCCAGACGCCGCCGGTGGAGGCGATGTGCACGCCGTCGATGGTGTTGCCGTGCGTATCGTCAAGGTCGATGAACGCGGCATTGGTGAAATGGTCCAGCGCTTCCTTCGAGTAGCCGACCTCGGCCGCCATGATCCCCTGCACGCAGGCGGACAGCGTTGAGTCGCCGGTGGTGATGGGGTCGTAGAAGTCGAAGGCGCGGTGCTTTTCCTCGGCTGTGAAGTCCTGCCACTGCAGGAACATGGCCAGGACGGTGTCCGCCTGCTTGAGGACCTGGTGGCGGTAGATCACCAAGGGGTGGAAATGCAGCAGCAGCGGATACTTCGACCGGGGTGTGGTCCAGTCCCAGGCCTCGAGGGTCATGAAGTCGTTGTCCTGCGAGTGCACCTGCATCCGGTCATCGAACGGCAGCTGCATGCGGTTTGCCGCGGCCTCCCACAGCTGGCGCTCCTCCAGCGTGATTTCGGTGTGGTCCAGCGCGGCAGCGGCCCGCAAATTGAAGCGTGCCATGACGTTCGTGTACAGGTTGTCGTTCACCACGGCGGTGTACTCGTCCGGGCCGGTGACCCCGTGGATATGGAACAGCCCGTCCTTGCCGAAGAAGCCCAGGGAGATCCACATCCTGGCGGTCTCGATCAGCAGCTCGGCGCCCATCCCGTCACGGAAGGCCCCGTCCTCCGTTGCCCACAGGTACCTGTTGGTGGCGAAGGCGATGGCGGCGGCGATGTGGAACTGCGCGGTCCCCGCCGCGTAGTAGGCGCTGGCTTCGAGGCCGTTGATGGTGCGCCACGGGAAAAGGGCGCCGTCCACGCTCAGCTCCTTGGCGCGGATCTTGGCCTCGGGCAGCATGCCGTGCCGGAACTCCAGGACCTGCCGGGCGCCGTCGGGGTTCGTGTAGGTGAGGTAGGGCAGCAGGTACACCTCCTGGTCCCAGAAGTAGTGGCCCTCGTAGCCCGAGCCGGTGACGCCCTTGGCCGGGATGCCGGCAATGTCGGCGCGTGCGGTGGCCTGGGCCAGCTGGAACAAGTTCCAGCGGATGGCCTGCTGCAGCCCGGGGCTGCCGCCGTCCACCACGATGTCGGAGGTGGCCCAGTAGCCGCGGTAGTGCGCCTCGCTCTCGGCGAAGATATCCTGCACGGGGCGGAGGCCTGCTTCGGCCAGCTCAGCCGCGTCGGTGTCGGGGTCCTGGACTGAGCGGCCCGCTGCGTAGCTGACGCTCTTTTCCAGCCGGAACGGCGCGTCGGCGTCCACGGCCAGGACGTAGCGCACGCTGCTGTCGTCCTGGTCCACCAGTGTCTCGAACGGCTGGTGCCCTGCGGAGGTCCAGTGCTCCACCGCGATCCCGACGCGTTGCTTGGATTCCGCGGCTTCCCAGGACATGCGCAGGGAACCGTCGCCGCCATCCAGCCGCAACGGCAGGAGCACGCGCCCGGCGTGCCGGCCTGCCCGCCGCGGATCGTGCACCGAGTGGTCTTCCACCGGCTGGTCCTGGCGGTTGATCACCGAGGACGTGACATCCAGCGACACCTGCCGGTCCGTGGCCACCTCGAGGGAGATGCCCAGGCTCCCCCGGGACGCAAAACCCACCGCCCGCCGCTCCGTGGTGGTCACGACGGCGCCGGACCGGCACTGCCAGGTGATCCGGCACTCGTAGATGCCGGTGGCGAAGTCAACCGAGCGCCGGTAGCCGAGTACCTCCGATTCGGCCAGGGTGAGGCTCTCCCCGTCCACCACGACCGTGAAGTTGTTGGCGTCCGGGATATAGAGGATGCGCTGGCCGGTGCGGGCGAACCCGAACGCGTTTTCGGCATGCTTGATGTCCCAGATTTCGTGGAGCCCGTTGATGAAGCTGCCCGGCAGTTCTGAGTCCGCCGCGGCCCAGTGGGCGCCGCGGATACCCAGATGCCCGTTGCCCAGGGCAAAGAGGGTCTCTAAAGTTCCCGCGTCACCGGCTTCGTGGCGGGTTTCGAGGAGCTGCCAGGGGGTATCGGGGAACCGTTCGCGGTCCGCGTTGAGAATCGCCATGGTGTTGGGGTCCTTTGGCCTTGCTGTTTGCCGGTGGGGGCCGGCCGGGGATGCGTGTGGGAAACGGGTGGGGTGGGCGGAGACGGTGGCCAGCGGGGGTACTGGACAGGCCGTCCCGTTGTGGCTGCTGCCCGGGGGAAGGCAGCGGTTTAGGGGATCAGCTCCTGGAGGTCGCCGACCACCACGGTCGCGCCGGCGTCAAGGAGAGCCTGCCGGCCGGCGCCACGGTCAACGCCGATGACGGAGTGGAACGATCCCGCCTGCCCGGCCTGTACGCCGGATACGGCGTCCTCGACCACCACGCAGTCCTCGCTGGGCAGGTCCAGCAGTTGCGCGGCGTAGTCATACGTGGCGGGGCTGGGCTTGCCGGGAAGGCCCTGCTCGGCGGCCACCACGCCGTCCACCACCACGGGGAAGTGGCGGCTGAGGCCGGCCGCGGCCAGGACTGCGGGGGCGTTCCGGGAGGAAGAGACGACGGCGACCTTGAGTCCGCGTTCCAGGGCGGCTTCGAGGAAACGCACGGAACCTTCGAACGGTTCGACGCCGTCACTGACGATGTCGTTGAAGATCCGGTTCTTCCGGTTGCCCAGGCCCTGGACGGTTTCGTTCGCGGGGTCGTCGTCCAGCGGGCCCTCCGGAAGCGTGAGCCCGCGGGATGACAGGAAGTCCCGCACTCCGTCAAAGCGGGGCTTGCCGTCGATGTGGTCGAAGTAGTCGCTTTCGCTGTAGCCAGGGACCTGGGGGTGGGAGGCCAGGTAGCCTTCGAACAGTTCCTGCCAGGCGCGCTCATGCACGGCGGCCGTGGGGGTCAGCACTCCGTCCAGGTCGAACAGGATCCCCGCCGCCCCGGTCCAGACGGCGGCATGGGTTGAGGATTGCTGTGTCATCGGCAGTGCGTTGTCCTTTCAATGAACGGATGGCCGGCCCCGCCAGGGCAGCCGGCGGAGGAGCCGGTAGACAACATGCACACGGCATTGCCTCCTTCATCCGCCCGCTGCAGGACCGATCACGACCGTAGGAAAGTGTAAGCGCTTACAAATTTGGCGTGCAACTGTTTTTTCCACCCGCGCCCCAGCACGGGGCCCCCGGGTCAATGGAGTACGTAATGCCGCAGGAATGCGCTGACGTCCACCATCTCCGTTTTCGACATGGCATGCCCCATTCCGGGGTAGGTGCGCGCCGTCAGCCGCGTGTTCTTCTCCAGCCATTCCGCGGTGTAGGCGATAGCGTCCTCATTGATCACCAGGTCCGCTTTATCCCGCCCCCAAAAGAAGGGCGGTTTCTCGTCGAAGGAGTCGGTCATGGTGAGCAGCTCGTTGTTGAGCACGAAACCCGACAGTCCCACCACCGCCCGGTACTCCTCCGGGTGCAGCCGCAGGAGGGTGCTGGCCATGGCCATGCCCTGCGAGTACCCCATCAGGGTGACGCTGCTGTGCTGGTCCTTGACCGAGTTGATCCACCCTTTCACGGCGTTCGCCGCGGAGATGACATCCGCAAAGTCGTTGGCGAGGAAGTAGTCCAGCAGGAACCAGCCCCAGCGGTCCCCGATGGGCATGGGAGCCCGCAGGGCAGCGAAGGTGAACTCCTGCGGCAGGTATTCAAAGAGCCGGACCATCCGTGACTCATCAGTGCCATAGCCATGCATCATCACCAGCAAGGGGGTGCCGGCACGCTCGCCTTCGGGCCTGGACCACACAACTGTTTCCACCGGATCAGCCTAGCGAGGATAACGGTCCAGCCACGGTCATTGAATCCGCCGGTACCGGGAGGTAGCGTGACGCTTGATAGACAGCAGGCTTAGCAGTGGCAGTGCACGCAACACCAATAGCCAGCACACACCAAGCGCCGCGCAGCATGCGGCCGTAAGGAGCAAGTCATGAGAATCGGCTCGTCAATCTTCCTCATCGCCCTCGGGGCCATCCTCGCCTGGGCCGTGTCCCCGGGCCTGATCCCGTTCATTGACCAGCAGTTGGTGGGGTACATCCTGATGGCCGTCGGCGTGATCGGGCTTATCGCCTCGCTCATCCTCGCCTCCCCCAGTCGGCGCCGGGTGAGCGAATCCCGTTCCGCCATCGACCCCAACACGGGCGAGCGCATCACCCGGCACGAAACCCGCGACGGCATCTAGCCGGGGGGACGGCCGCGGGAACCGGCGCCCCGAATGATCCCGGAAAGCCGGACTGGGCCTTGATGGCTCCAGCCCGGCTTTCTTCATGCCCACACTGAGTTTTTGGGCGGCCGCGAAAGGCTGGGCGGCCGGAAAGTACCGAGATTAAGCCGAAAACCCGCGCGCGGGGTGCTGGATTTTGTTTCATGTTGGTTTCCATTGACAAACCAACACAAGCAAAGATAAAGTCAAGTAACTCAACATGAGAGTGATCCACGTCACGAAGACAACGCAACGGAGGGTATGTGTTCGCCGAGGAGCGCCAGCAAAAGATTGCCGAGCTTGTGGCCGGCAGCGGCCGGGTCAGCGTGACCCTGCTGGCTGAGCGCTTCCGCATCACCACCGAGACTGTCCGCCGGGACCTGGCCACCTTGGAAAGTGCGGGAACCGTGCGCCGCGTCCACGGCGGCGCAGTGGCGGCGGACCGTTTCAGCACCACCGAGGAAAGCGTGACGGAGCGCGCCATCCAGCGCCCGGACCAGAAGATCCGGATCGCCGAAGCCGCGCTTGCCCTGATTCCCCGCAACGCTCCTGCCAGTGTCCTGGTGGACGGCGGCACCACCACCGAGGTGCTCGCGGACATGCTCGCCCGGCAGACCGCCGTCGAACCCGCAGACGGCAACGGGACCCGGCCGGAACTGGTGGTCATCACCCATGCGGTGCCCATCGCCAGCAAGCTCTCCACCGTTCCCGGCATCGCCTTGCAGATCCTGGGCGGCAGGGTACGAGGAATCACCCAGGTGGCCGTGGGCCAGGCAACCGTCGACGCCGCCGCCCGGCTTCGGCCGGACATCGCCTTCATTGGCACCAACGGCATCCACGCCACCTTCGGCGTCAGCACTCCCGATCCCGAGGAAGCCGCCGTCAAGGCAGCTTTCGTCCAGTCGGCCCGCCGCATTGTGGTGCTGGCCGACTCCTCCAAGCTGGACACGGAAACCCTGGTCCAGTTCGCCTCCCTGAAAGATCTGGACACCTTGATTACAGACAGCGAACCCGGACCCGAACTCGCAGCCGCCCTGGAAGACGCCGGCGTGGACGTGGTGATCGCATGATCGTCACCTTCACGGCCAACCCCAGCCTGGACCGCACCGTCGCCCTGCCGGGCCCGCTGCAGCGCGGCGAGGTCCAGCGCGCCGTCTCCGTCCGGCAGGAATCCGGCGGCAAGGGCGTCAACGTCTCCCGCGCCCTGGTGGCGTCCGGACTGGAATCCCTGGCCGTGCTCCCCGGCGCGGACAACGATCCCGTCCTGGCCGGACTGCGGGAGCACGCGGTGCCTTTCGTGTCCCTTCCCATCGATGAGCCGCTGCGCACCAACGTGGCGCTCACCGAGCCCGGCGGCGTGACCACCAAGATCAACGAACCCGGGCCCGTGCTGGACGAAAACGAGCAGGAAGCCCTCATCAAGCTGCTGGTGGAAAGCTCGCGCGGCGCCAGGTGGGTAGTCCTGGCCGGCTCCCTGCCGCCCGGCTTCCCGGGAGACTTCTATGCGACGGCGACCCATCGCCTGCGTTCCTCCGCCGACGGCGCATCCTCGGGACGTACGCCACTGATCGCCGTCGACTCGTCCGGACTTCCCCTCGCCGCCGCCCTCACCGGCGGCCCGGAGGGAATGCCGGACCTCCTCAAACCCAACGCCGAAGAACTGGCGGAACTGGCCGCAGCCGCCGGTTTCGCCCCGGCCACCGGTGACGAACTGGAAGCGGACCCGGCAGCTGCCGCCGCAGCCGCAGCCGCCGTCGTCCGTTCAGGTGTGGGTGCCGTACTGGCAACTCTCGGATCCAAGGGAGCTGTCCTGGTAACAGCCGACGGCGCGTGGCTGGCCACGCATCCGCCGGTCACCGCGGTCAGTACCGTCGGCGCGGGCGACTCCGCGCTGGCCGGCTACCTGCTCGCCCACGGCCAGGGCGCCGCCCCGGCCGACTGCCTTCGTCAGGCGGTGGCCCACGGTGCCGCCGCTGCCTCGCTGCCGGGTTCCACTGTTCCGGCAGTACACCAAACAACCCCGGATGCCGTAACCATCACGGCCCTTCGAAAGGATTGACAGTGACTCAGCTCATCACCACGGAACTGGTCGAGCTCGACCAGAACCTGGGCAACGCGCCCGAGACGGTGATCCGGCATCTGGCAAGCAGGGTAGCTGCCACCGGACGCGCCTCGGAAGTTGAAGGCCTCTTCGCCGACGCCTTCGCCCGCGAGCAGAAGACCGCCACGGGCATCCCCGGCGGCATTGCCATCCCGCACTGCCGCTCGGCCGCCGTCACGGTGCCCACCCTGGCCATGGCACGCCTGAACCCCAAGGTGGACTTCGGCGCCAAGGACGGCCCGGCCGACCTGGTGTTCTTCATCGCCGCGCCGGACGGGGCCGACCAGGAGCACCTGAAGCTGCTCTCCAAGCTGGCGCGGTCCCTCATCAAAAAGGACTTCACCGCTGCACTGCGCAACGCATCCTCCGAGGCTGAAATCGTCGAACTCGTCGACGGCGCCCTGGCGGACAAGCCCGCTGCCCACGCGGCAGCCGTCCCCGCTGACGCGGTACCGGTCGGCGCGAGCGTCGGCGCAGGCTCTTCCCCGGTGGGCGCCGCTGCCGGCGAGGCTCCGGCAGGTTCCGCCGCCCGCGGCCCCAAGCGCCTCGTAGCCGTGACTGCCTGCCCCACCGGCATCGCGCACACCTACATGGCGGCCGATTCCCTGGTGGCAGCCGCAAAGGAAGTCGGGGTGGATCTTCAGGTGGAGACCCAGGGCTCCTCCGGTGCCAAGGCGCTGGATCCTGCCGTCATCGCCGCCGCGGACGCCGTGATCTTTGCCGTCGATGTGGACGTCCGCGGCAAGGAGCGTTTCGCTGGCAAACCCGTGGTCAACGCCCCGGTCAAGCGCGGCATCGACGAACCGGACAAGATGGTCCAGGAAGCCCTCGCTGCGGCCGACAACCCCAACGCCCGCCGCGTCCCGCACTTCGGCGCAGAGGAACAGGCCGAGCACGAGGCCGAGGAAAAGGGCGAGCACATCGGCCAGAAGCTCAAGAAGGCCCTGCTCACCGGTGTCAGCTACATGATTCCGTTCGTGGCCGGCGGCGGCCTGCTGATCGCCCTCGGCTTCCTCATGGGCGGCTACCTGATCACCAAGTACGCGGACACCATCGTGGTCCAGAACAGCCTCTTCAACCTGCCCACCGAATTCCCTGAGAACGCCTGGGGCCCGCTGGGTGCCTACCTCGGCGCCGTGCTGTTCAAGATCGGTGCCCTGTCACTTGGCTTCCTTGTGCCGGCGCTGGCCGGCTACATCGCCTACGCCATCGCTGACCGTCCGGGCATCGCCCCCGGCTTCGTCGCCGGTGCCGTGGCCGGGTTCATGGGAGCCGGCTTCCTTGGCGGCATCGTCGGCGGCCTGCTCGCCGGCTACATCGCCCACGTGGTGGGCCGCCTGCAGGTGGCTCGCTGGCTGCGCGGCCTGATGCCCGTCGTCATCATCCCGCTGCTGGCCTCGCTGGTGGCTTCCGGGCTGATGTTCCTGATCCTGGGCGGTCCGATCGTCGCCATCACCAAGGGCCTGAACGCCTGGCTGTCCGGGCTCACCGGTGCAGGCGCCATCGCCCTCGGCGTGATCCTCGGCCTGATGATGTGCTTCGACCTTGGCGGCCCGGTCAACAAGGTTGCCTACTCCTTCGCCGTGGCCGGCCTGGGTGCCGCATCCATGGACAACCAGGCCCCGTGGCAGATCATGGCAGCCGTGATGGCTTCCGGCATGGTTCCGCCGCTGGCCATGGCCCTGGCCTCGACCGTCCTGAACAGGAAGCTGTTCAGCCTCGCCGAGCAGGAAAACGGCAAGGCAGCCTGGCTGCTGGGTGCCTCCTTCATCTCCGAAGGCGCCATCCCGTTTGCCGCGGCCGACCCGCTGCGCGTCATCCCTGCCAGCATGCTGGGCGGCGCCGTCACCGGTGCCATTTCGATGGCCGCAGCTGTCGGTTCGAAGGCCCCGCACGGCGGCATCTTCGTCTTCTTCGCCATCGACAACTTCGTGATGTTCGTCGTCTCGATCGCCGTCGGAACGGTCGTCACGGCGCTGTCCGTGATCGCCCTCAAGCGCTGGGCAGTGAAGAAGACCGTTGATACGGTTGAACCGGTTCCCGTAACCGCCTGAGCCGGTCCCACCCACCTACCTTCCGGCGCTGAACCATCAGCAGCCGAACGACAAAGGAGCAAAAATGCCAGAACGCACCGCAACCGTCGCCAGCCGCGTGGGCCTGCACGCACGCCCCGCCGCCATCTTCGCAGAGGCTGCAGGCGAGTTCGACCTGGACATCACCATCGCCCGTGAAGGCGAGCCCGCGGACGAGGCCATGGATGCCGCCAGCATCCTGTCCCTCATGAGCCTGGGTGCTGAGCACGGCGACGTGGTGGTCCTTCGCGCCGAAGGTGCGGGTGCGGACGACGCTCTGGAACGCCTGGTGCAGATCCTGGAAACGGACCACGACGCCGAGTAGCGCTTACACGCACAACCAGCCGGCCGCCGTCGGGCGCCTTCCCACCATGGAAGCGCCCGACGGCGGCCGCTTGGCTTAAGCGGTGCCCCCACCGCCGGCGCGCCCCCAGCGGGGCGGTCAGCCTCGCTCGGCGAGCGCCTTGACGTCGGCCACGAGCTTGTCCCACATGGCCTTGGAATGCGCGGCGGCATCCGGAGTGGGGTTGTTGTCCTGGGCCAGCGTCAGCCGGGTGCCGCCGCCCTGGGCCTCCAGAGTCCACTCCAGCGTGTGGTAGTTTTCCGGCTTGTCCTCCTGGCCGGACATAGGGCTGAAGTGTGTGTAGACCAGTTTTCGGCCTGGTTCGACGCCCTTGATCTCGCCCTTGTCCTGGAACGGCTTGCCTTCCCACTCGCCCTGCCAGGTGATCGGGCTTCCCACTTTCCAGTCGGTCCGCACCTCAGCTCCGAACATGAACTCCTTCACCGCGGCCGGGTCGGTAATGACGTCCCAGACACGGCCGGGCGGCGCTTCGATGATGGTGGTGGAGGTTGCCACATGGTCTTCCGGCACCGTCATGCCTTCCGTGCCGTGAACAGCAGGTACTCCCATTCCATCTGGAACGGGACGTCCCCGTGCGCGTCGCCGAAGGAGTCGGCGAGTTCGGTGAGGGCCTTGTCCAGTGCCGCCACCTTCTCCTGGTCCTCGCTGAGGAACTTGTAGACGGAGATGATGGGGCCGTAGTGGGATTTGAAATACCGCACAAAGTCGGCTGGCTGGTGGAAACTGCGGACCGCCAGGTTCTTCTTGCGGGTTTGGATGTCGGTGATCCTGCTGCCCAGCAGTTCGCGGACATGCTCTTCGCTCCCCCAGAGCGGCGCAGGCTGTGCACCGGGCGGAGGTGGCGGGGCGAAAGGCTTCAGCACGGCGAACATCTGCCCGATGAAGCCCTCCGGCGTCCAGCACAGCAGTCCGATGCTGCCTCCCGGCTTGCACACCCGGACCAGCTCATCCGCCGCCTTTTGATGGTGCGGGGCGAACATCACGCCGATGCAGGACATCACGGCGTCGAATTCGCCGTCGCCGAACGGCAGGGCCTCGGCGTCGCCTTCCTGCCACTCCAGGCTGACGCCCCGGTTGGCCGCCTCCCGCCGTCCTGCTTCGAAGAGTTCCGGGGTGAGGTCGCTGGCCACCACTGAGGCGCCCATCATTGCCGCGGGAATGGCGGCGTTTCCAGTTCCTGCCGCCACGTCCAGGACGCGCTGCCGCGGCTTGATCCCGCAGGCCTCCACCAGGACGGCCCCCAGTTCGAGGAGCATTTCATCCGCAAGGGCGGGGTAGTCCCCCGAAGCCCACATCGCCCGGTGCTTCTTCTTGAGCTCCCGGTCCGCCTCCACCGTGCTGGTCTGGTCGTCCATGCCCGCGCCCCTTTACGTGTCCGTTCAATGAGTGTCAGCACGCTGTTGGCACAGCGGAGGCTGTGATGCGACCCATTGTGGACGCGCCTCGTCACGCTGTAAAGGGCGCAGCGAAGCTGTAAAGGGAGCAGCGCTATCCCGGGAGTGCCGCTGTACAGGGACGCCCTTTGATGCGGACAGCAGGATCAGGCCGGCTTGCGTGCCCTGGTGGTCTTGGCCGCCGGCTTGGCGTCGGTCTTGGCCGCTGCTGTCTTGGAGGCCGCAGACTTGGAGGCCGCAGACTTGGTCCCTGCCGTTTTGGAGGCTGCCGGCTTGGACGCCGTGGACGTGGACTTCGAGGAAGACTTGCCGGCCGCAGTCTTTCCCTCGTCGGCCTTCGAAGCAGTCTTCGACGCTGAAGTCTTCGAGGCAGCCGCCCTGGTCCCGGTCTTGCGGGCGGGTTTGGCAGCGACCTCCTCCTCGTCGCCGGTGCCCGCTTCGCCGTCGGCCTCCCCGGACGCCGCAGCTTCCCCGCCGCCGCGCTTCCGGTCGAGGCTGCGTTTCAGGGCCTCCATCAGGTCGATGACCTCGCCCTTGCCGCCCTGTCCGGCTTCCACGCCGAAGGTTTCCTCGGTGTCCAGCGATTCGCCCTGCTCCAGCTTGGCGTCGATGAGCTGGCGGAGCTGCACCTGGTAGTCGTCGGTGAAGGAGGCGGGGTCGAAGTCGGCCGCCATGGACTCCACGAGGGCAGCGGACATGTCGCGTTCCTGGGCGGAAATCTTGATCGAGGCGTCCAGGGACGGGAAGTTGGCTTCGCGGACTTCGTCGGGCCACAGGAGAGACTGCAGTACCAGGACGTCGTCCTTGATCCGGAGGGCCCCCAGCCGGGTCTTCTCCCGCAATGCGAACTGGACAATGGCCACGCGGTCCGTGTCCTCCAGCGCCCGCCGCAGCAGCACATAGGCTTTGGGCGACTTGGAGTCCGGTTCCAGGTAGTAGCTTTTTTCGAACATCATGGGTTCAAGCTGCTCGGACGGGACGAACTGCACCACTTCGATTTCGTGGCTGTTCTCGGCCGGGATCGCCTTGAGCTCATCCTTGGTGAGGACCACCGTCCGGCCGTCCTCCTCGAACGCCTTCTCGATGTCCGAGTAGTCGATCACCTCGCCACAGACCTCGCACCGGCGCTGGTAGCGGATCCTTCCGCCGTCTGCGTTGTGAACCTGGTGCAGACTGATGTCATGATCCTCTGTGGCGCTGTAGACCTTCACGGGCACGTTGACCAGGCCGAACGCGATGGCACCTTTCCAGATGGCTCTCATTCCTACAGTCAACATCAGAGCGGGCCGGAGGTGAAGCCCTGTGGCCGGCAGTAAGGAGCGTGTCCGGGTTGCGGGGCGGGAACTGACCCTCACCAACCTGGACAAAATCATCTATCCGGAAACCGGCACCACCAAGGCCGACGTGCTGGCCTACTACGCCGCAGTGGCCCACGTCCTGGTCCCGGCGGCGGCCAACCGGCCGGCCACGCGGAAGCGGTGGGTTAACGGCGTGGGCACGGCGGACAAGCCCGGTGAAGTGTTCTTCCAGAAGGACCTCGAAGATTCCGCGCCAGGATGGCTGCCTCGCGTAGGCATCACGCACAAGGACCGGACCATCTACTACCCCATGGTCAACGACGCCGCCACGCTGACCTGGTTCGGCCAGATCAACTCGCTGGAGGTCCACGTCCCCCAATGGCGGGTGGACTCCCACGGCAACCAGCTGAACCCCGACCGGCTGGTGCTGGACCTGGACCCGGGCGAGGGGGCGGGACTTGCCGAATGCCGCGAGGTTGCCCTCCTGGCCCGCGCCATCCTGCAGGACGTCGGCCTGGACCCCGTCCCGGTCACCAGCGGCAGCAAGGGAATCCACCTCTACGCCGCCCTGGACGGAAGCCAGACCTCGGACCAGATCTCCGCCTTCGCGCGTGAGCTGGCACGGGTCCTCGAGGCCGACCACCCGGACCTCGCCGTCAGCGACATGAAAAAGACCCTGCGCACGGGCAAGGTGCTCGTTGACTGGAGCCAGAACAACGCTGCAAAAACCACGGTTGTCCCATACTCGCTCCGGGGCAGGCCCACGCCCCTGGTCGCCGCGCCCCGCACCTGGCGCGAGATCGCCTCGCCCCGGCTCAAGCACCTGGACTACCACGAGGTGCTGCGGCGGGTGCGGGACGGCAAGGACCCGTTTGCCGCCGTCGTCAACGCAACGCCCGGTGGCGGGCACCAGGGTGACGGGAAGGACGACGGCGATCCCCGCCTGGGCAAGTACCGCGCCATGCGCGATCCACAGGCAACGCCCGAGCCCTTCGCCGGGATCCCCACCGGCGGCAACTCCTTTGTCATCCAGGAACACCACGCCTCACGGCTGCATTGGGACCTCCGGCTGGAGCACGAGGGGGTCCTGGTCTCGTGGGCACTGCCAAAGGGCGTCCCGGAATCGGGCGGAAAGAACCACCTCGCCGTCCAGACCGAGGACCATCCCATGGATTACCTCACCTTCCACGGAACGATTCCCAAGGGGCAGTACGGGGCGGGCGAAATGACCATCTGGGACAGCGGCACCTACGAGCTGCACAAGTGGATCAACGGCAAGGAGGTCATCGTCACGTTGTCCGGGTCCGACGGCGGCGCGCTGGGCGGCACCAGGAAGATTGCCCTGATCCACACGGGGCGCGGGCAGGGCAAGGACGCCGAAAGCCAATGGCTGATCCACCTGATGGACAAGGAGCAGCCGGTTGCACGACGTCGGCCGGCACCGGCGGTGCCGGAGCCTGGGGACAGCGGTGAAGCGCCTGGGCACCAAGCCGACGAGGGGACACCGGCCGCGCCAGCCGCTGCGGCTGCAGTGGACCCCCTGGAGTTCCGGCCCATGATGGCCACGTCCGGGGACACCGCGGACCTGCAGGGCAGCAAGTGGCAGTACGAACTCAAATGGGACGGCGTCCGGGCCGTCCTGGTAGGCGACGGGGAGAAAGTCCGGATCTTCAGCCGCAACGGCAACGATGTCACGCGCACCTATCCGGAGTTCACCGATCCGGACTGCTGGCCGCGGAAACCGTTCGTGGCGGATGGGGAGATCATCGCCCCCGGGCCCGGCGGCAGGCCCGACTTCGGGCTGCTGCAGGGCCGGATGAAGCTCACCCGGGCCGCCGACGTCGCAAAGGCCCGTGTGGCCATCCCCGTCCAGTTGGTGCTTTTCGACCTGCTGTTTAACGACGGGAAGGACCTCCGGGGGCTCCCGCTGGCCAAGCGGCGCCGGCAGTTGGAGGATTTCTTCGAGGCCTCCGGCTGCCCGGTGGAGCTCTCCCCCGTACTGGACGAGCCCGTCCGGCACCTCCTCGACAGCGCGCAGGAACTGGGGCTCGAGGGGGTGATGGCCAAGCGGACGGACAGCCGCTACGTCAGCGGCCAGCGGACGCGTACCTGGCTCAAGCTCAAGACGGAGCAGACCCAGGAAGTGGTGGTGGGCGGCTGGCGTCCGGGAAAGGGCGGCCGCCAGGACACGGTGGGCTCGCTGCTGGTGGGCATCCCGGACGGCGACAAACTGCAGTACGTGGGCCGGGTGGGCAGCGGGTTCAGCACGCGCGAACTCACGGAACTGCGGCAGACCGTGGAGCGCCTGGGCCGGAAGACCTCACCGTTCCACGACGTCCCCCGACCGGACGCCGCCGATGCGCACTGGGTGGCTCCCGAACTGGTGGGAGAGGTGACGTACGGCGAGTGGACGGGCCCGGGCCGGCTTCGGCACCCCCGCTGGCGTGGCTGGCGGCTGGACAAGGACCCGTCGGAGGTGGTCCGCGAAGGGTGACTGCCTGTTGCCGAGGCGCAAATTACCTGGCGCGTACCGAGTATCGGGGCGCCAGGTAATCTGCGTGTCGACGGTGGTTTTCTCTGCCGCTACGAGGAGTGCGGCATCTGCGGCCGCCCGGTCCGGTGCACCGCCGTCACCGCGGCCTCGTGTCCCATCCGGCCGTGGCCGGCGGACTGTTCCTTCGGGTGCCGCCGCTTCCCGCTGCCGTCCGGCCACGCGCTCTGCTGCGCGACTGGCATTCCGGCTGCTGCTGCGGGACCAGGGGCAGCGGACGCCTTCATTGCTGCCGCGAGGTGGTCAGCCACCTCCGGTTTGATGCGGGGCTGGTTGGTGTCTTCACCCATTTTGTTCTTCCCTTATTCCCTTCGTTCTTCGCTGAAACGAAACGCTGAAACAAGCGCCGGGCGCGCGCGGACTACTGCCCGAAAAGAAGTGTTTCCATCGCTCCACGATAGGCACCCGGCGCCCTCCTGTGAACCCCTGCGGATCTGGTGGCCCCCGTCACTTTGGCGGCCCGCAGGGCCGAAAAAGCGGAGCGCAGAAGGGTGCTGAAGGAAAATTTTTGGTAACGAAGCGGCCCACCAGCCTGCTTCCCAGTGATAGCGCGGGAAAAGCGGGAAAAAAATTCCCGGGCATGGACGTTTACGGCGGCGGAAACGGGGGTATCCTACGCCGCCGGGCGGCTGAGGGATGGTCATTTCGCGTAAAATTGAAGGCCTGCCCGGAGCGGGGCAGCTACAAGTCGCAAGCAAATGACCTCCACAGGAGTTGCCCAAATGCCCACAGACCGAAGCATGACCGACTCTTCAGCAGGCGCCAGGAACGCCAGCGGAACCAACCCTGCAGCCTCCGCGGTTGCCAAGAAACCCCGGCTGCTGCCACGCCGCCGGCTCAAGGAATCCGACGTCAACGTGGTTGACCAGCCGATGCTCAAAAAGGCCCTCGGCGGCACCATCGTCGGCAACACCATGGAATGGTACGACGTCGGCGTTTTCGGCTACCTGATCACCACCATGGGCCCGGTCTTCCTCCCCGAGTCCGACCCCACCACGCAGACGCTGTTCCTGCTTGGCACCTTCGCCGCGACCTTCATCGCCCGCCCGCTGGGCGGCGTCGTCTTCGGCTGGCTCGGCGACAAGATGGGGCGCCAGAAGATCCTGGCCATCACCCTGATGATCATGGCGGCCAGCACGTTCGCCGTCGGCCTTCTGCCCGGCTACGCGCAGATCGGACTGTGGGCCGCCGCGCTGCTGGTGCTGCTGAAGGTGGTCCAGGGCTTCTCCACCGGTGGTGAGTACGCCGGTGCCACCACGTTTGTCAGCGAGTACGCAGCAGACAAGCGCCGCGGGTTCTTCGCCAGCTACCTGGACATGGGCAGCTACCTCGG
Organism: Arthrobacter sp. E70; assembly: GCF_058266945.1. Taxonomy (NCBI): domain Bacteria; kingdom Bacillati; phylum Actinomycetota; class Actinomycetes; order Micrococcales; family Micrococcaceae; genus Arthrobacter; species Arthrobacter sp. E70. The sequence continues at coordinate 271,411 of NZ_JBYQFR010000007.1, read as the reverse complement.
CTTCGCCATCGGCGCCGCCCTGGTCTCGGTCCTGCAGCTCACCCTGGGCCAGGCCGCCATGGAGGACTGGGGCTGGCGCATTCCCTTCCTGGTCGCCGGACCGCTGGGCCTGATCGCCATCTACTTCCGGAACCGGATTGAGGAATCCCCGCAGTTCCAGGCCACCCTGGACGCCCAGGAGGACCTCGCGAAGAATGCCGCAGAATCTGACGAAGCCGCAGCCAAGGGCCCGGTGGGAATCATCAAGGCTTACTGGCGCTCCATCATCGTCGCCATGATCCTGGTGGCCGCTGCCAACACGGCGGGCTACGCCCTGACGTCTTACATGCCCACCTACCTCACCGAGTCCAAGGGCTACGACGAGGTCCACGGCACCCTGCTGACCATCCCCGTGCTGGTGGTCATGAGCCTCTGCATCCCGCTCACCGGCAAGCTGTCCGACCGCATCGGCCGCCGTCCTGTCCTCTGGATCGGCGCCCTGAGCACCGTGGTACTGGCCGTGCCGGCCTTCCTGCTGATCGGCGTCGGCCAGATCTGGTCCACCCTGGGCGGGCTGGCACTGATCGCCTTCCCCGTGACCTTCTACGTGGCCAACCTGGCCTCCGCCCTGCCGGCCCAGTTCCCCACCTCCAGCCGCTACGGGGCCATGGGCATCGCGTACAACTTCGCCGTGGCAATCTTCGGCGGAACCACGCCGTTCATCGTGGCGGCCCTGATCAGCGCCACGGGCAATGACATGATGCCTGCCTACTACCTGATGGGCACGTCCCTCGTGGGTGCGGTGGCCATCTACTTCCTCAAGGAGTCGGCCCGCCGTCCGCTCCCTGGCTCCATGCCCAGCGTGGACACCCAGGAGGAAGCGAAAGAGCTGGTGGCCACCCAGGACGAAAACCCGCTGATCAACCTGGACGAACTGCCGTTCGAGACCCAGGACGCTGCCGACCACGCGGAGCCCGCGGTCGCGGCACGCTCCTAGCATGCCGGCCCGGGCACGCTTGTAGCCCACGCTCACAAGGCCCGCCCCGCATGCATCCTTGGGGGAAGCATGCAGGGCGGGCCTTTGCGCGCCCTTGGATGTCATTTTGTTTCTGCTTCCCCCGGGCGATATGGCTCCGTTCGGCGGCCGGTGATACGTTCGAAAAGGCCCTTCGAGGCCGCAGGGGAAGACACGGTCGATACAACGGGACAGGTCGGTACATGAAGCGGGTGGCGGAGCAGGTACGCGCACTCCACCGGCTGGAACCGGCCAATAACGACCACCTCGCCGCCCTCCGGGTGGCCATCAGCGTCGCCGTCCCGTCAATGCTCCTGATGGCGGCGGGCCGGACCGACCTCATCATCTACGCCGTCTTCGGCGCCCTCACCGGAATGTACGGCCGCTCCGAGCCGCACCAGCTGCGCCTCCGCCACCAGGGGCAGGGGGCCCTGGTCCTGCTCAGCGGCGTGGCGGTGGGCACCGCCCTGTCCCTGTACCACCTCCATTCGTGGTGGCTGGTGGCAGTGGAGGCCATCCTGGCCGGAGTGGGTTCGGTCTACTCCGACCGGGTACGCCTGAAACCGAACGGACCCTTCTTCGGGATCCTGGCCCTGGGCGCCTGCGCTTCCGTTCCCCTGCCGGTCCCCTGGTACGCGGCAATGCTTATCGCTGCAGGATCATCGGTGTTCTCGATCCTGGTCGGGTTCAGCGGCTGGATCCGCCGCAGGGCGTGGCAGCCGGGCGCGGCCCGGGCCGTGCCGCCACGTTCAGCGGCCCGTCGCCGTGAACTGCTGATCCACGCCGCGAGGTATGTGCTGGCCGTGGGAACGGCCGGAACGGTGGGCGTCCTCAGCGGCACCGGCCACCCCCACTGGGCCATGGCTGCCGCCGCCGTCCCGCTCGCAGGCGCTGACCTGCCCAGCAGCGTCCGCCGCGGCGTCCACCGCATCGTGGGGACGTTCGTGGGACTGGTGGTCACCGCCGTCGTCATCCTTCCCGCCCCCTGGACCTTGGCGGGGCTTTACCTTTCACATCAAGGGCCCGCGCACCAGGCCGTGGTGCTGGCGCTGCTGGTGATCCTTTTCCAATTCACCACGGAGCTGTTCATGACCAGGCACTACGGCCTCGCCATGGTCTCCTTCACGCCCGTCATCCTGCTGATCACCCAGCTGGCCTTCCCTGCCGATCCCCAGGTCCTGATCCTGGAGCGGGCGGTGGAAACTTTGGTGGGCGCACTCACTGGCATCCTGGTGGTGGTGGCCGTCCGCCGGGCGGGTTCACGTACCTGGGCAGGCCTGTTCGGTTCCCCGCGGCTATTTCGGCTTCCGCGCCGGTCCCGCCATTAGCCTGGCCGGCGCCACCCTGGCCACGGCAGCCACCACCTTGTACCGCTTGGACGGGATGGACACCGCCTTGCCGTTGGCGTTGTCGGCCAGGCCCTCACGGACCACCCGCTCCGCCCGCAGCCACGTCCAGGCGGGGGCCACCGATTTGTCCATCCCCATCCGGTCATGGAATTCGGTGTGCGTGAAGCCGGGGCAGACGGCGGTGACCTTGATTCCCCGCCTGCGGTAGGCCATGTTGGCCCAGCGGCTGAAACTCACCAGCCACGCCTTCGCGGCGGAGTAGGTGCCCCGCGGCAGGAACGCGGCCACGCTGGCCACGTTGATGATCCGTCCCTCCCCCCGTTCCAGCATGCCGTCCAGCGCCGCGTGCGTGAGCACCATGGCTGTCTCGGTATGCAGCTTCAGGTGGCTCTTCTCCTCCCCCACGTGGTTGTCCTCGAAGTTGTGCAGCAGGCCGATCCCGGCGTTGTTCACCAGCATCCCCACCGGCCGCCGGGCGTCCTTGAGGCGTTCGACGACGGCGGCCACGTCGTCGTCGTCCGTCAGGTCGGCTGGAAGCACCTCAGCCGTGATTCCGTAGCGCCGGCGCAGGTCCTCGGCGGTTTCTGCCAGCCGGGAGGCATTGCGGGCCACCAGCACCAGGTCGTGGCCCTGGGCCGCGAGCTGCCTGGCGAATTCATGGCCGAGCCCTGCGCTGGCCCCGGTGACGAGTGCGGTTGTTCGGGAGCTGGATGGCGTCATGCTGCAAGCCTAACCAGCTGTGCGCGTTACTGGCCCCGGTACCGGGCGAGCGGGTTGGCCAGGCGGCCGGCTTTCTGCAGGCCGCCGGAGGGATCGGCCAGGTCCAGCATGTTCTGGTTGTTCCGCAGCTGGAGCCGGTTCAGGCAGGACAGCTCGAAGTCCGGGGCGAAGAGGCCATGGCGGGCGAACTGGTCCGCGAGGTCCGGGTGCTGCCGCTGGTAATCCCGGATGGCCGCGGCGGCGGTCCGCCAGAATTCCTCCCCGGACAGCATCCCGTCTTCCTCCAGGAGCGCGGCCAGGAACCGGAAGATGCAGTCGAAGATATCCGTGAAGACCGCCAGGACCTTCTCCCCGTCCGGAATGTCGGCCTTGATCCGCGACACCTCGTCCGGCAGGTCCACCCGGTCCCCCATCACCACGATCTCCTCGGCGATGTCCTTCATGATGGCCCGTACAGGCACGCCGTCTTCGAGCACCAGGATGACGTTTTCGCCGTGCGGCATGAACGCCAGCTCGTAGCGGTACAGGCAGTGCACCAGCGGGATGAGGTAGGCCTCGAAGTACCGCCGGAGCCAGTCGGCAGGAGCCAGTCCCGACCGCTCAACCAGGGCGGACGCCATGGGCTTGCCGGCTGCGTCGACGTGCAGGAGCGAGGCCATTGTGGCCAGTTGCTGGCCGTCCCGGAGCAACGGCAGCGGGCTTTCCCGCCACAGGGCGGCCAGCATTTTCCGGTAAGGGGAACCGTCCGCCGAGCCGGCCTCGTAGCAGGGGTTGTGGTATCCGACGGCGGCCACCTCGCCGATCATGGTGAAGCCACGGCGCTGCAGCGCCTCGTCGGCGGTGATCAGCGCCCGCAGCCAGTCGTTGATCGCCGGAGTCGCCTTCATGTACTGCGGCGAGAGTCCCCGCATGAAGCCCATGTTCAGCACTGACAGGGCCGTCTTCACGTAGTTCCTGGCAGGCGCGCTGGTGTTGAAGAACGTCCGGATGGATTGCTGCGCCTGGTACTGGTCAAGCCCGGTGCCGAGGTGGACGATGCGCCGGCCGGCAATCTCGGCGGCGAACGTGACGGCGAGCTTGTTCTCCCACTGCCAGGGATGCACGGGCATCAGGAAGTAAGCCTCAGGGTCCAGGTCCCGGCCCTGCAACACAGCGTGGAAGGTGCCCAGCAGCGGCCCGAGTTCGGCGTCCAGGTGTGTTGCGTAGTCGAACCCGGCGCTGGAGGTGAAGACGGCGTGGCCGCGGTGCACGGCAATCCACTCCAACTGCACCCTGGCGCCCGCTTCGGGTGCGAACGCGTGGTAGTCGGCGATGCCGAAGCCCAGCCTGCCGTTGTTGGCGACGAAGCAGGGGTGGCCCTCGGTCATGCTGCGCTCGATGGCCTGGAAGTCGGCGGCCACGTCACCGCCGCGGGTCACTCCTGCCGCCAGTTCGGCGGCGGACGGGTGCGCGGCCGCCTGCTTGTAGGCGTGGCTGGCCAGGGTGCTGCTGATTTCCTCCAGGTACACAGGGAGCATCTCGATCCTGATGCCCAGGACCTCGTGGAACACGGTGATGAACTCGACGGCGTCCAGTGGCGCTTCGGTGCCGCGGCGGAAGTGCCGGATGGACGCGGCATCAATGGACCAGTGCTCCAGTTCCAGGATCCGGGCTTTAAAGCGGTACTCGTGGGCGCCGTCGGGGCTGCCGAGGCGGTAACTGCCCGGTTCCGGCCCCGAGATACGCTCCGGGCGCAGGATCCGTTCATGCGAAAACTCGGCGAGCGCTTTGCGGAGCAGGTGCCGGTTGGCCGCTTCCCAGCGGCGGGGGCTGAGGTGGGACACCGCGGACGGCGCGGAGGCGGCAGGCGCAGCCGGGACAGCCGGAGCCGGACGGGTAGGGGAGGTGTACAGGTCGGTGGTCACAGGGATGCTCCATTGGTGTTGGAAGAGGCGGTAAGCGGGGTTCGGGCGGCCAGGTAGTCCCCGCGGCTGCAGAAGCTCAGGAGCGCGTCCTTGTCCGGAAGCGCCACCACGTGGGCGGGGCGGAAGCCAAGCCGTTCGTTGAGGGCGTGGATGCGGGTATTCCGGATGTCCGGTTCCACCACGATCCTGTCTACCCCGGGCTTGGCAAACAGCCGGGCCAGGACAGCATCCATGACGGCGGTGGTGAAGCCGGTTTCCGGAGCACCCGATGGCGGGGCCACCAGCAGGTGCATCCCCATGTCGCCGGGCAGGACCGGGTACACCGCGGAGAGCGGCGAGGATGCGGGAGCGTACTCCTCCATCAGGAAGGCGGGCGCACCGACATCGAGCCCCAGCAGGGCACGGTGGTGCCCACTCGCCCGGATTGCTGCATAGTCCCGCGCGATGTCCTCCACGCTGGCTGACAGCATCCCCCAGAACGAGGCGTAGGGCTGCGTCACCCAGCTGTGCAGGAGCGGGGCGTCGGCCAGGGGGTCGACGTCGCGGAACGTGAACCTCATACCCTGGCCCCCATAGGGACCGCAGCGGGCGCGCCGAACTGCTGGAAGGCGATGCTCCGCTCCACGGGGTACACCTCACGGCCGGTGATTTCCCGGAGAATGCAGGAGTTGCGGTAGGCACCCATGCCGAGGTCCGGCGTGGCAAAGCCATGGGTGTGCAGCTCAGCGTTCTGCACGAAGATCTCCCCCGGTTCGACGCCGATGCCATAGTTCCGGTCCACGGCGAAGCGGCCGGCACTGTCCCTGGTGATCCGGTCCCGGACGCCAGCCAGGAAACCCGGTTCCCGGTAGCCGTATCCGGTAGCGAAGACCACGGCTTCGCTGTCCAGGCTGTAGGAGCGGCCTTGCTCGTCGTGCTGCAACTGCAGTACGTAGCTCCCGGCAGCCGAATCCCATGCGGCGGCAGTCAGCGTGGAGTGCGTCAGCAGCCGGGTATCCACCATGCCGGTGAGGCTCCTGGTGTAGAGCAGGTCGTAGATCGCGTCGATCAGGTCGGAGTTGATGCCCTTGTACAGGTTTTTCTGCGCCATGTTGAGGTGGTCGCGCTGCTCCGGCGGGAGGTTGTGGAAGTAGTCCACGTACTCGGGTGAGGTCATTTCCAGGGTCAGCTTGGTGTACTCGAGCGGGAAGAACCGGCCGGAACGCGTCACCCAGTCCAGGCGGTAGCCGTGCGCGTCCGCCTCCTGCAGGAGCTCGTAGTAGATCTCCGCGGCACTCTGGCCGCTGCCGATGATGGTGATGCTGCGCCGCTGCTGCAGTTCGGCTTTCCGGGCCAGGTAGTCGGAGTTGTGGATGGCCAGTCCCCCAGTTGCGGCCGTGGACGCCAGGATCCCCTCGGCGGCGGCCGGCACGTGCGGGGAGGTGCCGGTGCCGAGCACGAGCCGCCTGGCAAAAAGCACCCCGGGCCCGTCCGGACCCGACACGGACAGCCGGTACACGCCGCCGTCGTACGCCGTTTCCAGCACGGTTGTGCCAAAACGGACGGAGTGCAGCTGCGCGGCCACCCACTGGCAGTACTGGTTGTACTCGGCCCGCAGCGGGTAGAAGTTTTCCCTGATGTAGAAGCGGTACAACCGGCCCGTCTGCTTGAGGAAGTTCAGGAATGAGTAGGGCGAGGTGGGGTCGGCCATGGTCACCAGGTCCGCCATGAACGGGACCTGCAGGTGGGCGGGCTCCAGCATCATTCCGGGATGCCAGTCGAAGGTTTCCCGCTGCTCCAGGAAGACCCCGCTGAGGCCTTCCACCGGCTCGGTGAGGGCGGCCAGGCCCAGGTTGAAGGGCCCGACGCCGATCGCGGCGAAATCGTGGACCACAGCGCTGACGGAGGTGCTCATGCGGCCGCCCCGCCTTCGAGGAGGCCGGCGCCGGTGCGGCGCAGCAGGCTAATGATCCCGGCAATGTCCTCGAGGGTGGCCTCGGCGTTGAGGAGGGTGAACTTCAGATAGTGCCGTCCGCCCACCTTTGTGCCTGCCACCACCGCCTGGCCGGAGGCGAAGACTGCGGCGCGGATGGCGGGGTTGAGCGCATCGGCAGTCTCCTCGGCGAGCCGGCCGCCGTCCCCGAGCCGCGGGCGGTAGCGGAACACCAGCGTGCTGAGCTGCGGCGGTGCGGCAAGTTCGAAGTCGTCGTCGGCTTCAAGGAGCGAGCCGACGCGCCGGGCGAGGTCGATGGCTTCATCGAACAGGGCGCCGACGGCGTCCGCCCCCATGATCCGCAGCGTGAGCCAAAGCTTCAGGGCATCAAAGCGGCGCGTGGTCTGGATGCTCTTGTCCACCTGGTTGGGGATCTCGGCGAGGGCCGCGCTCTCCGGGTTCAGGTAGTCCGCATAGTAGGTGACGTGCCGCAGCATGCTGCGGTCGCTGACCAGCAGGGCGCTGGAGCTGACGGGCTGGAAGAAGGTCTTGTGGAAGTCCACGGTGACCGAGTCCGCGAGGTCCGTGCCGTCCAGGAGATGCCGGTAGCGCCCGGAGACCATCAGGCCACCGCCGTACGCGGCGTCGATGTGGAACCAGGCACCGTGGGCGCGGGCGAGGGTGGCGAGCTCTGCGAGCGGGTCCACCGCGCCGAAGTCCGTAGTCCCGGCCGTGGCCACGACCGCCATGGGCACCAGTCCGGCGTCGCGCGCTTCCGCCATGGCCCGGGCCAGCGCGGCAGGGTCCATCCGATGGTCCGGCGCGCAGGGGACGCTGATGACGGCGTCGAAGCCCAGGCCCAGCATCGATGCCGACTTCCGGATGCTGAAGTGGCTGTCCGCCGAGGCGAAGATGCGCAGGGTGTCCAGCAGGGCCGGGAGGCGGAGGCTGCCGCGGGCCGGGTCGCGGCGCAGGCCTGCAACGGCGTGGTTGCGGGCGATCAGCAGCGCCTGCAGGTTGGACTGGCTGCCGCCTGAGGTGAAGATTCCGTCGGCGTTGCCGCCAAGGTGCAGCCGCCGTGCGGTCCAGTCGATGAGGCGCCGCTCGATCATGGTGGCGCCGGCACTCTGGTCCCAGGTGTCCAGGGAGGAGTTGACGGCGGAGAGGACCGCCTCACCCACCAGTGCGGGGATCACCACGGGGCAGTTGAGGTGGGCGGCGTATTTGGCGTCATGGAAATAGACGGCGTCACGCAGGTAGACATCATCGAGTTCCTGCAGGGCCGCCGCCGTATCCGGCAGCGGCAGGTCCAGGTCAACAGCGCCCACGCGCTCCGCCAGGGTGGAAGGTTCGACGCCGGTGAACGGGCCTGTGGTCCGCTCCACTTTGGTGGCGACGGCGTTGACGCCCTGCAGGACCTGTGCCACGTACCGGGCGGAGTTCCTGGCATTGAAGAGGTGGTTGCTTGCCCCGAGCGCCAGCTCCAGCCGGGAGCCAAAGTCCTGCTCCTGCTGGCCCCCCGCCCCCGGCTGGTCCATCGAAAAGGACTCAGGCGGGGAAAGCGGGTCATCAACGGGTGGGGGGTCGAGTCGGGGCAGCAGCGGCACAGGGTTTTCCTTTTGTTGACGTTCCTAAGGCAAGGCAAGCCTTACTTAGGTAACCCTTTTAGTCAAACTTTCGTGATGTATTTCTTTACGTGCGATGATCGTTCACCCGACGATGGTCGGATGGGGTAGTTTCAGTCAGGGCGCCACCTTCAGGGGGTGCGCTGCATCACATTCGATTTGCGAAGTGATTAGTAAGCATGCTTTGCTTATCGGGCAAATGAACCTCCGCAAGCAGTTCGCGGCGGGGCTGCCGACGATGGCGGCTCCGTGAAAGAAGCCCAAGGATGACCATGATTACCACCGCAACCGAACATCAGCTGGCCGCGCCTGGGGAGCGCACCGATGCGGCTGGGCGCCTGTTGACCGCCACCGTACCCGTGGACGCAGGGCTTCTGGTCACCATGAACTCGCGGATGCATTGCCGCACACCCATGGAGCGTGTGGACTACGGTGAGCTGCCCGTCCGCCAGCCTGTCTACGTCGATGGCACCTCGGTGGTAGCACTCCATGCCGGATCAGCGCCCGAAAGCGTGGTCACCTACCGCTGCGCGTGCGGCTTTACGCTGGATGACCCCGGAATCGGCTTCGCGGCCACCGGCCAGGCCCTCGCCAGTTAGCGGCGGGCCGCGGCACGGGCGGCCTCGACCGCCTCGCGGGTGTCGGCCAGCACCAGATCCGCATTGATCCCTTCCGCCGCCCGAAGTCCGGCAGCTGCGGCCGTCATCACCTGCGCCGAGACGTCTGCCGCATTGCCTGCGGCCCACACGCCCGGGCAGGTCGTGCGGCCCGTTTCATCGGTTTCCAGCCTGGTTCCCGCCCCCTCGGCGAGCCCGCCGGGTTCCAGGCCCAGGCGCTGAAGCATATTGGCTTTGCTCACCGTGGCGGGACTCACCGCCAGCACGTCCAGGGGAACGGTCTGTCCACCGTCCAGGATGGCCCCTTGGAGCCGGTCGTTCCGGATGTCCAGCTTCCCGATTTTGCCTTCCACTACACGGACTGAACGGGCGGCGAGCTGTTCCTGTTCGCCGGGGTGCAGGTCCAGGGCACCGTTGAGGAGGAGGGTCACCTCGGAACTCCATTGCCGGAACGTCAGCGCCTGCAGGACGGAATGACCGTCAGAGCCCAGCACTCCAATTTTCTGGTTCCGGATCTCCCAGCCATGGCAGTAAGGGCAATACAGCACGTCGCGGCCCCAGCGCTCGGAAATGCCGGCAAGCTCCGGCAACTCGTCCGCGGTTCCTGTTGCGATGAGCAGGCGCCGGGCGGTTTGCACGGACCCGTCCTCCAGGGCCAGGACGAACCGGCCTTCCTCGCGGCACGCCGAGACGACGTTTCCGCAGACCGCTACCCCGCCATAACTGGCCAGTTCCTCCCTGCCTGCCACAATCAGGTCCCCTGGGCTCGTCCCTTCCCGGCTGAGGAAGCCGTGCACGCTTTCGGCCCCCAGGTTCCGCTGCCCGCCTGCGTCGATCACCACGACGGAGCGCAGGGCCCTCGCCAGGGCTACACCGGCGCTCAGTCCCGCCGGTCCCCCGCCAATGACTGCCACGTCGTACGCACCGTTCCCGCTACCCGCCACATTGCCCTTTCCTTCCAGCGCCTGGGCTGGACCGCCTTTACTGCACTTTGCCTGCTGCAGAGGGCGTACCCGGGGCGGCCGGCGAATAACGGGCGTGCGCCGGAAGAAGAGGCGGAAGAAGTCAGGCCGGGGTCAGCGCCCGGGCGGGCTAGCGCTCCGGCCAGTCGACGAACTGTTCGTAGCCCTCGTGCTTGCGCAGGTAGCTGGACATGAACGGGCAGTGCGGGATGATGCGTTTACCGTGGCCACCACGTCGTCCAGGGCGAAGTGCGCGAGCACCCCGGCCAGGCCCCGGCCCTCGAAGTCCTTGCCGGTTTCGGTGTGCGTAAAGTCGATATGCCCCGGAAGGTCACGGAAGAAGGCCTGGACGGCGAGCTTGCCGTCCACCAGCAGCTCATAGCGGTGGTGCGCGTCGTTGCGCCGCAGGGAAACGTTGGCGGTGAACTCATCCTCTGTGGACATGGTGTTCTCGGTCATGGTTCGACACTGGCACTACTTCACCCCGCTGGCAATGCCCCCGCCACCGCGTCCCCTTCCGGCCACAGGCTTTGGTGCGCCATGCCGCCGAGGGACTGGAAAGCCGCCCAGGAGCAGGATCGCCGCGGTGAAGCACAAGGCGCCGGCGGCCAGCAGTCCCAGCGAAAGTCCGCTCAGTGCAGCGTCGGCCACTGGAAGGAAGACCACGACGACGGCGGTCCCTGCCAGGGCGGGCCGGCAGCGGTAGGCGTGCGGCGCCGTCGGACGTTCCTCCAGGCGCCCGAACGCCACTGCTACCGGCAGCAGCAGGAGGACCAGCGCCAGGACCACCACCGGCCGTGACCACCACCACTCCGGCGTTCCGGCAGCAGGCTTGTAAACCGGGGTGAGCAGCAGCAGCCCGGACATCCCCACCAGCAGCGGAAGATGCCAGAGATAGACGGTCAGCGAACGGCCGCCCACCAGTGCCAGCAGCCGGCGCACCCAGCCGACCGCTGCCACCGGCCCCAGCGCCGGCCGCGCCAGTTCCATGGCCGCCAACTGGGCAATGCCGAGCAGGAACAGGGTGAGGTTGGGCGGGTTGAGGTTCACCAGCATGTTCCCTGTGTACAGGCCGAGGCCGGTCACCAGGCCGAGCACGAGATTGGCGGCAACAGCCATGCCTGCAAGGCCGGAGCGGGAAAGCTTGGAAAAGTGGCCGTCGGCGGCCAGGAACCCCAGCTGTTGCACTGCGCACCAGACGAACACGAGGTTGGCGTAGGAAAGGGCAGGCAGTGCGCCACGCAGGCAGTCCACTGCCACCACCAGGGCGGTGAGCAGGCCGAGTGCCAGCCACGGCGCCCGGGCGTGGAGGGCGGCCAGGACAGGAATGTTCAGCTGCGCCGCGAGGTAGGCCGCCAGGAACCATAGGGGCATCGCGGCGCCCGCGGCCATCAGCTGGACCGCCTGGCGGTCCACGCCCAGCACTGCGGCCGCCCCCAAACCCACGACCATCACGGCGAGCAACGCGGTGGCGGGCAGGAGCAGGCGCAGCAGCCTGGCACGGATGAACTGCGCCGCAGTGCCCCCGCTTCCCTTGAGCCGCCGCCAGGACTGCAGGCCGGTGATGCCTCCGGTGACGAAAAACAGGGGCATCACCATGAAGACCCAAATGACGGGAACGAACCAGTCCTGCACGGCGAGTGTGTTTTCCGTGGTCACCGTGCCGTCCGGGTGCAGTACGGGGCTGACCATCATGGAGTGTCCCACCACCACCAGTGCCAGGCAGGCGAAGCGGACAAGGTCGATGGCCGGATCACGGCCGTTTGCCGGGTCCGGCCCGCTCGCTGTCCCCCGCTTGCTGGCGCCGCCCACGGTGGGACCTACTGAGACCTGCTGCTGCCCACAGCACTATTGTGCCCCCGCCACCGGCGCTGTCTACGGTCTTTCGCCCCTGCCGTCGGGACAGCACAGCGGCCAGCGCCGGCCTCCCCCGGCGGCTTCGCAGCCCTGCAGCTACCGTGCCAGCGTGGCAAGCGTGGTGGTGGCGAAGTCCCTCGCGGAGTTGTTCCACTGGCCCAGCAGGCCCTGCAGGTTTTCGCCGTCCGCCCGGTGGGCGGCAAGCTGGTCCTGCAGGGTGGCCAGCACGCCCGTCCGCAGTTCGGTGTTGAAGTTGACCTTGCCCACGTTCATGGCGGCGGCCTTGACCAGTTCTTCGGCGGGGATGCCCGAGGCGCCGTGCAGCACCAGCGGGATGTGGGTCCGCACGGCGATGTCCTGCAGCACGTCCCAGCGCAGCCGCGGCTCGCCCTTGTACTTGCCGTGGACATTGCCCACGGCGACGGCCAGCAACTCAGCTCCGGTGCGGGACACGAAGTCCTCCACCTGCGCGGAATCGGTCATGCCGGCCACGTCCACCCCGGACTGGCCCGCCGGCTGATCGGCGGAGAAGGCGCGGTCCTCGTCGCCGGCCAGGCCGCCGAGTTCCGCTTCGAGCACGACGTCGGGGCCCAGCAGGGCGCGCGCGGCCCGGACCAGCGCAATGTTGTCCTCGTACGGAAGGGAGGAACCGTCGGCGAGGACGGAATCCGCCCCTGCCGCGACGGCGTCGGCCATCACTTTCAGGTCGCTTGCATGGTCAAGCTGCACCGCGACCGGCACCGCCGCGGCATCGGCCAAACCGCGGAGTGCCGCGATCAGCCGCAGCCCGTTCCCGGTAGCAGCGGTCTTGGGTGCTACCAGCAGGATGGCGCCGCGGCCGGCTTCCTCGGCTGCCCCCACCACGGCCATTGCCGTGGTGAAGTCGTAGCAGGTGAAGGCGGGCACCGCGGAACCGTGCTGCAGTGCGGCAGTAACCAGATGATCCAGTCGGGTACGCATCAGGCTCCCAGGCCTCCCACCAGGATCCAGGCGACGAAGGTCAGCGCGAAGCCGGCCAGGCCCAGGATGGTGGTGAGGACGGTCCAGGTCTTCAGTCCGTCCGAGACCGTGAGGCCGTAGTAGCGGACCACCACCCAGAAGCCGGCATCCGTGACGTGGGAGAGGCCCAGGGCACCGAAGCCGATGGCGATCACGATCACCGCGATCTGCGCCGGGCTGTAGCCGCCGCCGCTGACCGCTGCGGACAGCAGTCCGGTGGTGGTCACGATGGCAACGGTGGCCGACCCCTGTGCGGCGCGCAGGGCCAGGGAAATGATGAAGCCGAGCAGCAGCAGCGGCACTCCGAGGGTGTCCAGGGTCTTGGACAGCGCGGAACCGATGCCGGACACCTGCAGCACGTTGCCGAACACGCCACCGGCGGCGACCACCATCAGGATGGAGGCGATGGGCGGGAGGGATCCTTCGAAGATTTCACCGGTTTCCTTGAACGACCAACCGCGGCGGACGGCCAGCAGGAAGAAGGACAGCGCCACGGCCACAAGGAGCGCGAGGAACGGGTTGCCGATGAAGGCTGCCAGCCCATACAGCGGGTGGGACTTGGGGAGGATGAGGGTGCCGGCGGTGCCCAGGAGGATCTGGACGATCGGAGCGGCAATCAGGAAGATGATCAGTCCCGGGCGCGGGGGTGCCACGGCGGCGGCACCGGGGCCGTCGTGGCCCACTTTGACCAGGGATGTGGACCCGAACTCCTCAACCTGGGCCTTCACTGCCGGCAGCAGTTCGTAGTCCTTGCGGTTCATGATGGACGCCACCCAGTAGGACAGGAAGCCCAGCGGCACGCAGATCAGCAGCGAGATCAGGGCGATCAGCCCGATGTCCGCGCCCAGCACGCCGGCGCCGGCCACGATTCCGGGGTGCGGCGGGACCGCCACGTGGATGGCGAGCATGATGCCGGCCATGGGCAGGCCGAACTTGACCGGGTGTACCTTGGCGATCTTGGCGAAGGCATACACGATGGGCACCAGCACGATGATGCCCACCTCGAAGAAGACGGGGATGGCCACGAGGAAGCCGACGGCGGTCAGCGCCACAGCCACGCGGCGGGCACCGAGCTTGCGGGTGAAGTGGTCCGCGAGGGACTGGACGCCGCCGGAGACCTCGATCATCCGGCCCAGCACGGCACCGAGCGCGATCAGGATGGCCACCTTGCCCATGGTGCTGCCCACCCCGCTGGAGACCACGGTGAAGATGTCCTGCAGCGGGATGGTGGCAGCCATGGCCACCAGGATGCTGACGGTGAGCAGGGCCACGAAGGCCTGGATCTTGAAGCGGATGATCATCACCAGCAGGATGGCGATGCCAAGGGCTGCGATGGTGAGCAGCAGCGGGGTGCCCAGCTCAACCGCGGGCTTGATGGCCGGGGCATCGGCCGCCCGCACTATCAGCGGGTTAATCAGGTGGTTCATACGGGGAGGTGTCTCCTTTGACGTGCCGGCCTGGGGGAAAGCGGGCAGCAGGTATTACGGCGGGGATAAGGGTTGCGGGACGGCGCCGGCAACGCTGGGAGGTACGGCGACGGCGGAGGGGGGACCGCCGTCGTCGTACCTTCTGCGGGAAAAGGCTTTTTGGCGCGCTGGGTTACTTGGTGCGCTTGGCGGGCGCGACCACCTTGATCACTGCGGAGTCATCGGCGGCGGCGAGGCCCTGGGCCTGGCCCAGCAGGTAGAGCTGCTCGGCGGCCGCGGCAACGGGGGCAGCCAGGCCGGCGGCGCGGGTGGCCTTGCCGACGATGCCCATGTCCTTGACGAAGATGTCCAGGCGGGAGAGGACCTCGGCGCCGTCCTCGTTGTAGGCCTCCAGGATGCGCGGGCCGCGGTTGGACAGCATGAACGAGCCGGCGGCGCCTGCTTCGAGGGCGGCGAGGGTCTTGGCCTGGTCCAGTCCCAAAGCGTCCGCCAGGGCGAGGGCCTCGGCGGCGGCAGCGATGTGGACGCCGCAGAGGAGCTGGTTGACGGTCTTCAGGGCTTGGCCGTCGCCGGGGTTGTCTCCCACCACGGTGAGGGTGGAGGCCAGCAGGTCCAGGGCCGGCGCTGCCTTCCGGCGGGCTTCGGGGGAAGCGCCGACGACGATCAGCAGGTCGCCTTCGCCGGCGCGCTTGGGGCCGCCGGACAGCGGGGCGTCCACCAGGTCCACGCCGTATTCGGCCAGCTTGGCCACGGTGGCGGGGATGGCGTCAGTGCCCACGGTGCTGCCGAGGATGACGACGGCGCCCGGCTCGAGCACGGAAGCAACGCCGCTCTCGCCGAAGAGGACGTCATTGAGCTGCTCCCCGTTGCGGACGGCCAGGAGCACGGCGTCGGCGCCCTTTGCAGCCTCACGGGCCGTGGTGAAGGTGGTGATGCCGGCTTCTTCGGCGAGCTTAAGGCGGGGCTCGGCGATGTCGAAGCCGTGGACGGTCAGCTGCGAGGCCAGGCAGGTGGCCATGGGCAGGCCCATGGCGCCAAGGCCCAGGACGGTGACGGTGTAGTTGCTGGTCATGGTGTTTCTCCGTTGAATTCTTGCGGGGCTGGAGGGGATCAGAACATGCTGCTGAGTTTGCGGGTGACCTGGACGAGGGAGTCGTCATCGCCCACGTTGCCGGCGAAAACGATGTACGGGATGCCCTTGGCCGGCCCGTCCACCGGCTCCCACAGGCTGACGATGCCGGGCAGCATGGGGCCCCGGACAATGGCGTGGCGGATCTCCAGGCCGTGGGCTGCCACGTCGGAGGAGGTGATGCCGCCCTTGGCGATGACGAACCGCGGAGGGAAGGTCTTCAGGGTCCGGTTGACCACGTCGACGACGGCGGCCGAGACGGTCCGGGCGATCCGCAGGCTTTCGGCGGGGTCGCCGGTTTTGATCAGGAGGCGGCTGGTGTGGACGATGACGTCGCCCTCGCGAAGGGCTTCGACGACGGCGTCCACGGTCTGGTCCAGGTGGGCCTTGGCCTCCGGTTCGGCACCAAGGAGCTTTTCGACGTTGATCTCGATAATCCGGGCGGAGCTGTGTTCCGCGGTGAGGACGTTGAGCTGCCGCGTGGTGAGGCCAACGTGCGATCCCACCACGATCAGGCCGCCGGCCTCTGATGGGGTGTTGCCTTCGTAGGCTTCTTCGGCGGTCAGTGCGGTGCGGATTTCCTGGCCGATGCGCCCGCGGACGAACGGCGGCCCAACACGGTACAGCAGTTTCTTGCCGCGGCGCTCCGCTTCCTCAAGGCCCAAAGCCAGGGCGCGGAAGTCGTTCTCGGTGACGATGTCCGCCACGATGGGGGTGGAGTCGGTTGCTGGTTCGATGGCGTCGGCGATGGCCTTGGCGGAAATGGCAGGGTCCTGGGCTGAAGCGCCGGCCCGGATGATGTTCAGGTCCAGGACGATCACGGAATCTGCGGGAAACCGGCCCCGGGACTTCTCGGCAACGTACTCGGCCATGACGGAGGTGTTGAAGCCAAAGGTTGCATCTTTGGCGAACTCGGTTTCGGAGACCGGGACCAGGGTGCCCTGGGCGTCGCCGGTGCCACGCATGTAGTGGACACCGCCGATGGTGACACGGCCGGCGTCCGGAAAGGCCGGCACGATGACGACGCCGTCGGTTGTTGCGCCGCCGGCCTCGGCAACCGTGGCTGCGATGACATCCGGCTCCAGGGGGTAGTGGCCGCGGAGGGTGGAGTCGCTGCGGCTGACGAATCCCAGTCGCAGGCTGGAACCGGCGCCGGTGCCGGCCGCGGCAAGTGCGTTGCGGACCACTTCCTCATTGCGGGCCGCCGCCTCCGCCGGATCAAGGCTGCGGGTGTTGGTGAGGACGTACACGGCGGGCTTGCCCTGGCCAAAAGCCCACGCGAAGTCTTCCACTTCCCAACGGGTGAGCACGGGCAAATCCGCCACGGACTGCGTGCCGGTGGGGTCGTCGTCGAGCACTACCAGGACGCGGGGAACTTCCGCGTTGGAAGCGGCCAGCGCGGCGGCCACCAGCCCCGCAGGGATATCCAGTTCTGCCGGGTACGCGGCCAGAAGGTCTGCTTCATACGTCACAGTGCACTCCGTTGTGTTGCGATCCGGGACTCGGATCCTGATGTAAAGGTAGCTGTAAGATGTCTGACATCTTGCATTTGAATGTCAGTGTGGCATACGGCATAAAGACGCGCAAGTAGACTTGTCTGACATATCCGCCGGGCATGGGCCGGGAGCAGGAAGCGGGGGAAACATGGCAAGGAAATCGCTGGTCGGCATCGTGGCCGACGAGTTGCTGGACCGCATCATCGAAGGCGAGTTTCCGCCCGGCGCCACCGTGCCCGGCGAGCACGAGCTCAGCGCACGCCACGAAGTCAGCCGTATGACGGTACGTGAAGCGATGAAGACGCTGCAGGCCCAGCACATCCTGAGCGTGGAGCGGGGCCGGGGCACCTTCGTCAACCCGCTCAGCCGCTGGACCTCCCTGGAGGCAGTGCTTCGTGCCGCCTCCGAAGGCAAGAATGACGCCGATGCCTCCATCCAGCTCATCGAACTCCGGCGGATGCTCGAGACCGGGGCCTGCGAACTTGCCGCCGGGCGGATCTCGGAAGAGGACATCGGCTCCCTCTTCTCCCACGTCGCGGCCATGAAGGCGGCCCATAGCATCAATGACGTCGCTGCCTTCGTGGAAGCGGACCTGGCGTTCCACGACGTGATCCTCCGGGCCTCCGGCAATGTCTTCGTGTCCGTACTGTTCGAGCCGCTGCACCGGGTGCTGGAGAAGCGGCGTACCGAGACGTCGGCCGTTCCCACCATCCAGGAACACGCGATCGGCCATCACCAGAGCATCGCCGAAGCGCTGCAGTCGCGGGATGCGGCCAGGTCACGGGAAGCCATGGACGCGCACATGCAGCAGACCCTGGACGACCTGAAGAACCTGGTGCTGGAGGCCAGGTAATCCCTCCCCCGCGACGTGCTGCCGGGCCCAAGGGGTATGGCCAACCCTCCCGGAGTCCTACTAGGCTTCAGGGACGGCCCGCAACCGGGAGCATCGACGATCACGAGGAGCGAAGTTGTCCAACCACACGTACAGCATTTCTGAAATTGTCGGCACCTCCACCGAGGGCGTGGACGATGCCGTCCGCAACGGCATCGCAAAGGCATCCCAGACCCTGCGAAACCTTGACTGGTTCGAGGTCAAGGAGATCCGCGGGCACCTGGAAGAGGGCAAGATCGCGGACTGGCAGGTCACCATCAAGATCGGCTTCCGGCTCGAAGAGCACTGACCCGGCACCCTGAGCCACCACAAACACTGAGCCACCACAAACACTGAGCCACAAGAAAAACTGACCCGCAGCCAGCGCATCCAATGACGCCGGCTGCGGGTCAGTTCTGCCGAGGGGTGGCTTAGTTCGCCGTGCCCGGGCTCCGGCGGCGCCAGACGGTGGGGACGCCGTCGAACGTGGGAAATACGTGGCCTTCGAAGAAGGAGAGCACGGTGTGCGGATCAAGTTCCGGGCTCCACAGGCCCGACGCAGGGCAGTGCGAGCCGGTGGCAGTGGACGCGGCGCCGGCGGACGCCTGGCGCTCCTTCAGCAGGGCGATGCGTTTCATCGTTGAGACCATCCTTGGTGGCGGGAAGCTTGCTTCTCCAGCCTAGGAACGCGCGGTTACAGTACCAATGGGCGGCTGGCCAGAATTGGACACCCTCTCTGGACAAATGTACAGAAGGAGCACTCCAAGGGACGCGTTACTCCGCACCAGCACCATCGGCGACCGGGGCGGGCCGGCGCTCCATGGCCGTCCCGGGCGCCGCCCCGAGGCTTCCAAGGAGGGCCAGGGCGTCCGACGACGGCGACCCGGGCCGTGCGGAATACACCCGCAGCATCTGGTCGGGGTCCTCGGGAAGGACGAGGTTTTCAAAGTTCAGTTCAAGGTCGCCCACTGCCGGGTGGTGCAGCCGGACGGTGCCGGCCGAGCGGGTGGCCACGCGGTGGCCCGCCCACCACTGCCGGAAGTGCTCACTGTGCACCGCCAACTCCCCCACCAGCTGGTTCGCCTGGGGATCGTTGGGGTGGCGCCCCACGTCCAGGCGGAGGGAGCCCGCAGCTTCGGCAGCCACGGTCTTCCAGTCGCGGAAAAGTTCGCGCGCCGCGGGATCCAGGATTGTCCAGCGGGCAAGGTTCCGCTCGGCGGCCGGCAGCGCCGTGAAATCCGTGAACAGCAGGAAAGCCATCCGGTTGCCGGCAAGCACGTCACTGCGCCTGCCCAGCACCATGGCCGGGACGTCCCCCACCGCATCCAGGAGCTGGCGGAGTGCGGGGCGGACCCCCTGGGCCGCCGACGGGCCGGAATCCCGGGGAGAGCCCGCACAGTTTTCGAGCAGGTCCAGCATGTGTGCGTGCTCGCTGCTGTCCAGGCGCAACGCCCGGGCCACAGCGTCCAGGACCGTGCGCGAAGGGTGGATATTGCGGCCCTGCTCCAGCCGGACGTAGTAGTCGGTGCTGACACCCGCCAGCCGTGCCACCTCTTCCCGCCGCAGGCCCGGAACCCTCCGGGAACCGTTGGTGGGACCTGTCCCTGCCACCTCCGGACTCAGCCGTGACCGCATCGCTTTGAGGAATTTTCCGAACTCGGCGCTCTGACCCATGGTGTCCATTCTGCCTGCCGTACGGGCACTGCTCTACAACGAAGGTAGGACTGGCAGTCCTAGGAAAAACAGGATCAGCCTTGCCTGCTGACTTGGCGACCAAAAATGCATAGGCTCGGGAATGAGCTGGTGGAAACCGCTTTCTCCCTGTCGAGCATCCGGCACTGATTCCAACATCACCATTCAAGGAGCACCCATGTCAGAGCTGACACTCAACAACGGCGTCACCATCCCGCAACTGGGCTTCGGCGTTTTCCAGGTACCGCCGGAAGACACCCAGCGGACAGTGGAGGACGCCCTGGAAGCGGGCTACCGCCACATTGACACCGCGGCTGCCTACCGCAACGAGGCCGGGGTGGGGGCGGCGCTTGCCGCCACCGGCATCGCACGCGAGGACATCTTTATCACCACCAAGCTCCGCAACGGCGAGCAGGGCCGCGCGCAGGAGGCCTTCCAAAACAGCCGGAAGGCGCTGGGCCTGGACTTCATCGACCTCTATCTCATCCACTGGCCCGTGCCGTCGCAGGGCCTGTTCGTGCAGGCCTGGAAGGAGATGGAGCGGCTGTACGAAAACAAGGAGATCCGCGCCATCGGCGTCTCCAACTTCCTCTCAGACCACCTGGACACCCTGCTGGAGTCCGCCGAGACCGTCCCCGCCGTCAACCAGATCGAACTGCACCCCAGCTACCAGCAGGCGGACCTGGCGGCAAAGTGCCGTGGCCTCGGCATCGCCGTGGAAGCCTACAGCCCGCTGGGCCAGGGCGGGGACCTCAACGGAAATGCCGTCACCGCAATCGCCGCCGCCCACAACGCCTCCACGGCCCAGGTAGTGCTGGCCTGGCACCTGGCCCAGGGAAACATCGTCATCCCCAAGTCGGCGAACCCTGACCGGATCCGGGAAAACTTCGCGGCATCGTCCCTGACGCTGTCCGAGGACGAACTGGCCGCCATCACCGCGCTGGAATCCGGCGCCCGCATCGGTTCCGATCCCGCCGTCGCCTCCTTCACCCAGATGTAAATCCCGACAGGCTCCGCCGGCCGCGCAGGCCAACCCCAGCCGCAGGCTCCCCGAAAGGAACCCCTTGCCATGCAGTACACCCACCTGGGCCGCTCCGGCCTGAAAGTCTCACGCCTCTGCCTGGGCACCATGAACTTTGGTCCCCAGACGGAGGAGGCGGACGCGCACAGCATCATGGACTCGGCCCACGAATCCGGCATCAACTTCTTCGACACCGCCAACGTGTACGGCGGCGCCGGGCACCGCGGCTGGACCGAGGAAATCATTGGGCGCTGGTTCGCCAAGGGCGGCGAGCGCCGGGAGCATACCGTGCTGGCCACCAAGCTCTACGGCACCATGACGGACCGGCCCAACGAATCCAAGCTCTCCGCGCTGAACATCCGGCGGGCGCTGGATGCCAGCCTCAAGCGGCTGCAAACCGACTACATCGACGTCTACCAGTTCCACCACATCGACCGGGACACCCCCTGGGACGAGATCTGGCAGGCCGTCGAAGTGGCGGTCCAGCAGGGCAAGATCCTGTACTCGGGCAGCAGCAACTTCGCCGGCTGGCACATTGCCCAGGCGCAGGAAGCTGCCCGCCGCCGGAACTACACCGGCCTGGTCAGCGAGCAGTCCATCTACAACCTGTTCATGCGCCAGGTTGAGCTTGAGGTCATCCCGGCCGCACAGCAATACGGGTTAGGCCTGATCCCGTGGTCTCCCCTGCAGGGCGGACTTCTGGGCGGGGTGCTGAAGAAGGAGCGCGAAGGCGTGCGCCGCACCGAAGGGCGGGCCGCGGAGACCCTGAAGAAGCACCAGGACCAGATCCGCCAGTACGAGGATTTCGCGGACGAACTGGGACACGAGCCCGGGGACATCGCCCTGGCCTGGCTCCTGCACCAGCCCGCGGTAACCGCCCCGATCGTTGGTCCCAGGACGCAGGAACAGCTGGATGCGGCCATCCGCGCCCTGGACGTCAGTCTCGACGCCGATGCCCTCAAGCGGCTGGACGACATCTTCCCTGGACACCGTACGGCGCCGGAGGACTACGCGTGGTAACCCCGCCCGAGGCCGGGGATACGGTGGCACCGAGGAGCATCCTTTTTATCGGCGGGACCGGGGTCATCAGCGCGGCGGCGGCAGAACGCGCCGTCGCGCTGGGCCACCGGCTGACCATCCTGAACCGGGGACAGTCCACCAGGCCCGTCCCCGATGGCGCGGAAGTCCTGCACGCGGACATCCGCGATGCGGCGGCGGTCCGCGACGTGCTGGGCGGGAGGACGTTCGACGCCGTCGCGGACTTCATCTCGTACACCCCGGACCAAGCGCAAACCAGCATGGACCTGTTCAGGGACAGGGCCGGGCAGTACGTCTTCATCAGCTCGGCGTCCGCGTACCAGAAACCGCCCACCCGGCTGCCGATCCTGGAATCCACCCCGCTGAAGAACCCCTTCTGGCAGTATTCCCGGGACAAGATCGCGTGCGAGGAACTGCTCTTCCGCGCCTACCGGGAGCAGGACTTTCCATTGACGGTGGTGCGGCCGTCACACACCTACGACCGCACCAAGATCGCCATGGTCGGCGGCTGGACGGATGTCCACCGGATGCGCGCCGGGCTCCCGGTCATGGTCCACGGGGATGGCACCTCGTTGTGGACCCTGACGCACAGCCGCGACTTTGCCAAGGCTTTCGTGGGGTTGCTCGGCCGGCCGCAGGCTGTGGGCGAGAGCTTCACCATCACCTCCGACGAGTACCTGCCGTGGAACCAGATCTACCGGCTCTTCGCGCGGGCGGCGGGCGTGCCGGAACCGGAGCTGGTGCATGTGGCGTCCGAAACCATCGCCGCACACGACCAGGAACTGGGCTCCAACCTCCTGGGCGACCGGTCCCATTCGGTGGTCTTTGACAACACCAAGATCAAATCGCTGGTCCCGGGCTACACCGCCTCCATCCCGTTCGCTGACGGCGCCCGCGAAATTATCCAGTGGTTCGACAGCCACCCGGAACTTCAGCAGGTGAACGAGGACTACATGCAGCTTTCGGACAAGCTGACCGGCTGGGCCCGCAGGGGCGCCTGAGGAAGGGGCCGCCGGGGAGGAGCCCTGCCTGTGTGCTAAATTTCGTCTGCATGACCGCCAACGCCGAGAGCCGCCATGCAGACGAACCGGTCGCCGCCGCAATCGGGCTGCTGGCGCGCCAGGGTTTCGATGCCACATCCGTGGAAGGGCTGGCAGAGGCCGCGGGAATGAGCCGCAGCACCTTCTTCCGGAAGTTCGGGTCGAAAGAGGACGTGGTCTTCGCAGACCATGAGCGGATCCTCGGCCAAGTGAACACCCTGCTGGCGGATGCCGCGCAGGACCCCCTGGCAGCGGTTTGCGACGCGGCACTGCTGGTCTTCAACCACCACCTGCGGAATCCGGAGACCTCCCGGGCGAGGTACCGGCTCCTGCAGGCGGTACCGGCCCTCCGGGACCGCGAACTGGTGACCTCCCACCGGTACGAGCGGGCATTCCTGCGCCACGTGATGGACGTGCTGCCCGACGGCGGCGCGCACGAACACACGGCAGTCGCCTTCGCGGCGTCAGTGGTCGCCGTGCACAACGCCTTCCTCCGGGAGTGGCTCCGCTCCGGCCCTGAAGCGTCGGACGACGCCGCGGCCGGAACCACTGATGCCGCTCCCGGCGACCGGCAAAGGGCTGCCTCCCTGGCCACCGAGCTCCACGCCTTGTCCCGGATGTTCCGCCCGGTCCTGCTTGGCCAGGGGCGCGCACCCCAGCCGCCCACCGTCGTCGTGACCGTGCTGGCGGACGCAGCGGACAAGGAGGCCATTGCCCAGGCGGTCCGGGACGCACTCCCCTGAGTGTTCCTTGAACCGCGCGTGGCACTCAGTGCCTTGACGTGGAACTGCGTTTCAGTGCATCCTTGACCGGTGTGGTCCCAGCCACACCTTCAATCGCGGTTAGTGCCCACGGTTCACCGCAGATCCAGAGGATGCAGATATGACGACGACGTCTCCCGGCCTGGGTGTGGCCGAGACCAGCTTTCCGGACGGGTTTCCCGCCGGAACCATGGAACCGCACTATGTGGTGACCGAGGCGCTGGGCACCGATCCAGCCTCCGTCTTTGCCGGCATTCGCGGTGAGGACCGCGCTTACTGGGACCGGGCACGCGCTTTCGTCCAGGACGACGTCCTCCCTGTCATCGACGGCTATTGGGAACGCGGCGAGTATCCGCTTCACCTGCTGGAGCGGCTCGGCCAGC
Source organism: Arthrobacter sp. E70 (assembly GCF_058266945.1). Classification (NCBI taxonomy): domain Bacteria; kingdom Bacillati; phylum Actinomycetota; class Actinomycetes; order Micrococcales; family Micrococcaceae; genus Arthrobacter; species Arthrobacter sp. E70. The sequence continues at coordinate 247,614 of NZ_JBYQFR010000007.1, read as the reverse complement.
AGGACCTGCTGCGTGACGGCGTAACGGTGGACGGGTTCGCCCCGATGAGCAGCATGGCCGCCGGGCTAGTAAACATGGAAATCAGCCGCGGGGACGGCTCCGTGGCCACCATGATCGCCGTCCAGGGCGGCCTGGCCCTCCGGTCGATCGCCGAATGTGGCTCCGCGGCCCAGAAAGAACGCTGGCTGCCCGCGGTCGCCAGCGGAAAGGAATACGCAGCCTTCGCCCTGACCGAGCCCACCCACGGCTCGGACTCGGTGGCGCTGGAATCCACAGCAACCCGGACGGACGGCGGCTTCCTGCTCAACGGTGAGAAGAAATGGATCGGCAACGGATCCGTGGGCGGCGTCACCGTGGTGTGGGCGCGCGGCGAAGACGGCCAGGTGCACGGCTACCTGGTCCCCCAGGATTCCCCCGGCTACACCGCCGCGAAGATCGAGGGGAAGCTGGCCCTGCGCGCCATCTGGCAGGCGCATATCCGGCTCGAGAACGTCTTTGTTCCGGATGCGAACGTCCTTCCCGGGGCGCGCACCTTCAAGGACACAGCGCGCGTGCTGCTGGCGACGCGCCTGGGCGTGGCCTGGTCCGCCGTCGGGCATGCCACCGCCTGCTACGAAACCGCCGTCCAGTACGCCAGGCAGCGCCGCCAGTTTGGCAGGCCGCTGGCTGCCTCCCAGATCGTGCAGGAGCGGTTGGCCCGGATGCTCAGCGAGCTGGCCACCATGCAGTTGATGGTGGTCCAGATGACGCGGCTGGACGAGGCCGGGGCACTCACCCCCGAGCAGGCGTCGCTGGCGAAGTACACCTGCACCCGCATCGCCAGGGGCATCGCCTCCAATGCCCGCGACCTGCTGGGCGGTAACGGCATCCTGCTGGCAAACCGCGTGGCACGGCACCTCGCCGACATCGAAGCGATCCACACTTATGAAGGCACCGAGACGATGCAGGCCCTCATCATCGGCCGCGGAATCACCGGCACGTCTGCCTTCGCCTGAGCCCCCAAGAATGCACCTCCCACCAAAGAAGCAGGCCATGACCCACAACAACTCCGCCGAGGGATTCGCAACGATTTCCGTCGCCGCCGTCCTGGCTGAATCCGCCCGCAGGACGCCGGACAGCATCGCCCTCGTGGCCGGCGGGGACGAGGTCAGCTACAGGGACCTGTGGCACCAGGCCCGCGCCTACGCGGGAGCGCTGCGCGCGCGTGACATCGGCCCGGGTGACGCCGTCGCCGTCCTGATTCCCAACGTTCCGGACTTCGCCCGGGTCTACTACGCCATCCTGTCCCTGGGTGCCATCGTGGTTCCGGTTCACGCCCTGCTCAAGGCCCGTGAAATCGAGTACGTCCTCCGGGACAGCGGCGCCCGGCTGCTGGTGTGCGCGGCGCCGCTGCTGGCGGAGGGAGCGGCCGGTGCGGAAGAGGCCAGTGTCGACGTACTGACGGTCATGGCTTCGGACGACGGCGGGTTTCCCCGGCTTGAAGCCGAGGCTGCCGGCGCCGAGCCGATCCGCACCTACGAGCCATGCCGCCCTTCGGCCACCGCAACAATCCTCTACACCTCCGGCACCACCGGCCAGCCGAAGGGTGCACTGGGCACCCACTTCGCCCTGGTGGAACAGACGTCGGTGCTGCTGACCAGCGTGATGGACTTCCGGCCCGGCGACGTCCTGTTCGGCGGCCTGCCGCTCTTCCACACCTTTGGCCAGACGGTGGTCCTCAATACCGGATTGCGGGCCGGCGCCACCATCGTGCTGATGCCGCGCTTCAACGGCCAGGACGCCCTGAAGCTGCTGGCCCGGCACAACGTGAACATCTTCCTCGGAGTGCCCACGATGTACGTGGCGCTGCTGGAGGCAGCGAAGACGGTGCCCGACCGGCCCGCCGCCCTGCGTTACGGCATCTCCGGCGGAGCTTCCCTTCCGCTGGCAGTGATGGACAAGTTCCGCGACGTTTTCGGCGTGGAGATCCACGAGGGCTACGGGTTGACGGAGACCTCCCCGGTTGCCGCCTTCAACCATGTGGGCACGCCGCCGCGGCCGGGAACCATCGGAGTACCGATCTGGGGCGTCGACATTGACATTGCCCGGCCCGAGGTGGTGGAGCGCATCGAACTGCTGCCCAACGGCGAGCTTGGCGAGCTCGTCATCCGCGGGCACCTGCTGATGAAGGGTTACCTCAACCGGCCGGAGGCTACGGCTGAGGCAGTGGTGGACGGATGGTTCCGCAGCGGTGACCTCGGGACAAAGGACGACGACGGCTACCTCACCATCGTCGACCGAAAGAAGGACATGATTATCCGGAACGGATTCAACGTGTATCCCCGGGAGGTGGAGGAAGTCCTGCTCACCCACCCACAGGTGGTCAGCGCCGCCGTCTACGGAATTCCGCATGATGTCCATGGCCAGGAGATCGAGGCGGCCATTGTGCTGGACGCCGGGGCCACCGTTTCCGAAGCCGAATTGATCTACTTTGCCAGCTCACAGCTCGCCGCATACAAGTACCCGAGGGTGGTCAGGCTCCTCTCCGAACTCCCGCTGGGGCCGAGCGGAAAGATCCTGAAGCGGAAACTGGCTGAGGATTCCAGCGGCAGCTAGGGGTGGACCCCGGTGCACCGGCCCGGAAGACTGTTCGCATGACACTTGCACCGCTCATCGAACTCAATGACGGCCACAGCATCCCGCAGCTGGGCCTTGGCACCTGGCCGCTGGACGACGACCAGGTGGCGACCGCCGTCGTACAAGCCCTCGAAGCCGGGTACCGGCACATCGATACCGCCGTGAAGTACGGCAACGAGCGGGGCGTGGGGAACGGCATCCGGGCCAGCGGCCTGGACCGCAGCGAGCTCTTCGTCACCACCAAGCTGGACGGCGAATTCCAGGGCCACGACCGCGCCGTTGCCGGCTTGGAGGGGTCCCTGGAGCGCCTGGGGCTGGACTACGTGGACCTGCTGCTGATCCACTGGCCGCTTCCGGGCCGGGATCAGTACATCTCCACCTGGCAGACGTTCGAGCGGCTCCAGGCGGAGGGGAAAGTCCGGTCGATCGGGGTGTCCAACTTCAAGCCCGCCCACCTGGAGCGACTGATGGCGGAAACGGACGTGGTGCCTGCGGTCAACCAGGTCCAGCTAAGCCCGGCGGTCACCCGGGAGACGGAGCGGGAATTCCACGCAAAGCATGGAATTGTCACGGAATCCTACAGCCCCCTGGGTGGCTCCGGAGCCGGGCTGCTCAGCGCTCCAATTCTTTCCCAGCTGGCGGAAAAACACGGCAAAACACCGGCGCAACTGGTCCTGCGGTGGCATATACAAAACGGATTGGTAACGATTCCCAAGAGTGCTTCTCCCGAGCGCATGAGGGAGAATCTGGAGGTGTTCGATTTCGCCCTGGATCGGCAGGATCTAGCGGAACTTGCGGTCCTCGACGAGGGTCCCGGGGCGGGCAATGATTCGGACCGTACGGGACACTAAGGCATCCTTGAACTGGGCTTTTTTCCTCAAACGGGGTTGGCAAACAGATAGTAAGCATGATTACTATTGAGCCAGAAGGATGAAGTGCCTCCGGAACATGGGGGCCTCCTTTACCTAGGAAGAGAGCGAAAAAATGGGATTTATTGCATTTCTGATTCTCGGACTTATTGCCGGTGCGATCGCTAAGGCGATCCTCCCGGGCAGGCAGGGTGGCGGCTGGTTCATCACCCTGATCCTGGGCGTCGTTGGCGCCATCCTCGGCGGCTGGCTGGGTGGAATGATCTTCGGCAGCGGACTGCAGGAGTTCTTCTCGATCCAGACCTGGCTGCTGGCGATCGTCGGCTCGCTGATCGTGCTCGCCATCTACGGCATGGTCACCAAGCGCAGCGTTCGCGGATAACTGCTCGGGCATTGCCAGGAAACCGGCCTGGGGACACCATTCCCCAGGCCGGTTTCCATTTCTCCGGCTAGGCACCAGGTGCCCCGGCCACAACTGACAACCTTCTCGCGGAGCAGGAGTTCATGATGAAAAACAAGCTTCTTTTGGGTGTTGGCATCGCCGCTGGCTACGTCCTCGGTTCGCGGTCCGGCCGTGCGGCATATGACAAGCTGAAGGCCCGTGCCGCCAGCGTTTGGGACAGCAAGCCGGTTCAGGACAAAGTAGCTGTGGCCACAGGTGCCATCAAGGAGAAGGCGCCCGAGGTTGCAGACCAGCTGGGTGAGGCGGCGCGCAGGGCAGGCACCGTGATCGGCTCCGCAATGCACCGCGACGGCTCGACCGGCCCCGGGAAAACCTCCGGTCCCACCGGCGCTGGCGCCGGGACGGGCGGAACAGCCGGGACGGGTGGAACAGCCGGCACGGGCGAGCTGGGCGAGGACCACATCCCCGCGCACAGCACCCACCCGGAAACCACCAACCTGGGTACCGCAGACGGGACCAGCAAGGCCTGATTACCGTCACAGTGCTGAATATGACGCCTGCCCTGTCTGTGACAACAGGCTGGTGCAGGCCGTGTGTTACAACTTGATACCTTGCTGGCCGCCGCGATCCTTGGGGGACGCGGCGGCCAGCAGTATTTAGGCCAGCAGTATTTAAGGGGCAGCTGCAGCACTTGAGGGACGCAGCACCGCCCGGGTGCGGGTTTTCCACATACGGGCTTTCGTGGGTCCTCAATGTCAGTGGCGGCTGGCAGAGTTGGGCTATGGAGGCTATTGGGGAACAGCTCAAGGAGGCGTACGACGCCGGCGCCCGGCCGCCGCGGCTCCCCCGCCTTCAGGCCGTCCCCGGCGGCGCGGCGAAGGACAGTGCGGCGAGAGACACTGCGGCAAGAGACAGCGCGGCAAAAGACAGCGCGGCCGCTGCTCAGCTCGATGGCCTGCGTGCGCAGCTCGCGGCGGCGGCCCTCGCCGCTCCCAGCTTTCTGGCAGGGGCAAGCTACGTTGAGGCGGCCCAATACGCTGCCCATGTGGAAGAGCTCGCACGGAGCGTGGACTGCTTGCAGATTATCTCGGCCGGCACCGTGGACCGGACCCGCGGGCAGGCTATCGCCGAGGCCGCCACAGCCGGACGCAGGCGTCACGGAATGAGCGGTTGGAACACCAACGGCGTGGAAACCTTGAACGGTACGCATGACGTCACCGAAACGGACACCAGCTGGCCCAGCGGTTCGAGCCGCCCAGCCCTGACCTCGCCGGCCGACGACGGTTGCAGGAACACCGCGGAGTTCCTCCGGACCTGCCTTCGGATCCCCATTCGGGACGCCCGCCGCCGCCTCACCCTCGCGCACCACACCCTGCCCGGCGCTGCCCTCACCGGTGAACCAACACCGCCCGTCCGCGAACACCTCGCCGCCGCACTTGCCCCCGCCTCGGAGCTGCGTCCACATGACGGCGGCCCGGCAAGCTTGAGGGTGGAAGCCCCGGCTGTGTCTTCTCAGTCCGCGACGATCATCACCGCCACCCTGGACCGGCTCCAGCACCACGCCTCTCCGGAGGTCCTGGACCGGGTCGAACAGCATCTCACTGCCGAGGCCGCCACCAGCGACCCCGATTTCCTCGCCCGCCTGGCGCAGCGCTGGGCGGACACCATCGATGCCGACGGCACTGAACCCACCGAAGAAGCTCTCCGCCAGACCCAGGGCGCCTTCATCCGCAAACCCCGCCACGGCCTGCACCACGTCGAGATCTTTGCCACCACCGATCAATACGAACACCTGCTGACCGTCATGAACACGGCCACCAACCCCCGCACGTCCGTACCCGGCAACCCAGGCGGGGGCGATGCCAACACTGGCAACCACCCGGAAGCAGATCCAGGAACAAGTCCCGGACCAGCACCCGAGTCCGACGGGATGGACCTGGACAGGCGCACCCGCCCCCAGAAGCAACTCGACGGCATCGTCACCGCAGTGAAAGCCGCTTTGGCCACCAATACCCTGCCAACGACCGGTGGCAACCGGCCCCAAATCATCGCCACCATCGACTACCAAGACCTCTTCCCCGATGCTCGCAGCACGGCAGCCACCAGCGCCGGTGGCGATGCGGGCGGGACATCGCGGACCATGTCCCGTCCACGGTCACACACAGGCCAAGGGGTCGACATGCCGGCACTTGCCGGGACAGCCGCAGGGACCGGGCCCCGGACAGGGACAGGGACGGGATCCTTTGTGTTCACCGGACCGGTCGCGGCCGCTACCCTGCGGAAAGTCGCCTGCGACGCAGACATCATCCCCGCCCTCCTGGGCACCCATGGCGAAATCCTCGACCTCGGTCGAAAAGCCCGCCTCTTCAGCCCGGCCCAGCGCCTCGCCATCACGGCGCGCGACCAAGGCTGCGCTTTCCCCAACTGCACTATCCCTGCACCCTGGTGCGAGGCCCACCACATCACCTACTGGTCACAAGGCGGAACCACCAGTACCAACAACGGCGTCCTGCTCTGTAGCCACCATCATCACCTCATCCACAAGGAACAGTGGAGCATCAGCACCACCCAAGGCACACCAACTTTCATTCCTCCGCCCCACATCGATCCCGCCCGAAAACCCCGGCAAAACCACTACTTCAAACCTCCGCCACCGCCCACCAAGCGGGAGTGAGTACGGCCAGGCTTACAAGCTGGGACTGTCCGATAAACGGTGTGGAGTCCGGCCGGTTTTCATTATTGAGTGGTTTTTTCGAACCGCTAGAAGGTAATCGCGAAGCCGTTTAGGGCAGGCTTCCACGTCATTACCCGGAGTGCCCTTCCGCCGACGGTGAGATCAAGGGATGTTGTGTCCAGGTAAAACATTTCAGGGCAGCCGTTTCGTTCGGAAAGTGCCGCGGGCCCTCACCGCCCTTCGGCGGGGAATGGGCCCGGCTCTGGCGCGAGCGACGTGCCGGCCCAGTGGCGGCGGAGGGCAATCGGCACGGCCTAGACTCACAGCCCATGGGGACCGGGGGAATAGTTAAGGACGCCTTATACGCGGCCGTACGGCGCCGACTGGAGGTCGCATGCCTGGCGCTTGCGGCCATGGCTGCCGTTGCGCATCTTTGCGGACTGCTTTTAGTTATCGGCGGGACCGTGCTGACGTTCTGGGCTGTCAGTGGCATCATGCTCGCCGTTTCGGTGGTGCTCCGCATGGTGTCGTGGCGAGCAGCCCGCCGCACCACTGCGCCTCCGATTGCGGCGCGTGTTCGTCTGCTGCGCAGCATCCTCAGCTGTGGCGTGGTCCTCGTCTGCATGGGCGCTGCGTTTGCCGACCTGAGCGCCAGCTACCGGCTCTTGGATCCTCCTGGCGGGAACGGCTGCCGCGCGGTGGTGCGGGAGCATTCGTTCCTCTTCGCCGGCGGCGGCACTGTGTACGGAGTCGGCTTCGGCGGAATCGGAACCCGGGCACGTTCCTGGATCACCGATGACGGCTATGAACCAGTAGCCGACGGCTCCTACACGCTGCGGTGGGACGGCGACACGGGTGTGCTGAGCCTTGTCGGAGGTGTTGACCCCGTCTGGCCTGCCGTCCACACCATTCCGTGCAATTGACCCCGTGCAGTTGACCAGAGGAACCCCGGGGCCGAAGCTGGAGCGCACGTCGCGCCTCTACAGGTAAGTTGCGGCAGGCCCAGCGACCGTTCCGACAACCGCGGTTCCGTCAAGTTCCTCTGACCGGACCGTCCTTACACCAAACCCTTCTGCCACCAGGATTGCGGCGGTCCCGGCAGCCTGGCGCTCGCTCGTTTCGATGAGCAAACGGCCTCCAGGTGCGAGCCATTCGGTAGCCTCGGCAGCAAGCCGCCGATGGAAGTCCAGACCGTCCGGCCCGCCGTCCAGCGAGAGAGCAGGCTCGTACAGGCGCGCCTCGGGTGGCATGGTTCGGATGGCCTCTGTCGGCACATAGGGCGCGTTGACGGCGAGCAATTGGACCCGTCCACGCAGCCCCGGCGGGAGGGCACGGAACAGGTCGCCCTCGTGCACATGTCCTCCCAATGGCTCAATATTCCGTCGCGCGCACGCAACGGCCGCAGGGTCGACGTCGGCGGCGTGGAGTTCCACTCCCGGCAATCGCTGCAGGATGGCAGCTCCCACGGCCCCTGATCCACAGCAAAGGTCCACAACAGCCGGGGCCGGCGGGACCACGCAGGCTGACAACACGGCCACAGCTTCATGGACCAGCAGTTCGGTACGCCGCCTTGGCACGAACACTCCGGCCTCAACCACGATCCTCCGGCCTGCAAATTCCGCCCAGCCCAGGATGTATTCGAGTGGAACCCCTCCAACCCGGCGCCGGACGTTGTCGGCCAGTTCCGCAGGATCGGCAGCTTCAGCCTGCAGGAGACTGGCTTCTTCCTCGGCGAACACACAGCCGGCAGAACGCAGCTGCGAGACGATCCGGGAATAGAGCAATGGCTCGGGCGGAACCGCAGCTGCGGGCGTAGCGGAGGGCATGGGCGGCGGGAACGGCATGGACGGCGCGGAGGGCGTGGGCGCGGCCGGACGTGTGGACAGAAAGCGCGCCGTGGGGCGAGCCGGGGCAGGTGACGATTCAGTGGATTGCATAACAGCGCCTTTCGATGGGCCGCCGGGCACCCTCAGGCTGCTTAAACCACGCTCTCCGGACGGCAGCGGGAGGAAGTACCAGGGATTGACGATGCGGTAATCGGGCCCACCTCCTTCTGCCGTTGCTGGAAAGCCCATGCTAACTTCCGCCGGCGCAAACAGGAATGGCTGATGAGCAGGAATGCGCAGTCTTTATTGGCAGGATGTGAGCATGACATCCCGTATCAGCGACCACCTTTTGTGGATCGGCACTTACACCCCGGATGGCGGCGGCCGTGCCGACGGTATCGGTGCAGTCCGGGCACATCAGGACGGCAGGCTCGAATGGCTGGGCACGGCAACCAAGGCCCAGTCGCCGTCGTTCCTTGCCGCCCATCCCACCCTGCCCATTGTTTACGCGGCAGCCGAACAGGGCCGGACAGTACAGGCCTACCGCCGGACCGGAGACTTTGGCCTGGAACCCTTCGGCGAACCGCAGCAGGCCGGTGACGCCACCTGCCACGTTGCCGTCGATCCCGGCGCGCGCTTCCTGGTGGCCAGTTGCTGGGGTGATGGCCAGGTCCTCCTGTACGAACTGGATGCCGTAGGTGGCATGACTGGGCGGTTCCCCGCCGCGCCATCGGTTGACCCGCATGCCGGCCTGGCCCCGGGCGGGCCCCGGCAAAGCCGGGCCCATGCCAGCTTGATGCTGCAGGATGGCCGCGTCATGACCACCGACCTCGGCCATGATGTTCTCCGGATCTGGAACTATGTGCCGGGCACCGGTCTGGTGGCGGACCATGAAGTAGTGCTGCCATCCGGCTGTGGACCGCGGCACCTGGTGGAGCATCCCAGCGGCAACGTCTTTGTGGTCTCCGAATATTCGGTGGAGGTCTTCGTGGTCCGGCCCGAGGCGGGCACCTACGAACTGATCTTCCGCGGACCTGCCACCGCCGGCGGCAGCCAGGACGGAGACTCCGCCGCGGAGATCTGCCTGGGCGGGGACGCCACGTTCGCGCTCGACCCGGCCACAGGTCTTCCCGGGCCGGTGCTGCACAACCTCCGGACGCCTTCGCCAACCGCGCTGATACCGGCCATTTAGGGCAGCCCTGCCACAGCGAGACACCTTCCCTAAACACTGGAGTAATCCAGTGCAAGCGCTTACAGTTGTGACTTGGTTCACAAGACAGCATGCTGCCCTTCGAACCCTCCTGCCGCATCCCGACATCAACGGCAAGCCTGTACAGCAGCGCTGCTTCCCAGGAAGGTCTCACCCTTGTTATTCCGCACCCCTCCCGGCGCGCCCCCACGCGCCCAGCTGCCGGCCAGGCCGGCAGGAACACGTCCTGTGCCCTCGCGCCTCATCCCAAGCCGTGCCGCAGTCCGTTCGGCGGCCGGCCTCGTGGCAGCCGCCGTGGCCGTCTCCACTGTCGTCCTCCCTGCCGCCGCCGCGCCGGACCCCAAGGGTCCCGGTTCGACGGATCCGGCAGCCGCGGCAGCACTGCACTCACTGCGCGGCCCCGTGACGGATGAGAACTTCTACTTCGTCATGGCGGACCGCTTCGACAACGGCAGCACCGCCAACGACCAGGGCGGCTTGGGCACCGACCCGATGGTCTCCGGCTTCGACCCCACCAGGAAGGGCTTCTACAACGGCGGCGACCTTGCCGGCCTGCGGGAGAAGATCGACTACATCCAGGGCCTGGGCACCACCTCCATCTGGCTGACCCCAAGCTTCAAGAACAAGGCGGTCCAGCCGGCGGACAAGTCGGCCGGCTACCACGGTTACTGGGTTACCGACTTCACGCAGATCGACCCGCACCTGGGCACCAACGACGAGCTCAAGGCCCTCATCGACGAGGCCCATGCCCGCGGCATGAAGGTCTATTTCGACATCATCACCAACCACACCGCGGACGTCATCGGGTACCAGGAGGGCGCGCGCAAGGGCTACGTGTCGAAGGATGCCGTCCCCTACAAGACTGCATCAGGCCAGGCGTTCGATGACCGCGACTACGCCGGCACGGGTACGTTCCCGCAGCTGGACGTGAACACGTCCTTCCCCTATAAACCCGTCCCGGCACCGGGCGAGGAGAACCTCAAGGTTCCCGCCTGGCTGAACGACCCCACCCTGTACCACAACCGTGGCGATACCACCTTCACCGGCGAGGACTCCATGTACGGGGACTTCTTCGGCCTCGATGACCTCTTCACCGAACACCCCACCGTGGTCAAAGGCATGGAGGACATCTACAAGTCCTGGATTGGCAACTTCGGCGTGGACGGCTTCCGCATCGACACCATGAAGCACGTCAACAACGAGTTCTGGCAGGAGTTCGGCCCCAACGTCCTGGCGTACGCCAAGGAGCACGGCAAGGACGAGTTCTTCATGTTCGGCGAAGTCTTCGACACCACCAAGAGCTTCACCTCGCAGTTCACCACGCGCAACAAGATGCAGGCAGTCCTGGACTTCCCCTTCCAGGACGCCGCCCGCAACTTCGCTTCAAAGAGCCAGGCCGCGCAATCGCTGCAGGCCTTCTTTGCCGGTGATGACTGGTACACCGATGCCGATTCCAACGTCTATGAACTGCCCACCTTCCTGGGCAACCACGACATGGGCCGCATCGGCAGTTTCATCGCCCAGGACAACCCAGGGGCAACCGACGCCGAGAAGGTGGCACGCGACGAACTGGCCCATGAGCTGATGTACTTCTCCCGCGGCAACCCCGTGGTCTACTATGGCGACGAACAGGGCTTTACCGGCCCCGGCGGCGACCAGGACGCACGCCAGACCCTCTTCGCCAGCAAGGTTCCGGACTACCTGGACGACGACCTGCTGGGCACGGACGCCACCCACGCCACGGACAACTTCAACCCAGGGCACCCGCTGTACGCAAAGATCCGCGAACTGGCTGCCCTCACCAAGGAGCACCCGGCGCTGCGGAACGGTGCCCACCAGCACCGCTACGCCGCGGAGGGGGCCGGCATCTACGCGTTCTCCCGCACGGACGCCAAGGACCAGCGCGAGTACGTCGTAGCACTGAACAACAGCGGCCAGGCCCAGAACGCGGCAATCCCCACCTACATCGGCAAGCGCAGCTACACGCGCATCTACGGCGAGGGCCCCGACGAGGTCAAGACGTCCGAGGACGCCAGACTGACCGTGACCGTCCCGCCGCTCTCCGCCGTCGTCTATGAATCGTCAGGCCGGATTCCGCACTCCAAGGAAGCTCCCGCCGTCGCCCTCCAGCAGCCGGGGGCGGCAGCCGGCGACAACGGGCGCATCAACGTGGCGGCCGACGTCGACGGTGCTTCGTTCTACGAGGTCACCTTCGAAGCAAGGACAGCAGGCGGGGACTGGAAGCCGATCGGCACGGATGACACCGCGCCCTACCAGGTGTTCCACGATGTGGCCGCGCTGGATGCAGGCACCCCGATGGAATACCGGGCCACCGTGCTGGACAACGGCGGGCATACCGCCACCAGCCAGAGCCGTACGGCAAGCGTTCCCGCGCCTGTCCTGATCCTCCAGAAACCCGTGGAAGGCAGCAGCGTGAAGGGCAAGGTGGAACTCAGCGCCACCGCGGATCCGGAGAAGTCCAGCCATGTGGTGTCGTTCGAGCGCAGCGTGGACGGCGGAGCGTGGACCGGCGTGGGCACGGATGACTCTTCGCCCGTGTACTCGGCCACCGACGACGTGTCCGCCCTGGCAGACGGCACCGCCGTCCGGTACCGGGCAGCCATGACCGGCCCTGGTTTCAACGTCACCAGCGGGATCCGGACGGTCACCGTGGGAGAGGCCCCGCAGCCTGACTCGGTGGCGGTGGCCGGAAGCCTCAACCAGGCGATGGGTTGCGGCGCGCAGTGGGATCCGTCCTGCGGCAAGGCGCAGATGGTGCTCGACCCGGCGGACCGGATCTGGCGGCTGACCGTGGACCTTCCGGCGGGGCAGTACGAATACAAGGCCGCGCTCAACGGCGGCTGGGAGGAGAACTACGGTGCCGACGGCCAGCTCAACGGCCAGAACATCGTCCTGGACCACCCGGGTGGCAAGGTGACTTTCCGCTACGACAACAGCACCCATCTCCTCAGCACGGTGTACGCGTCGCAGCAGCCAAAGGCGGTGGCCGCAGCCGGCAGCATGGACAGCGAACTGGGCTGCGCCTCGGACTGGGAACCCGCCTGTGACCAGGCACAGCTCACGCTGGACCCGGCGGACCTCGTGTGGAAGCTGACCGTGCCTGACCTGGCAGCGGGAAGCTACGAGTTCAAGGCGGCCCTCAACCGCGCATGGGACGTCAGCTACGGGGCAGGAGGAGCTTCCCCCGGCGCCAATATCGTGTTTGAGCACGACGGCGGCCCGGTCACCTTCCGGTACGACCACTTCACACACGTCATCACTGCCAGCTAGGGACAAGAACGCCAGCAACGCGGCCCGCCAAGGCGGCGGGCCGCGTTGCTGGTGTGCCGCGTTGCTGTGCCAGGCCCCGTTATTGGCCGTGCATGGCACCCTCCACCGCCGCGAGCAGCGCGTTGAACCGCCCGTTGGCGGGTAGGTCGTCGAGGTAAACGGGCTTGCCGTCCGGGCCTCCCAGGGGGACCTGCCAGTTCGGATAAAGGGCCTCGGTGGTTCCGGGCTGGTTCTGGACCCGCCGCTCCCCCACCGCGTCCACCAGCGCCACGCCCAGCAGCACCGACGGCGCCTGCGCCAGCAGCAGGTGCAGGGCTTCGATGGTGTGTTCCTCCCCACCGGCAGGCCCAGACCCTCCGGGCAGGTAACCGCGCTCGCGCAGGAGGGCGAACATCTTCTCCAGGGAAGCATTGTGCTCGGCGCGCTCTTCCGCTTCGGACCGTTCCAGCAGGCCCAACCGGCTCCGCAGTGCGACGTGGTCCCCGGCGAGGTAGCCGGCGGTGGGCGGCAGGTCGTGGGTGTTGACGCTGGCGAGCGCCTGCGTGCGGTACTTCTCCGGCGCGAGCGGCGAATCGTCGTCGTACTCAAACCACAGGATGGACGTCCCCAGGATGCCGCGCGCGGCAAGGTAGTCCCGCACCCACGGCTCGAAGGTGCCCAGGTCCTCCCCGATGACCACGGCGCCGGCGCGGTGCGCCTCGAGGGCGAGGATGCCGATCAGGGCCTCGTGGTCGTAGCGGACGTAGGCGCCGTCGCCGGGGGCGTTCCCGGCGGGGATCCACCAGAGCCGGAACAGGCCCAGGATGTGGTCCACGCGGATGCCGCCGGCGTGCCGCAGCACCGTGGCCAGCATGTCGCGGAACGGTGCATAGCCGGCCTCGGCCAGGCGGGTGGGGTGCCATGGCGGCTGTCCCCAGTCCTGGCCCTGCTGGTTGTACATGTCCGGCGGCGCGCCCACGCTGGTGGCCGGGGCCAGCACGCTGCGCAGCGTCCAGGCGTCGGCGCTGCTGTGGTCAACCCCCACTGCGAGGTCGTGCACCACGCCAAGGCGCATCCCGGAGCGCAGTGCGGCGTGCTGGGCGTATTCGAGCTGCTCGTCGCAGATCCACTGCAGCCACCGGTGGAACCCGATCCGGTCCGCCAGCTTCTCCCGGAGCGCCTCCGCCTCCCGGGTGCCAATCGCGCAGGCAGGGTCGGTCCACAGCGGATCGCCAGGGGCAAGGTCTTCACGGATGGCGGACCACAGCGCAAAGTCATCCAGCCCCTGGCCGGAAATCCGGCAGAACTCGTCGAAGGCGGCTTGGCGGGCCGGGGAACGGCGGGTGTGGTAGAGCATCTCCAGCGCCTGGAGCTTCGCCGCATAGACGGCGTCCCGGTCCAGCCGTTCACCCTCCTTGTTCAGCACCGCGACCTCGGCATGCAGCTTCTCCAGCGCGGCCCGCTTGCGCGGCCGGAGATAGGCGAGCTCGGGTACTGCCTCGATCCGGATGTACAAAGGGTTGAAGAACCGGCGCGTGGAGGGCGAGTAGGGGGACGGCTGGACCGGGGGAACCGGCTCCGCGGCGTGCAGCGGGTTAACCAGCACGTAGTCGGCGCCGCGCGCCCCGCTGATGGCTGCCAGGTCCGCAAGGTCGGCGAAATCCCCGATGCCCCACGACCGCTTGGAACGGACCGAGTACAGCTGCGTGGCGAGCCCCCAGCCCCGGCGGTCCTCCAGCGGTTTGGCTGTTTCCAACCGCGCCGGTGTCACCACCAGGGCGGCGGTGGCTGCGGCACCCTCAGACTCCGCGTGCAGGGTGTGCCAGCCCAACGGGAGGTCCTGCGGAAGGGAAAAAGTGGCTCTTCCGGTGGAGATGCCGTCGACCTCCCGGGGCTGCACCCAGACGTCCTGCTGGACTGCCTCCCGTGATCCCGCTCCCCCTTCGAGGGTGACCGTCAGGCTGGCGGTGGCCCCGTCCCGCACATGGACCGGCACCTGCGCCGGCTCACCCTGCTGGATGACGACGGCGGGCGGCAGCATCCGCCGCCACGGCGCCAGTTCCGCCTCCGCCAGGGCTGCCTCGATCTGGCCGTTGGTGCGTGCCTCGACGCCCAGGGCGGCCAGCACCTTGACCAGCGTCTCCTCCGCCACCGAGTGGGGCAGTCCGTCCCAGCCCTGGAAGGAGGTGCCCACCCCGTGCGCGTCGGCCAGCTGCTGCAACAGATGCGGATCCACGGGCTCATGGGCGGCAGGAGGGTCTGCGGGCACTTCCGGTCGTGATGCGTGCTGCTGATCTGTTGCCGTCATGGGTGTCCGCCTCGTTCGTCTGTGATGGTCCCGAAACTTACAGTGCTGCCTTGTGCACCGGACGCTTACACCCCAGTGAACAGCCGTTGGATCAGATTATTGCAGGGTGGCGCCGGGGCGAAACCACGGGCCGGGCCCGGCGGGTGCGGCCGCGTGTCGTAGGTGCTTCAGCCGGTACGGACGGTTCAGGGATCAAAGTGCGTGTTCACCGTTCCGTTGCTGACCCGGCCGAGAACGTCACCGGCCAGGTCCCGCAGTTTCTGGTTCCGGTGGCTCGACGCCTTGGTCAGCAGGGCCATCGCTTCCTCCTGGGTGCACCGGTTCTGCGCCATGATCACGCCGCAGGCAAGGTCTATCGTGGTGCGGCTCTGCATGGCGGCCCGAAGATCGTCCGCCAGGTTCTGGGCGTCCGCGATCCTCAGTGCCAGCCGCAGCGCACGGCCGGCCAGATGCGCGAACCCTTCGGCCCGGGTGATCACCGCCGGGGCATAGACGTTCGGCTCCGAGGAAAAGAAGTTCAGTGCTGCGGACTGGTTCTCGTCCAGGGCCAGCGGAACGCCCAGCACGCTGCGGCACCCGTTGTCGGCCAGCACTTTCTGGTACTCCGGCCAGCGGGTGTCAGTGGCCACGTCCCCCAGGACCACCGGCGTCATGCTTTCCAAGGAGGCAATGCAGGGCCCGTCACCAAGGGCCTGTTCCAGCTTGTCCAGCATCGCGGCGCGTTCGCTGCTGCCCGCGATGGTGGCGGTGCGTTTGCGCCGGCGAAGGGTCACCCCGCACTCGATAAACACGCCCGCGGCGTCGCTGAGCGTGGATGCCGCCACGATGGACAGCTCCGTCAGGAACCCGCCCACGTTCGTGCTGCCGATAATCAGGTCGTGCAGTTGGACGAACTCGTCGTCGCTACCGGGGGTGGCCATGCCTCAATATAAGCGAGATCCCCTGCCCGGCGCGCCTAATATGGCTTCGATGAAGTCCCTGTTCACGGTAGGTCACGGCACCGCCTCCCAGGAGGAGTTCATGGCGCTGCTCACCGCGGCGGGTGTCGCATCCCTGGTGGACGTCCGGATCGGTCCCGGCAGCCGCAAGTATCCACACTTCGGCAAGGACAGCATGGCCGAGTGGCTCCCGGCCGCCGGCATCAGCTACCGCTGGGAACGCCGGCTGGGCGGCTTCCGCAAGCTTCCGTCCAACTCCCCTGACACGGCGCTGCCGAATGAATCGTTCCGCGCGTACGCGGGGTACATGCGCTCGCCCGAGTTCAGGGCCGCCGTGGCCGGACTGCTGGCGGACGCGCAGGACCAGCAGACCGCCATCATGTGCAGCGAAACCGTTTGGTGGCGGTGCCACCGCCGGCTCATCGCCGACCATTGCCTGCTGCTGGCGGACACCCCGGTGGAGCACCTGATGCCGCCGGCCAAGCGGACCGCGCACGTCCCCACGAAGGGTGTCCGGGTCATTGCCGACGAGCTGCGGTATGACGTCCCGGACGGGCAGTTAGCCAGGCGCACCGCGGACCCTTGACTCTGCGCGGGAACGCTCCTACGGTCAATAGCGATAGCCGCGTCTCATGGAATCCAGGGGCATGCCATGCCAATGTCCGAAGAAGAGCGGAGGCTGCTCAAGGAGTTGGAGCTGGGACTGATCGCGGACGATCCCCATCTGGCAATGGAGCTGCTCTCCGGTTACCCTGCCCGCCGCATTCCGGCGGGACTCATCGCAGGATCACTTGTTTGCCTGCTCGCGCTCGCGATCGTCGTGGCGGGCATCGGCAGCCAGGAGGTGGTCGCCGTCGTGGTGGGTTTCCTGCTGCTGGCGCTGGGCGCGTGCCTCCTGCTGAACCGCCCCGCCCCGGGCCGGAGCGGACGGCAACAGGCCACCGGCTGACCTGACCCCCTGCCGGGGTCGGCTGCGCACGCTGAGGATGAACAGGCTTCCGAGTACGACGGCGGCGCCAAGCCACCCCAGTGCCGGAAGCCGCTCCCCCACCACCAGCACCGCCAGGACGGCCGCCACCACCGTTTCGAGCAGGGAGATGCTGGTGGCCGTGCTCGCCCGTATCCGCGCCAGGCCCCAGCCGAACAGCAGATACCCGGCGAACATGGGCACCAGCGCCATGTACGCGCCTACCGAGGCGTTGGTCCACGACGCGAGCAGCGGGGCGCCGGTGAGCGCCAGGACGGGCATCAGCAGCAGCCCGCCGAGCCCGAAAACGCTCCCCATCGCGGCCCGGGACGTGACGCCGCCGGCAATCAGCCGGTGCGCTCCCCACGAGTACAGGGCATAGGTTCCGCCGGCCACCAGGCCCAGGGCGATGCCGGCAGTGGAGGCCCATTGGGTGGCCCATTCGACGGCGGATGTGCCGCCGGTTCCGGTGCCATCTCCCGCCGGGTTGTGGCCTGCCGGGTTGAGTCCTGCAGGGCTGTGTCCGGCAAAGGACAACAGCGCCGCGCCTCCGATGCCCAGGACAGCGCCGATGGTCCACCGGCGCGTCAGCGGCTTGTGGTCGGCGAAGCGTTCGATGATCGCCGCCGCCACGGGAGCGGACCCGATGGAAACGACCGTTCCCACTGCCACGCCGGAGAGGTGCATCGAGCTGTAGAAGGCCAGCGGATAGACGGCCACGGCCGCGGCTGCCAGCAGCACCAGCCGCCAACGCTGCCTGATGCCTTTCCGCTGCAGCCTGATCTGCCGCGCTGCCAGCGCCGCCTGCAGCAGTCCGCCCACGCCCATGGCGACGGCGCCGATGGCCAGCGGGCTTACGGACGGGGCGAACGTGGCGGCGGTCCCCGTGGTCCCCCACAGGACGGACGCGGCGGCGACGAACAGGGCGCCCCACAGTGGTGCGTTTGAGCTGCCGCCGGTGGCGGGGATTCCAGCTTCAGCGCTTGCCATTACAGGGCTGCCAGCATCTGCCCGGCGATCAGCCGGGCGTCCTGCAAGCACGCGTCCCCGCCCTCCAGGCCGGCGCGCGCCATGGCCCCTTCAAGCAGGAAGGACAGGTGGCGCGCCAGCCCTGCGGCGCGTGCTGGATTGTCCGGCAGCAGTTCGCGGAGGTGCTGCGCCAACAGTTCCTCGACCTCTTCCTTGTGATGCCGCACGGCCAACCGCCCGGCGTTCCCTACCGGCAGTTCGGCTGCCGCGTTGAGGAGGCCACACCCCCGGAACCCGTGCTCGTACGCGAAGTTGGCGTGGTCCCGGTAGGCGTCGAAGACTGCCAGCACCCGTTCCTCGGGAGATGCTGCGGTGTCCACCCTTTTCCGGTACAGGGCCAGCCACTCCTCGTGCCGGGCTTCGAGGTACGCCGCCACCAGCTCCGCCTTGGACGAGAAGTTGTTGTAGAGGCTCTTCTTCGCCACCCCCGCCTCGGCGGTGATGGTGTCAATGCCTGTTGCGGCAACCCCTTGCGCATAGAACAAGCGTGCCGCGGCCGCCAACAGCAGCTTGCGGGCAGGTCTGCGGGAGGGAACTGCATCAGTGGTGGGCATGGGACTCCTGGGTAGGTAGGTCAGTCTACCTACCCAAGAAGTTTCGGCACCAGCCCGGCAGGTTCTGGGCGGGCGGGCCGCGGCAGCGGCATAGGCATTCGGGGAGGCCCGCTTGCTGCCCCGAACGCTCTGGCCAGATCTCGCGAATAGTGCTGGGATTGTCCCGGAAGAGTGGATCCTCTGGAGGCGATGAGATGGCAGGGCTGGACGGGCGCATTGCGTTGGTGACCGGCGCCACCGGGGGCATCGGGCAGGCGGTGGCCGCCGGCCTTGCCCGCGAAGGTGCCACTGTCGTCGTCGTCGGCCGGAGCGAGGCGCGTGCCCAGGCGGCAATGGCGGACATCCGGACGCAGGTCCCGGGCGCGGACCTGGAGCCACTCGCCTGCGACCTGTCGCTCCAGTCCTCCATCCGTGCCGCCATGGACGCATTCCGTTTCCGTCACGGCAGGCTGGACGTGCTGGTCAACGCCGCCGGCGTGTTCCGGAAGGAACGCCATGAAACCGCCGAAGGGCTGGAGCTCACCTTCGCCACCAACGTGATGTCCTACTTCCTGGTCACCGGCTTCCTGCTGGAGAACCTCAGGAACGGTGCCACCGCCGCCCTCCCTTCGCGGGTTGTCAATATCGCGTCCAGGTACGGGAACGTCCAGATCCCCTTCGATGACCTGCAGACAGCCTCGGGGAAATACAGCTTCCTCCGTTCCACGCCGCCCACCATGCTGGGCCGGGTCCTGCTGACCCAGGAGTTCGCCGAACGCCTGCGGGGAACAGGCGTGGTGGTCAATGCCGTCCACCCGGGGCTGGTGAGGAACACTGGGCTGCTTCAAGATGTGGGCGGACCGTTCCGGTGGATCACGAACACGCTGGGGAAGACGGCAGAGCGCGCCGCGGACACCCCGCTGTGGCTCGCCACAGCCCCGGAAACGGGGTCGGTAACCGGCAAGCTGTGGGCACAGCGGAAACAACTTCCCACGCCAGGCATGGGTTCGGACCCGGAGGCGCGGCGGCGCCTGTGGGAGGCGTGCGCCCGTTTGGCGGCCGCGGATTTCAGCTGAGCCACGGCTTCGACGGGAGCACGAGGCAGCCGTAGTCGGTACGGGAATTTGTTGGGCCGGCCCTGCGTTGTCGATCTGTTCAGGAATGGAACCGGACGGCAGTCTAGAATCCAGTCCCGGACAACCAGAAGAAAGTCGACAGGAGAACCACCACATGTCAGTTGACTACGACGCTCCGCGGGTGACTCCCGAGGAAGAGCCGAACGTCGCCTTGGAGGAGCTGAAGTCCGACAAGTCCAGCCGCCGGGAGGCCACCCCCGACGTGGACGAGACGGACCTCGCGGACAGCTTCGAGCTGCCCGGAGCGGACCTCTCCAACGAGGAGCTCCTCATCCAGGTGGTGCCGGTGCAGGCGGACGAATTCACGTGCATGTCCTGCTTCCTGGTCCACCACCGCAGCCAGCTTGCCCGGGAAAAAGACGGCAAGAAGTACTGCAAGGAATGTGAGGGATAACAGGGGGTTCCGGTTGCGGCACCCCCGTTCATGGGCCCCTGCTGCCCTGAAAATGCCCCTCCACAGGGGTTGAACCTGACGCGGCGTCAGGATCTACCGTGGTCGGTATGGAACAACGTGATGAAGCGCTATGGAGCGTCGGTGAGCTGGCGGCGGCAACCGGCGTGACGGTCCGGGCGCTGCACCACTACGACAGCATCGGGCTGCTCCGGGCGGGCGTCCGGACCGCTGCGGGCCACCGCCGCTACACCGAGCAGGACCTGCGGCGCCTGTACAGCATCCGGACTCTGCGAAGCCTTGGGGTGCCGCTCGCACAGATTGCGACAGCGCTGGACGGTCCCGGGTCCTTGCAAGAGCTCCTGCTCCGGCAGCTGGCCGCGCTGGACGATCAGGCGCTGCAGCTGGAGCAGCTGCAACGGACCGTCCGGGAGCTGCTGGAACGCATCAGCAGCCACGGGCGTGCCGAGCCCGCCTATTTCATGACCGTCCTGGAAGGGATGACGATGTTCGGAAACTATTTCACCGAGGACCAGCGCCGCGAACTCGACGAGCGGCGGGCCGAATTGGGGCAGGAGGCCGTGGAGGAGTCACGGACCGAGTGGGCCGGCCTGGTTGAGGCGGGCCTGCGCCAGGTCGACGGCGGTGTCCCCGCCGGCAGCCCGGAGGCCAGGGACCTGGTGCGGCGCTGGGATGAGCTGGGCTCCCGCTTCCACAGCAGCGACGGCACCAAGACGGCCGCCCGCAGCATGTGGAACGAGAACAGCGCCGAACTGAGCAAGGCCCTGCCCTGGACCGCCCAGCAGATGGTGGCCCTGTTAACGCACCTGCAGGCGGCCCGCGAACATAGCTGACGGGGAACTTGGCTGCCCGGAACTCTCAGCTGACAAGCACCTGGGTGGCGGATTCCTTGAGCTTGCCGTTGGCCCACTTCATCTGCCGGATGGTTTGCGGATGGCATTTCTCCGCCAGTGCCAGCAGCTTCTTGTCCTTCATCCCCTGCGCTGCCTGCGCCAGCAATTCCCAGTCGGCCGAAACGCCGCAGGCCTTCAGGTACAGCTCCCGCAGGTCCCGCAGCAGCAGCATCCCGGTTTCCGGCCGCCGGCCCACCATCTCGCTGCCCTTTTCCCGGATGGTCTCCATCAGCCCCATTTCGCCGCGGGGCTCCGGATCCAGGTCCTGACCGTAATTCTTGGCAGTGTCCGCGATGTCCCGGACGTGCTGCTGGGACCAGCGCGCCAGGTCCCGGGCCAAGTGATAGACCTCGTGGTCCACCTTGTGCCGCTCCGAGATAGTCAGCAAGTGGTGCGCCAGGTCGTTTTCGGAGCGGTGCATCTCCTCCAGTACCAGCCCGAATTTCATTGTTCCCCTCCTGCCGTCTCTGTGGCCTCATGGGCCAGGGCGGATCCGATTCCCTTGGTCCTGGCCTCGTCCGGGAACTCCCCTGCCGGCGCCGAGGCTGTGGTGGTGGGCGCCGGCGATGGCCCGTCGCGGCCGGAGACGCGGGTGATGCGGGCGGCTGCCGTCTTGAAGATAGGCTGCTTCGATGCGGCGTCCCAGTCGGTGATGGTCAGTTCGTTCGCCGCCCGGCCCGCCCCGTCAGGCTCGTGCCCGCCGTCGGTATCCCAGTAGCCGTAATGGAACGGCAGGAACAGGACCCCGTTCCGGATCCCGCTGATCCGGACTTTGGCACGGACGGAACCGCGGGGTGTCTCCACCTCCGCAAGGTCCCCCTCGGTAATCCCGTACGCGCCGGCGTCGTCCGCTGACAGCTCAACCCAGACGTCAGGGGCGGCCGCCTGCAGTTCCGGCGCCCGGCCTGTCTTGGTGCGGGTGTGGAACTGGTAGAGCGTGCGGCCGGTGATGAGCTGGAGCGGGAACTCCTGGCTGGGCAGCTCGTGCGGCGGCATGTATTCGGCGGCCTTGATGATGGCCTTGCCCTCCGGGTTGAGGGCCTTGTACTCGGAGGGGTCCACGGGTGCGCCGGTGATGAGGTCCCGGCCGTAGGTCTCGCAGTATTCGGGGTGGGCCCAGAACTTGCCGTCAGCGTAGATGCGTTCGGTGCCGTCCGGGTTCTCCTCGTTGCACGGCCACTGGATGCCGGAGCCGCCGCGCAGCTTGCCGTAGGTGATCCCGGTGTAGTCGCACGGACGTCCGCGGGAGCATTCCTTCCAGGCTTCGAAGGCGGACTCGGGGTCGTGCCACTTGATCAGCGGCTGGCCATCCTTGTCCTCCAGGCCCATCCGGTGCGCATAGTCGATGAAGATATCCAGGTCGGGCCGGGCCTCGCCGGGCGGGTCCACTGCTTTTTCGGACAGGTGGACCGTGCGGTCCACATTGGTGAAGGTCCCCGTTTTTTCGCCCCACGTGGCGGCGGGGAGCACGACGTCGGCCAGCTGGGCCGTCTCCGACAGGAAGATGTCCTGCACCACCAGGAACAGCCGCTCCTGTTTAAGGATGCTGCGGACCCGCGCCAGTTCGGGCAATGAGACGGCGGGGTTGGTGCCGCTGACCCACAGCATCCTGATGGAACCGTCCTCCGCGTAGCGCATCATCTGCATGACGTGCGTGGGCGGCGAGTAGTGCGGGATGGACATGGGGTCGATGTTCCACACCCGGGCGAGATCCTTGACGTGGGCGTCGTTGGACCAGTTCCGGAAGGCGGCCAGGTCCCCGTCAGCCCCGCACTCGCGGGTGTTCTCGGCAGTGGGCTGGCCGTTCATCTGCAGGATCCCGCAGCCCGGTTTGCCCAGCATGCCGCGGATGATGTTGATGTTGTTCACCTGCACCGCTGCGGCGGTGCCCTGGTTCGACTGGTAAAAGCCCTGCAGCACCGTGGACAGGAGCCGTTCGGCGTGGCCGATGATGCTGGCAGCTTGCGAGATTTGCTCCGCCGGGACACCGCAGATTTCCGCGGCCAGGGCCGGAGGGTAGTTCTTGACTTCTTTTTCCAGCTCCGCGAACCCCACTGTGTGCGCCGCGATGTAGTCGTGGTCCACCCAGCCGTTGGTAATGATCTCGTGCAGGATGGCGTTCATCAGGGCGACGTTGGTTCCCGGCCGCGGCGCCAGGTGCAGGGTTGCCGCCTTGGCGACGGGGGTCATGCGCGGGTCCACGCAGATGATCTTGGGCGGGTTGGGCCCTGCCAGGCGGTCCAGCATCCGGGTCCACAGGACGGTTTGGGTTTCCGCCACGTTGTGCCCGTACAGGGCGATCACGTCCGCGTGGTCCACGTCGGTGTAGGAGCCGGGCTGGCCGTCGCAGCCGAAGGATTCCTTCAGCGCCTCGGCCGCCGTTGCCGTGCACAGCCGGGTGTTTCCATCCACGTGGTTGGTGCCGATGCCGCCGTGGGCTATGGTCCCCAGCGTGTAGTACTCCTCGGCGAACAGCTGGCCGGTGGTGTAAAAGCCGATGGCGCTGGGGCCCTGCTCCGCCAGCAGCGCCTTCGACCGGTCCACCACTCGCTGCATTGCGGTGTCCCAGTCCGTCTCCACCAGCTTCCCGCCCTCGCGGATCAGCGGCTTGGTGAGCCGGTCCGGCGACGCATTCGCCTGCCAGCCGTACAGGTCCTTCGGTCCCAGGCGGCCATGGTTCACCCGGTCCACCGCCCGCCCTCGGACGCCGACAATCCGGTTGTCCTTGACGGCAATGTCCATGGCATCGCCGTTGGAGTGCAGCAGCGACGCCGTCTGCACCCAGGCGTCCACGTCTTCCGGGGCCACCCCCTCGGCCAGGTGGCTGTCCACCCGGACCGGCCATTCATTCCCGGCGCCGTACGGCGTCCGCGTCCCCCATGGTTCAGCTATGCGGTCGATCTGAGCCATCTGTCCCTCTCCCGTCCGGAATTGGCCGGGGCAGCGCGGGCGGCGCTGCCCCTACCGGGTCCTTTACCCAGAATGGGGGAACGGAAACAGGGCTTTAAGGAGTCATGCGGCGGTGACGGCGCAGGTCAGGCGCGCTTTTCATGCAGGGGTGCTTCAGGCAGGGGCTTCTCCTGCAAGGGACGGCGAGCCAACCAGGCAGCCACGATGGCCCCGGAGATGTTGTGCCACAGCGAGAACACGGCGGAGGGCAGCGCTGCGAGGGGGCTGAAGTGGGCGGTGGCCAGTGTGGCGGCCAGGCCCGAGTTCTGCATGCCCACTTCGAAGGCGAGGGCGCGGCGGGCTTTGTCGTCCAGCCGGCCCAGTTTCCCGGCCAGGTAGCCAAGGCCCAGGCCGAAGCCGTTGTGCAGCACCACGGCGAGGAACACGATGGCACCTGCGGCCACGATCTTGCTGGCGCTTCCGGCCACCACGATGGCCACGATCAGGGAAATCACGACGGCGGAGGCCCACGGCAGTGCCGGCAGCACCTTCGCTACGAGCTTCTTGAGGAACAGCCGGGCCAGGAGGCCGGCGACCACCGGAAGCAGCACTGTCTTGACGATATCCAGGACCATGCCGCCGGCGTCGATCGAGAGGTAGGAGCCTGCCAGGAACAGGACCAGCAGCGGGGTGACGATTGGGGCGATCAGCGTGGAGACAGAGGCCACCGCGACCGACAGGGCAACGTCACCCTTGGCCAGGAAGGCCATCACGTTGGAGGCGGTTCCGGATGGCGCGCATCCCACCAGGATGACGCCCACGGCGAGCTCGGGGTCCAGGTTCAGGGCGCCGGCGATGACCCAGCCTGCGCCGGGCATGATGATGTAGTGCGCCACAATCCCGAGCGCAACCGCCCACGGGCGCTTGGCCACCGCGGCAAAGTCCGGCGGGGTCAGCGTGAGGCCCATGCAGAACATGATGATGCCCAGCAGATAGGGCACCGCCGGCCCCAGAGGCTTGAAGGCGCCGGGCAGCAGGAAGCCGACGACGCCCGCGACCACCACCAAAATCGGGAACACCGTCACCGCGATGCGTGCGATCCTGCTTTCCGCTTCCAGGGCGGGATTGACGGGTGTTCCGTCCGGGGACTTCTGGGGTTTAGTTGCCTCAAGCATCCAATAATGGTGGCACCGTCTTGAAGGATTCCCCAATCAATGACCGTGAACGGTAACAACGGCGGGACCCCACGGCCACCGAGGCAAGGTAAACCGTGGGGATTCATGCGCTAAAGCTGCTTTCGGAGCTCCATCTTGCGGATCTTGCCGCTGGCCGTCCGGGGCATGTCTTCAACCACCACCAGGGACTTGGGGATCTTGTAGCGCGCAAGCCGCCCGTCCAGGAAGCTGCGCAGCTGCTCCGCCGTCAGTGATGCGCCCTCGCGCAGGGTCACGATCGCCTGGGGAACCTCGCCCCACTTGTCATCGGGAACGCCGATGACCGCCACGCTGCCCACGGCACTGTGCTCGGAAATGACCGCCTCCACCTCGGCAGGATAGATGTTCTCCCCGCCGGAAATGATCATGTCCTTGAGCCGGTCCGAGACGAAAAGGAAGCCCTCCTCATCCCGGTAGCCCATGTCCCCGGAGCGGAACCAGGCCCCGTCCGCGTAGCTGGCAGCTGTGGCTTCCGGCCGGTTCCAGTACTCCTTGATCACGTTGGGGCCGCAGATCTGGATTTCCCCCACCTCTCCCGGGGCGGCCACCCCGCCCATGGGCTCGGCGATCCGGACGTCGGTGAAGAAATGCGGGAGGCCGGCAGAGCCTGCCTTGTCCCTGGACCGTGACACGGGAAGCATGGTGGCCCCGGGCGCCGTCTCGGTCATGCCGTAACAGCTGGTGAAGCCAATGCCGCGGTCCTCGTACGCGTCCAGGACCCGGCGGGGAATGGCGGAGCCGCCACAGGTGAGCTTGTCCAGTGAGCTGAGGTCCGCCGTGGCCCATCCCGGATCCTCGCACAGCATCTGGAACGTGGTGGGCACCCCGTTGAGGGTGGTGACCTTGTGCTCCTGGACCAGCTCCAGGACGCGGGCGGGATCGAACTTCGCCTCGAGCACCACGGTGGCGCCCTTGAGGAGCATCGGCAGCAGTCCCATGTCCAGGGACGCCACGTGGAACAGCGGCGAGATCATCAGCGCCACATCATTGCGGTTGATGTCCATGTCCACCACGGTGTTGATGCAATTCCAGGTGATGTTCCCGTGGGTCAGCAGCGCACCCTTGGGCTTGCCGGTTGTCCCCGAGGTGTAGAGGATCATCGCGCCGTCATCATGCCCTACCGGCACGTCGAGGGCGTCCGGCGCCGCTGCCTGCAGCACCTCTTCATAACGTTCGACGGCGGCCGGCGACGTGGCGGCGGAAGGTTCCGTCCCGCCGTCGGCCGCCACCACGAGGCGGTGCGTCACTTCCGTCCCTTCCAGGGCGGCGGAGGCAGGCGCCTCCAGGGCACCGGCATTGACCAGGAGCCGGGCCCCGGAATCCTGCAGCTGGAACTGCAGCTCGGGTGGCGCGAGCCGGGTGTTGAGCGGCACGAAGATGGCGCCCAGGAGTCCGCAGGCGAAGAAGGTCTCCACGAAGGACGGGTGGTTCTCCCCCAGGTAGGCCACCCGGTCACCCTTGGCCACTCCCCTGTCCCGGAGTACGTTGGCCAGGCGGTCGGTGCGTTCGGCGAGCTCCTCGTAGCTCAGGATGCCGTCTGCTGACAGAAGGGCAGCCTTGGCACCTGACTTCCGGCGGCGGCGCTGCAGCCAGGAGCCAACTCCGTTGTTGTCCATGGTTCTCCTAACGGACCGTAGTGTGGTCGTTGTTCTTAGATTCCCGCGTCAGGGCGATGAAGACAATCGAGACGAGTGCCATGGCCGACAGGAACACCACCACCGGGAGGATGTTCTGCCCGGAATCCTTGTAGAGCCCGGCGACGATACCCGGGGTGAAGCCTGCGCCGATGAGCGTGGCCAGCTGGTAGCCCACCGCGGCACCGGTGTAGCGGGAGGTGGTGCCGAACTGTTCCGAGACGAAGGCCGCCAGAGGCCCGTACAGGGATGAATGCAGGATGAGGGCCACGGTGAAGGCGAGGAAAACCAGGCCTACGTTGCCGGAGCCGAGCATCCCGAACATGGGTAACAGGTAGGCGATGAACAGCGCCAGTCCGGCGATCATCACCGGCCGGCGGCCGAAGCGGTCGGACAGGCGGCCGCCCAGGAGGACGAAGATGATGGAAATGGCCGAGGCG
Organism: Arthrobacter sp. E70; assembly: GCF_058266945.1. NCBI lineage: Bacteria > Bacillati > Actinomycetota > Actinomycetes > Micrococcales > Micrococcaceae > Arthrobacter > Arthrobacter sp. E70. The sequence goes on along the minus strand of NZ_JBYQFR010000007.1, from coordinate 220,353 downwards.
CCCGCGAAGGCATAGAGCACGCCCTGCTGCGGCGCTCCCTTGGACACCGCGTAAGTGACGGAGAAGGTGGGCAGCACCACCTGGAGTCCGAACCCGGCGGCACCGGCGAACATAATCATGATCAGGGCCTTGGGGCGGCGCAGCACCTCCAGCAGCGGGATCTTGCGCTTGGCGCCCTGCGCGCTTTCCTTGGCCACGGCCTCGGCGAAGATGGGGCTTTCAGAGACGCGCAGGCGGACGAACATGCCCACGATCAGGAGCACGAAGGACAGCAGGAACGGCACGCGCCAGCCCCAGGCCAGGAAAGCGTCCTGCGGCAGTGCTGAGAAAGCGCCCATCACGAGTGTGCCCAGTACGGCGCCGGTGGGGGCGCCGGCGTTGACGAACGAGGCGGCGAAGCCGCGCCGCTTGGGGTGGGAGTGCTCCAGGGCCATGAGGGCGGCGCCGCCCCATTCACCGCCGACGGCGATGCCTTGGCACACCCGCAGCAGCACCAGGATGACGGCGCCCCACGGCCCGATCACGCCGGCGCCGGGGATCAGCCCGATGAGCGTCGATGCGATGCCCATCATGGCCATGGAGATGATCAGCATCCCCTTGCGGCCCACTTTGTCGCCGAAGTGGCCGAAGATGACGCCGCCCAGCGGCCTGGCCACGTACCCGGCGGCGAAAGTGGCGTAGGCGGCGACGACGCCCACCCATTCGTCCGTTCCGGCGAAGAAGACCTTCGGGAAGGCTACTGCCGCCGCCGTGGCGTACAGCAGGAAGTCGTAGAACTCGATGGTGCTGCCCAGATAGCTGGACAGGATGACCGTGCGCGCTTCCTTGCGCTTGGCGGCCGTGCCCGCAGGTGCGAGCGTGGTGTGTCCGGACATGGCTGTTCCTAAGGACGGAGGAATGGGAGTTTTGGGGGTTGCCTGAGGAGGCGGCGCCTCGTGCGGCGGGCCGCCGGTGTTGTGGGGGGGTGCTGCCGGGAAAGCTGCTTACTTGTAGAAACGTGCCAGGAATTCGGCAACGACGGCCGGGCGTTCCTGGCCTTCGATCTCGATGGTGGCGTTGACCTTGATCTGGGCGCCGCCCTTCACCTCGGTGACATCGGCGATGGTGGCCTGCATGCGGACCTTGGATCCCACCGTGACCGGGGAGGTGAAGCGGACCTTGTCCAGGCCGTAGTTGACCTTGGTGGTGACGCCCTCGACGTCGAACAGCTCGCCCCAGAACGGGATGATCAGGGAGAGGGTGAGGAAGCCGTGGGCGATGGGGGCGCCGAACGGACCGTCCTTGGCGCGTTCGGGGTCGGTGTGGATCCACTGCTGGTCGTCAGTGGCGTCCGCGAACAGGTTGATCTGCTCCTGGGTGATCTGGCGGTAGTCGGTGGTGCCGAGGTCCTTGCCGGACAGGGTGAGCAGGGTGTCGAAATCGACGACGAGATTGGGCATCGTTGCCTCCTGGGCTTGTTGGGGTGGTTTCGTGTGGTGTTACTGGTGCTAGCGGGTGAAGGCGCTTTCTCCGGTGAGGGCGCGGCCGATGATGAGGGCGTTGATGTCGTGGGTGCCTTCGTAGGAGTACACGGCCTCCGCGTCCGCGTGGAAGCGGGCCACGTCGGCGGCGAGGGTGATGCCGTTGCCGCCCACTACTTCGCGGGCCAGGGCCACCGTGTCGCGCATGAAGAGGGATGTCTGCATCTTGGCCAGGGCCGAGTCCTGGTCCCGGTAGATGCCTCTGGCCTGCTGTTCGGTCAACCGGACCACCAGGGACAGGCTGGCCGTGACGTTCCCCAGCATGCGGGCCAGTTTTTCCTGGACCAGCTGGAAGGACCCCAGGGTGCGGCCGAACTGGCGGCGTTCGTTGACGTAGGCGAGTGCTGCCTCGAAGGCACCTGCAGCGATGCCGGTGGCAATCCAGGCAACATCCGAGCGCATGGCCCGGAGCATTGCCGCGACGTCCTTGAACGAGTTCACGTTGTGCAGGCGCATCGCTTCGGGGACGCGGACGCCGGCGAGGGTGATGTGGGCGTTCTGCATCATCCGCAGCGAGGTCTTTCCTTGAATCTTTTCCAGGCTGACTCCCGAGGCAGTGCGATCCACCAGGAAGGCCTTGACCTGCCCGTCGGCGGTGTCCCGGGCGAAGACGGCCAGGACATCTGCGGTGGCTGCGCCGCCGATCCAGCGCTTGGCGCCGTCAAGGATCCAGCTGCCATCGGCCTGCCTCCGGGCGGTTGTGGACAGGCCTCCGGCGATATCCGATCCAGATTCGGGTTCGGTCAGTGAGAACACGCCCTTGAGGGAGAAGTCAATGACCTTGGGCATCCACTCGCGCTGCTGCTCCGCGGACGCTCCCACCCGGATGGCGGTGCGGAACAGGCCGGCCTGGGCGGTGTACCAGGTAGCCAGCGAGGCGTCGGTGCGGGCAAGTTCGAAGATCCGGAAGCCTTGGTAGATGCCCCGGGCCGGACGGTGTTCTGCACCCGGGGCGCCAGTGAGATCCGCCGGCTCCATCAGGTCCAGGTCGATCAGCGGCCGGGCGAGCTGCTCCGGGAACTCGCCGCGTTCCCAGTACTCGGCCAGCAGCGGCTTGGCGTCCGAGTCCAGGAAGGACCGCAGCCGGGCCAGGACCCGGCGCTCGCCATCGGTCAGCAGGGACTCGGCGTCGTACCAGTCCGCTGCTTCGTAGAGCCGGGCACCCAAGGCGGCCTCCGCCGTCGTGGCCATCTCAGCCGCCCAGCCCGAGGAGGCGCACCGCGTTGTCCTTGAGGATCTTGGGCCGGACCTCGTCCTTCAGCGGCAGGTCCGCGAAGGCACCCAGCCATTTCTGCGGGGTGATCAACGGGAAATCGGTGCCGAACAGCACCTTGCCCTGCAGGTAGGAATTGGCACCCTTCACCAGGGACTCCGGGAAGTACTTGGGCGACCAGCCGGAGAGGTCGATGAAGACATTGGCCTTGTGGGTGGCGATGGAGTTGGCCTCGTCCTGCCACGGCACCGAGGGGTGGGCCATGATGATCTGCAGCCCAGGGAAGTCGGCGGCCACGGCGTCCAGCAGCAGCGGGTTGGAGTAGGCAAGCTTGATGCCGTAGCCCCCGGGAAGACCCGCGCCCATGCCGTTCTGGCCTGTGTGGAAGATGGCGGGCAGGCCCAGTTCCTGGAGCGTCTCCCACAGCGGGTAGAAGCGCTCGCTGGACGGGTCGAAGCCCTGCAGGGAGGGGTGGAACTTGAAACCGCGGGCACCGAGCTCAATGGCCTGGTGCTTGGCTCCGGCGATGGCGTCCTCGCCGGTGCGCGGGTCCACGCTGCCGAACGGGATCAGGACGTCGTTGTTGCGGGCGGCGCCGGCGATGAGTTCCGGGATGCTGTTGGGCTCGTGCTTGAGCTGGGTACGGGCGTCCACGGTGAAAACGACGGCGGCCATGTTCAGTTCGCGGTAGAGGTCGGCGATCCGGTTCAGGGACGGGGTGCGGTCTTCAGCCTTGAAGTACTTGGCCGATGCCTCCGTGAGCGCCTCCGGCAGGGAGCCGTGCCCGCAGCTGTCCACCTCCAGGTGGACGTGCATGTCGATCGCATCGAGCCTGGTGGTGTCGACGCCCGGTTCGTAACGGCCGGCCATGGTCAGCGGGCCTCGGCCGGCTGAGCGGGCTTCAGGTCCTCCGGCAGCGGGAGGAATTCCTCGCCGTAGGATTGCAGGGTTTCGGCGGTGAACAGCTGGCCGGCGTTCTCAACCAGCGCCTCGTAGCTCCAGCCGCCCTCGCGGTACTCGGTGGTGGCGGCCTCCGGGTGGGTCCACACCTGCAGGCGGTCCCCGCCGGCACCGATGGCCTGGCCGGTGATGCCGGCCGCCTCATCGGAGGCGAGGAACGCAACCAGTCCCGCGACGTCGTCGGCCGTTCCAAAGCCCAGGTCGTGGCGGAAGAAGGCCGGCATGGCCTCGCCGCGCTCGTCCGCCTCCACCGCCTTCTGGAAGTAGGGCACGGTCTTGGTCATGGCAGTTGCCGCCACGGGGATGACGCTGTTGACCGTCACGCCGGCCTTCTTCATTTCCAGCGCCCAGGTACGGACCATGCCCACGATGCCTGCCTTGGCGGCGGCGTAGTTGGTCTGGCCGAAGTTGCCGCGCTGCCCCGTGGGGGAACCGATCGTGATGATGCGGCCCTGGACGTTGTTTTCCTTGAAGTAGGCGTAGGCCTCGCGGACGCAGGTGAAAGTGCCCTTGAGGTGGACGTTGATGACCAGGTCGAAGTCCTCGTCCGTCATCTTCAGCAGGGACTTGTCGCGCAGGATGCCGGCGTTGGTGACCAGGATGTCCAAACGGCCGAAGGTGTCCACGGCTCCGGCCACCAGGGCCTTGGCGGCGTCGGTGGTGCCGACCGGAACCACGACGGCGGTGGCGCGGCCGCCGTCGGCCTCGATCTGCGCGACGGCCTTCGCGGCGGTCTCCGCGTTCACGTCGTTGATGACGACGGCGGCGCCCTGGCGTGCCAGTTCCCTTGCGTAGGCGAGGCCGAGGCCCTGCCCGCTGCCGGTAACGATTGCAACCTTGCCGTTCAAGCTCATGGCCTGCTCCTTTGCATGCGGCCGGCGGAAGCCGGTGGGATTGGTCCCACTGCGGTGTGAGATCCTTGTTGGGATCAATGAAATTATGGATCATTGAAAAAGTCAACGATTGTTTTTTACACCGGAGTTGTGATGGCCACCTTGGGCACCGAAGTTCAGACGCCGCGCCTTGCGGCCGCCAGGATCGGCAGCGACGTGGGCCTGCTGCTCGCCAAGCTGCACGCCGCGGGGTCGCTGCTGAACAACAAGGCCCTGGCCGACTTTGGGCTGCGGGAGCGCTCCTTCTCGGTGCTGACCCTCGCGTGCAGCGGGCTGGAGCCGACCCAGCGGGAGCTGGCCGACTTCCTCAGCCTGGACCCGAGCCAGGTGGTCACGCTGGTGGACGACCTGGAGCGGCGCGGCCTGGTGGAGCGGGCGCAGGGAAAGCAGGACCGGCGCGCCAAGATCATCGTCTCCACCGCCGAGGGGCGGAAGATGCACACGAAGGCCCGCACCGCGCTGGACGCGGCCGAGCTCAGCCAGCTCGCCGCGCTGTCCGGGGACGAATCGGAGGAATTGAAGCGGCTGCTGCGCAAGGCGCTGTGGGGCGCTGCGGAGTAAGCCGCAGCGGCTGTGGTCTGATGGTCGGGTACAGAGCCGGCTCCAGCCCGGCCGGACGCGGAAGGTTCAGGGAAGCGCATGAAAGACCTTGCCGTCGGCATGGAACCCCAAGACAACGGGCAGCTGAACCTGGAGCCTCCCGCGGACCCGGGGCAGCGTCGCCGGCGCAACATGCTCCTGGGAACGCTGGCCACCGCCGTGATAGCCATCGCAACCCTCGCGTGGGCCAAGTGGTACCCCTACACGCTCAAAATTCCGGTCGTGGCAGGCAGCCACTCGTTGGGGAACTCCGTCCTGTCGGGCAGCGCGGGTGCGCCGCCGTCCCCGTCCTGGAACGCGGCCGTTGACTACGCACTCGCCTACGCCGCATCAATCTGGCAGGCACTTGTGGCGGGCCTGCTCGTTGCCGCGGCCGTAGAGGCATTCCTTCCGGCCCGCCGGCTGCTCGCACTGTTCCAGGCGAGGCGTGGCCTGTTGGCAAGCACGGCCTGTGGCGGGCTCCTGTCAATGTCGTCGATGATGTGCACGTGCTGCGCGGCCCCCGTTGCCCTGAACGTCCGCCGCAGAGGGGTTCCGGTCAGCTCCGCGCTTGCTTACTGGCTCGGCAACCCGGTGCTCAATCCGGCAGCACTGGCCTTCATGGCCTTCGTGCTCCCCTGGCAGTTCGTCGCCGTCCGCATCGGCACCGGCGTGATCCTCGTTTTCGGCGTCACACTGCTCGTTAGCCGCCTGGCGAAAGGCCCCAGCACTATCGATCCGGAGGACGATCCCATCGAAACCGGGACAGCGGCCGGTGCTGTACGCAGGTTCGCCAAGGCTCTCGTCCGGCTGGCAATGCGCCTCCTGCCGGAGTACGCCGTCGTCGTGATGCTCCTTGGCGGCTTCCGGGGCTGGCTGTTCCCCGAGGGCACCGCGCTCGCGTCGTGGGGTGTGCTCGCGGCCATCCTGCTCGCCGTCGCCGGAACCCTGTTCGTGATCCCGACTGCCGCGGAAGTTCCCATCATCGGCGCCCTGATGGCCGCGGGAGTTGGAATGGGCCCCTTGGGGGCACTGGTGCTGACCCTGCCGGCCCTCAGCTTGCCCTCGATGCTTATGGTCCGCGGAGCCTTTCCCGGCAGGGTGATCGTGGCCACGGGATTCGCCGTCATGGCCATGGGACTGGTGGGCGCGCTCGCCATGTGGGCCTTGACCTGATCACCCGCGCAGGCGCCTGGTGTCCGCCGGACTGGCGGGAAGGGTTGCTTGAGCCCCGTGGTGTGGATGGCCTGACGGTCAGCGCTGGGTGCTGCCCGGCGCCGCATCGAGCAGCGCAAGTTCATCGGCGCGGGGCAGCCCTTCCCAGTCACCGCGGGTGCTGACGGCGAACGCGCCGGCGAGGATGCCGCGGTTGAGCCGGGAGGCAACGCCGCCGCCTTCGAGCATGGCGGAGAGGTAGCCGGCGGTGAACGCGTCACCTGCTCCGATGGTGTCCACGCACGTCACGGCGATGGCGCCGGCTTCATGACGGCCTTCTGCTGTGTAGAGTCCCGCGCCTGCGGCGCCGCGTTTCACCACTACTTCACGGACTCCGGTGGCCAGCAGCTTCTCGGCGAAGCAGCCCTCATCGGCTGGCTGCCCTGCTGCCCCGCTCCCATCCTGGGGTGGGGCAACCAGGTCAAGTTCGTCGTCGGACGCAATGACGATCGTGGCATGCCGCGCCAATGGGACGAGGACGGCCCGAGCCTGGTCGCGGGACCAGAGCTTGCTGCGGTAGTTCACGTCAAGGGAGACCACCATTCCTTCAGCGGCAGCACGTTCGGCGGCGTACTCCACCGCGTCCCGCGCCTCGGGACTGAGCGCGGCGGTGATGCCGGTCAGGTGCAGGATCCGGGCGCCTCCATCGAGGGCTGCACCCACCTGTCCGCGCGAGATCGTGGCCCCGGCCGATCCCGCGCGGTAGTAGAAGGCCCTGCTGATGTCGGCGGTGCGCTGTTCCAGGAACATCACCCCGGTGCTGCGCTCCGGATGCACGTCATGGTGCAGTTGGACGCCCTCGCCGCGCAGCTGCCTCACGATGAACTCACCGTGCGGATCAGCACCAACGCACCCGACCCAGGCCGACGAATGGCCGAGGCGTGCCACGCCGATGGCAACGTTCGATTCCGCCCCGGCCACCTGCATGTTCACTGGCCCGCCGTTTGCCAGTGGGCCGGCGGAGCGGAGCGAGACCATGGCCTCACCGAAGGTCAGCAGGTCCACCTGGTGCGGGGCCGGGTTGCGCCGGCCCCCATCATCAGTGCTCATGCCTGCTGACCGGCCCGGGCGGCAAATTCGGCGGCGAGGCCCAGGAAGCTTCGCGCACGGTCCCGCATGTCGGAGAGGTCGCCGCCGGAGGCCGCGGTGCCGAACAGGGGGCCGCCCAGTCCCACGGCGATGGCACCTGCTTCCCAGTAGCCTGTGGCTTCGTCGAGCCCCACGCCGCCCACGGCGATGAAAGGGATGTCCGGGAACGGGTCCCGGACAGCCTTCAAATAGCGGGGCCCGCCGATGGACGCGGGGAACAGCTTGATGGCGGTGGCGCCGCGTTCCATCGCCTCGTAGGCCTCGCTGGGGGTCAGCGCCCCCGCCAGGACGGGGATCCCGGCGCTGGCCGCCTCGCTGATCGAGGGTGCCAGCGAGGGGGTAACGATGAACTGGCCGCCGGCGGCGGTGACGTGTTCGACGTCGGCCTGGCTGAGGACGGTGCCGGCCCCTACCAGGCAGCCGGCCGGGGCAGCCGCGCGGACTTCGCGGATCGCTTCCAGCGCATTGGGCGTGGTGAGGGCGATCTCCACGTACCGGAAGCCTTCCTCCATCGCGGCCAGTGCGGCCTTGGCGGCAGCACCGCCGTCGTTCCCGCGGACAATGCCCACAAGGCGCGCCTCCCGGATGCCTGCCAGCAGGCCGGCGGGGGTAATGGCTGAATTTTTGGACGTCATGGGGTTCACCATTCTGCGAAGGATCCGTCGGGATGGCGCCATACCGGGCCGCGCCAGGCGTGGCCGCGCTTGTCCGCTGCCCGGACCACGGCCTCGTCGATTTCGATGCCCAGCCCGGGGCCCGTGAGCCGCTCGATATGGCCGTTCACGAACTTGAATGGCGCCTTGTCCACCACGTAGTCAAGGACTTCGGCGCCCTGGTTGTAGTGGATGCCGATGCTTTGTTCCTGGATGAGGAAGTTTGGCGTGGCGAATCCGACTTGGAGGCAGGCGGCCAGCGCCAGCGGTCCGAGCGGGCAGTGCGGCGCCAGCTGGACATCGTAGACCTCGGCCAGTGCAGCGATCTTGCGGACCTCGGTGATGCCACCGGCGTGCGAGAGATCGGGTTGCGCCACTGCGATGCCTGCCTGCAGGGCGGGCAGGAACTCCTGCCGGTTGTAGAGCCGCTCCCCTGTGGACACGGGCGTGGTGGTGGAGGAGGTGAACTCCCGAAGCAGGTGGGTATTTTCCGGGACCACGGGCTCTTCGAGGAAGAAGGGCCGGAACGGTTCCAGCAGGGGCGCCACCCGCCTGGCGTTGGCGAGGCTGAAGCGGCCATGGAAGTCGACGGCGACGTCCCGGTGGTCGCCCAGGACCTGGCGGGCCGCCGCAACACGGCGGATGACGCCGTCGATCTCCGCGACGGACCCCACCGGGCTCATCCGTCCGCTGGCGTTCATTTTGACGGCTGTGAGGCCCACTTCGAGCTGTGCGCTGATCTGGTCGGCCACCTCGCTCGGTTCGTCGCCGCCCACCCAGCCGTACATCCGGATCCGGTCGCGGACATGGCCGCCGAGGAGCTGGTGCACGGGGGTGTTGAAGTGCTTGCCGGCAATGTCCCACAGCGCCTGGTCCACGCCCGAGACGGCGCTGGCCAGGATGGGCCCACCGCGGTAGAAGGAGCCCTTGGTCATCACCTGCCAGTGGTCTTCGATGCGGAGGGCGTCCCTGCCGATGAGCAGTTCCGAGAGTTGCCCGACGGCGGCGCGCACCGTCTCGCTGCGGCCCTCGCAGGTGGCCTCGCCCCACCCCACGATTCCGCTTTCGGTTTCGATCCGGACGAAGAGCCAGCGGGGCGGGACGAGGAATGTTTCGATTCGGCTGATGACGGTCACGGGGCGGTTCCTAACCCTTGGTGGCGCCGGCGGTCAGGCCGGAGACGATGTACTTCTGCGTGAAGAGCGCAATGATCATGATCGGGATGGTGACCACCGTCGCCGCCGCCATCAGGCCGCCCCAGTCGATGCTGGCGTAGGAGACGAAGTCGAAGATCGCCACCGGCAGGGTCTTGGTCTTGGCTCCGGAGAGCACCAGCGCGAACATGAAGTTGTTCCACGAGAAGATAAAGGACAGGATCCCGGCGGTGGCGATGCCGGACACTGCCAGGGGCAGCGTGATCAGCCGGAACGCGCCGATCGGCGTGAGTCCGTCCACTTCCGCCGATTCCTCAAGCTCCAGCGGCAGTGAGTCGAAGTAGCTCATCATGATGTAGACGATCAGCGGGAGGGCGACGAACATGTGGCTGAGGATCAGCACTTCGAACTTGCCCACCATCCGGAGGTTGGAGAAGACGTAGTACCAGGGCACCAGAAGCGAGACCCCCGGGATGACGCGGGCCATCAGCACCACCAACGCGGAGCGGTGCATGGTGAAGCGGCTCATGGCGTAGGCGGCCGGAACCCCGAGGATGATCGACAGGACCGTGGAGACGAAGGCCACCCAGAAGCTGTTGACCACGAAGACGAAGTAGTTGTTGCGCTGCAGCACGTTGGCGTAGTTCTCGAAGGTGGGCGAGAACACGAAGGCCTTGGCGGTGTCGTAAATGTCCACGTTGGTCTTCAGCGAGGCCAGCAGCATCCAGAACAGCGGTGCCAGCAGGAACAGCACCACGACGATGAGGGCAACCACCCGGAACACCTTGTACGCCCGGGTGGCCAGCGGCTTCCGCCGCTGTGCGGGACGGCGGCCGGTTACGGTGGAAGGGGTGTTTTCATTCAGCACGGTCATTTGCTTGCCGCTTTCTTGCGCATGGTGAGCAGCCACATGGTGCCGATGATGATCATGAAGAAGAGGATCAGCACCGCGGAGGAGAGGCCGTACTGGTTGTAGTCGAAGCTCAGCCCGTACGCGTACACGTTCAGCGTCTCCACTTCGTGGAAGGAGCCGCCGCCCTTGCCTTTGGTGGCGTACAGGATGTCGAAGGTCTTCAACGCGTCGATGCCCCGGAGCAGGATGGCCACGATCACGGTGGGCATCATGAGCGGCAGGGTGATGTAGAAGAACCGCTGGAAGGCGTTGGCACCGTCCACGCGGGCCGCTTCGTCCGGTTCGTCGGACAGCGAGGTCAGGCCGGCGAGCAGGATCAGGACCACCATGGGGGTCCACTGCCACACGTCCATGAAGATGGTGGTTCCCAGGGCGGTGTCCTGGCCGGACAGCCACGGCTGGGGCGGGATGCCCACCATGCCCAGGAGCTGGTTGACGAAGCCGATGTTGGGATCGAAGATCAGCCGCCACATCATGCCCACTGCAACAGGGGTGGCCACCAGCGGGAGCAGGATGGCCACGCGGACCCACTTTTCGCCACGGAAGGGGCGCCAGAGCAGCAGGGCGATGCCCATGCCGAGGACCACCTCGAAGGCCAGCGCCAGGCCGGTGAAGGAGAGGGTGCGGCCCACGGCGGGCCAGAAGCGGTCCGTATCAGTCAGCACGGTGAGGTAATTCTGCAGGCCGATGAACTCGGTGGCAGCCCGGACGGAGCCCTGGGAGTCCGTAAGGCTCAGGTACAGGGTCCAGGCCAGTGGGAAGACGATCAGGACGCCGACGAAGATCATGGCCGGTGCAGCGAAGAGCCACTTCCGGTGCCGGTTGGCCCAGGCGGAAAAGTTTCCTCCTGCCCCGGCGGGACCCCTGGCGCTGCGGGGCTGTGCGCTGCGGGGAGGATTCAAGACAGACATGGTTCACCTAATGAGTTGGGGGGTGAAGCGGGGCCGCGCCGGGACGGCTTTGGGGCCGTCCCGGCGGGCTGGTGTGGCACCTTCCGGCGCCTGCGTCCTACTTCTTTTCGCTGTCCAGGAAGGTCTGGAAGGCGTTCTGTGCGTCGTTGGCCGCGGCGGCCGGGTCCGCACCGGTGATGGTGGCGACGATCGGGGCGCCAACGATCTCGCGGGCCTTGCCTACCGTGACAACCTCGGGGCGGTCATGGCCCACGCCGTTCTTGGCGCTCGCGGCGATCGCTTCGGCCAGGTCCTTCGGGTAGGTGGAGGTTCCCTCCGGGTTCGACCAGACGGACGCCCGGGGGCCGGGAACGCCGGCCTTCTGGGCTGCCAGGGTGCGTTCCTTGCTGGTTGCCCACTGGATGAACTTCCAGGCGTTGTCCTGGTTGCTGGAGTTCTGGTTCACACCCAGGGCCCAGCTCGGGATGTTGTAGGGCTTCGAACCGGCGGGCCCGGCAGGAAGCGCCGCGAACCCGACCTTGTCCGCGACCTTGGACTTGGCGGGGTCGGTGGCGTTCTTGTAGAGGGAATCGGCCTCGGTGTAGAAGGCGGAGCCGCCCTGGGTGAAGATGGCCATTGCCTCCGGCCAGCTCATGTCCGTGCTGACGTTGGCCGGACCGTAGTTCTTGATCAGACCGCCGTAGAAGGAATAGGCCTTCTTGGCGGCATCAGTGTTGAGCGAGGCCTTGCCGCTGGAGTCGACGAAGTCGCCGCCGAAGCTGTACAGGAAGCTGGAGAACTGGGTGACGGCCGCGGACTTGCCCGTGCGTGCCACGAAGCCGGCGGTGTCAGGGTTGGACGCCTTGATGGCCTTGGCTGCCGCCTCGAGTTCCTCCATGGTCTTGGGAACCTGCAACCCGGCTGCCTGGAGCAGGTCCTTGCGGTAGTACAGGACTTCACGCTCGGTGATGATCGGGACGCCAACCACCTTGCCGTCAACGGTGGTGGCCTTGACGGGGCCTTCCTGGTAGTCCTTCCAGTCCCATCCCGAGTCGGAAGAGACGTTCTTGGTCAGGTCCGCCAGGTAGCCATTCTTGGCGAAGGCCTTGCCCTCCTGGAGCGGGCGGTACATCATGACGTCGATCTCGTCGCTGCCGGCGTTGAGCTTGACGTTGTACTGGTCTGAGAGCTGGTCTTCGCCCAGCTGGGTCAGTTCGACCTTCAGGCCGCTGGATTTTTCAAACTCCGGAATGGCGGCCTTGATGCCTTCCGTCCACACGTGGTTGGCCAGGGTGACGCGGACGGTGCCCGACTCCTTGGCCTGGTCGCTGCCACCTCCGCCGCCGCTGCAGGCCGTGAGCCCCAGCGACATCGCCGCGGCTACTGCCGCGTACTTCACAATTGAACGCCGCTTCATTACGACTCCCTTTGCTTTAGGGCCCGCTCGTCTGCGGACCGGCCACAAACGCCTCTTTACGTCTGCTCTGTCAGGCGAGCATAGACAAATAAGACAGACATATACAAGAGCTGACTCGCAACCCATATGATTTATCCATGACGATCCCAAAGGCGGCGTTCTCCCCCGACCTGCATTCGTCGTTGGTCGAGAACCTGGGACTCGCCATTGCCGAGGGAACGCTGGCGCCGAACTCGATCCTGCGGCTGGACGAGCTTGAGGCCCAGCACAGGGTGTCCCGCTCGGTGATACGGGAAGCCACCCGCGTGCTTGCGTCCATGGGCATGCTGGAGTCCCGCCGGCGGCTCGGAACGGTGGTCCAGCCGGAGGCCAGCTGGAACCTTTACGATCCACAGGTCATCCGGTGGAGGCTGGCATCGGCCAAGCGGCTGGAGCAGTTGCGGGCCTTGAATGAGCTGCGGGGGGCCATCGAGCCGCAGGCCGCCCGCCTCGCCGCCGAACGTGCGTCCCTGGATGAGGCCAGCGACCTTGTCTCCATGGCAGCACGGCTGTGGGCCGCGGGGCAACGGGGGGACCAGGACGAATTCCTGCGCCTGGACATCGAATTCCATGCCGCGGTCCTCAATGCCTCCGGCAACCTGATGTTTTCGCAGTTGCATAAACTCGTGGCAGAAGTGCTGGCGGGGCGCACCCAACACGGTTTGATGCCCCATCTTCCGGACCACGAGGCACTGCAGCTGCACGTGGACGTGGCAAGCGCCATCCAACGCGGCCAGGCGGGGGCAGCCCACACCGCAATGAGCAGGATCGTGGAGCAGTCCACTGAGGAAATGGGTGACATCTGGTCCAGCAGCCATGCCGCCGGCGGTGAGAGCCCCGCGGGCGGTGGACCCGCAGATCCCGCAGCATCCTGAGGCACCCGCAGCATCCTGAGGAAACGGGAGCTTTCTTCCGCATCCGGGTGTACCTTGTTGGCCACAGATCTTTTCGTGGAAGCCCGCCCATTGCTGAGCGGGCCCGTGCTGGGAGGTTCAGATGCGCAAGGTTGCCAGGTTCCTGCTTCTGCCCCTGTTGTTTCTCTTCGCGGTCGCCGCCGCGCAGCCGGCCGCGGCGGCCAGTTATCCCAAGAGCATGGCGGCCCTGGGCGACTCCATTTCCCGGGCAGCGGATGTCTGCTGCTGGTACGGTGACCATCCGGCCCAGTCCTGGTCCACCGGAAACGGTGCCTACGACGGGATCCAGAGCCACTATGAACGGCTGCTCCCGCTGAAGCCAGCCATCAAAGGAAACAACTTCAACGACTCCAGGAGCGGCGCCAAAGCCAGGGACCTGCCCGGCCAGGCGGAAACAGCCGCCTCGCAGGGGGCCGAATACGTCACCATCCTGATCGGGGCCAACGATCTCTGCACGTCCTCGGCGCCGGAGATGACTCCGGTGGCAGATTTCACGGCGTATATCGACCAGTCGCTGGCGAAACTTAACCAGACGAGCCCGCGGCCGCGGGTATTTGTCAGCAGCATCCCGAACATCTACCAGCTATGGAAGGTGCTGCACACCAACTCGGTGGCGCAGTGGGTGTGGTCGAGCGCCAACATCTGCCAGAGTATGCTGTCCAGCTCCATCACGGAGGATCAGCGACAACTGGTGGTGCAGCGGGAGGTAGCCTTCAACCAGGCCCTCGAAGCAGTCTGCGGCAAGTACTCGCAGATCTGCCGCTTTGATGGCGGCGCCGTCTACAACTATTCCTTCTCCTCAAGCGATGTCAGCGTGCTGGATTATTTCCACCCGAGCCTGAAGGGCCAGGCCACCTTAGCCGGTATCACGTGGCGTGCCTCCTACTGGGGCTCCTAGAAGGCAAGGGGAGACAGCGGGGTCCAGGGGGTACCCCCTGGCAAATACCCACTCCACCCGCGGCGGAAATGGGGTAGGACGCACCCTTACAGGGGCTCCAGGGCCAGCGTACGCTGACCCCTGCAGGCGCAGATAAAAACGCCGGTGCAGCGCACTCAAGGCTCGCTGGGCAGCTGATTCCGCCCGCTTGGGGCGGTCATGAATTCGTGTCTTTTGCAGGAGACATAATGTTCGCTCGCAGTTTGGCGATGATTGCTGCCGCCTTCTTCACACTTGTTCCGGATGGAGCGCTTGCACCTTGGACGGCCAGTGGCTCCGACGCCTTCACCACCTATGTCGATTGTCCGCTCGAACGCATCGGCGTGCAGCTTGTCCGCTGCGACAACCTGACAGGTGCCGGGGCGGCTGCGCCATATTGGATTCCCGAGCAGAAGTAGGGGACGGTTTCCGGTGGTCGCAGTCAGTACTCGCCCTTGATGACAAAGTAGGAGCCCCGGATGGTGCCAGCGAGCTTGGACTTCTGGCGGGCGAACTTGAACGTCGGAGCCAGCTCCGCCGGGATGTCCATGCCGTCCGAAAGCTTGAACCCCACGGCCCGTTTCCCGCCCTCGTCGATGCCGTACATGACGTTGACTGACAGCCCGGACTCGTAAAACACATAGGTCATCCGCAGCCCGTCCACCTCAAAGGAGGACACCTCGAGGGGCTTGGAGGAGATGACCATGTTGCGCTCGGCGGACAGGATGTGGTGGACGTACTCGAGCGTCGCCGGGTCGTCCTCCGCCGGCGTGACAGTGAAATCGTGGTCGTACTTGTTCTTGTAGTAACGGGCCTCGTTGGCCCGCAGGCCGGCGAGCGCCGCCGCAACCGGCGAGGACTCCAAACCAGTGGTGGACACGTTCTTGAAATCCACGGTGTACGGCATAAGTCCTCCTGGGATGGTCTTCGGCACACATCCTTGCAGATCCGCGCCGCGCCGCGCATCCCGCAAGGGGCCGGTCAGTAGATCACGTTTAAGAACCACAAGGAGACGGGATGGCAAATTTCATCGCGTATCTGGATACTTCCGAGGTCCATCCGGGCAAACTGGAGGAGCTCAAGGAAGCCATGGCAGGGCTGGAGGAGTTTGTCGAACAGAACGAGCCCCAGATCCTCTCGTATTGCGTCTATTTCTCGGAGGATGGAGCCACCATGAAGGTCCTGCACCTTCACACCGATCTTGCCTCGTTGGAACTGCACCTGAAGGTGGCCGGCGCTAGGTTCCCTCCGGTTGCCCCGCTGATCACGATGAAGAGCATCGAGGTCTTCGGCCGCCCGTCACCTGATCTCCTGGCCCAGCTCCGGGCAAAGGCCCGGCTCCTCGGGACGGATTCCGTCATTGTCCACGAGGCCCATGCCGGCTTCGCCCGGTTCATTCCGGCCTGAACGGTCACGGGCCCTGTGCGGCCTGGAGGTCGTGCCACGCCGGGTTGAAGGACGCCGTCCAGGCCGGCCTGTGCTCGCCGGGGCCCGTGATTTGTCACGGGACCCAAGGCCAATCAGCAGGGGCCTGCGCGGGTGCTACTCAGCCCGGGGTTCACGGAACACCAGCACCGGGGAGTGCGCCAGGTGGATCGTCTGGTGGGACACCGAGCCAAGCAGCATGCCGGTGAATCCCCCGTGGCCACGTGAGCCCACGGCTACCAGGTCGGCGTCCTTGGAGGCATCCACCAGGGCCGAGGCGGGATTGCCCTCCACCACCCGGCCGGTCACGTTCCCGCCCTGGTCCTTCACGCGGGCAAGCTCCGCTTCAAGGATGGCCTGGGCGTCCTTCTCGAAGATCTCGTAGTCCCAGGCTGTGCCAAGGGCGTCGCTGATATAGGGGAAGCTCCACGCCGTCAGCGCCAGGACCTCGCCGCCGCGCAGCCTGGACTCCTCGATGGCCCAGTCCATTGCCGCGCGGGACTGGTCCGAACCGTCCACCCCCACCACTATCCTGAAGCGTCCACTACCCGCCATGGTTCTCCTCTTCCCGCTCCCTGGGTCCCGGCACGTTGGGCCCCGGCAACGTCAGGCCTGGCCCGCAGCGCTACCCTGCGCCGGCACCGCCACGGTGGAGTGTTCGGCTTTGGCCGCCTTGTGCGGGTTCCCTGCCTCCCGCGCGCAGTGCAGGCAGCAGTAGACCCCGGCTTCGCTGTCGATCGGATGTCCAAGAATCCGGCAACCGCAGTGCTCGCAGGCCGGCGCCATCATGTGGATGGCACATTCGAAGCTGTCGAACGTCCCGGTCTGGCTGCCCATGGTGACGGTGAACATCCTCCCCTCGCTGCTGCCGCAGACATCGCAAGCACCCATGCTCATTTCCTCCTGATTCCTGTTACTCCAGACACTCAGGTTGGCTCCTTCCCTTAGTTCCTGCCTAGGGGCAAAGGTCCTCAGGGCGTTACCGGCCGGTACCGGAGGCCGCCCAAAAAAATGTTCGCCCGCACCCATCCCCCCGCGCGTCCCGCTCCGAACTCTCCACAGAGAAACTGGACCCAACGCGGGAGGGGACAATGAACGAGGCAGATCAGCAGGCCCTGACGGGCGCTGTCATCAGGGAACACCACCTGGACCTGGGACAGCTGTGGCTGGAGTTCGTCTCGCTGGGCGGCGACGCTTCCGAGGGCGTCATCAGGGACTACTGCGCAGGTGAAACCAGCCTCCCGCCCAAGGAACGGGATGCCCTTGCTCAGGCTGTCAATGAACACTGCGCCGCGGAAGGCCTGCCGCTTCGTGCGCCGTTCAGCGACTCGCTGCTGTTCCGGCTGAACCCCCAGCGGCCGGACCCCTACTCGTCGAAGTAGGTGGAAACGCCTTCTGCCCCGGCCACAGAGGACACCACCGCGGCGGCAACGTCACGAAGTTTCATGTTCCTTGCGTTGGATGCCTTGCGAAGCAGCGTGAAGGCATCGGACTGACCGCAGCGGTTCTGCGCCATGATGGCCCCCGTAGCCAGGTCGATCACGGTGCGCGTCTGCATGGCCGCGGTCAGGCCATCCCTGGTTTCCTCCAGTTTCACCATCCGCAAGGCGAGCGTCAGCCCTTTGGCTGCCTGCCGGACGAATGCCTCGGCCTGGGCCACCACTTCGGCGTTGTATACCCCGGCCTGCCCGCTGTAGAGGCTCAGCACGCCGTCGGCGCCCTCAAGGTCCACGGGAATGCTGAGGACGGACATGCAGCCCAGTCCCGCAACGGCGTGCGCGTACTCGGCCCACCGCCGATCCTGCCGGGCGTCCCCTATCAGCACGGTGCCGCCGGTCCGCATCGCGGTGGTTCCCGGGCCGTCCCCGTACTTCTGCTCCAGCGAGCTGAGCGCCCGGGCGCAGGGACTGCTGGCTGCCGTTGCTGCGGGGTGTTTGGGTCGGAGCACGGTCATTGCGCACAGCAGTTGCCGGTCGTCGCTGCCCAGCCTGGCTGCCGCGTAGGGAGCCAATTCCTGAAGGCACGCCTCCACTGCGGGATTTTTCAGGAAAGAATCCTGCAGGCGCCGGGCAACATCGGCGAAGAGATCGTCATGCGGGGCTTCGGCGTTGAGCAAGGGTCTCCCTCCGGCGGGTTTGTGACAGGCCACAGCATCATGGCCGCCCACTGCCGAACGGTGATGCCAGCCTACCTGCGTTGAAGCCGCAACCTGTCACCATGACGGTCCCCTCCACTGCCGCAGCGGCGGCGCCGTGGTGGTATCCATCAACAACAGGCGGGCAGACGACCCGCGGCGGGAGACCTGCGGGTTCTTCGCAGCCGTCAGCCGGCTGCCAACGCGTTGAGGGTGTTGCGGATCCCCTTCAGGGCGGGGTCCCGCAGCGACATGAACGCAGGCTTCAGGAGGGGCTGGATGATCCTGGCGGGGCCTTTGATGCTGAACTCGGCCGTGTACTTCACCACCGAGCCGGTCCCGTTCGGGCTGACGTCCACGGAGTCGAAGGCGGTCACACTCTTGTTCTCGCCCCGCAGTTTGAGGTGGTTTTCGGTCAGTTCAATGACCTCGTATTCCAGGGATTGCCGCTTTCCCCGGAACTCTGACTCCGCGTGGTACCGGTGGCCCACCGCCACCGGCCCCGGCGTGAGCTTGTCCATCACCGGAGTGTTGGGATCCCACTTGCTCGTGTTCTCGAACTGGCTCAGGAAGGCAAAGGCCTTCTCGGCGGACAGGTTGGTTTCCACACTTCCGGTGACCGTGATCATCACCCCAGTGTAGGAACGGGGTGACCCGAAGCCCAGCCCCCGGCCCTGCCCCGCAGTTGCACGGCAGCCATTTTGTAGCACAGCTTTCCGCCCAGTTCCTGGGGCAGGATCCACGCCTCGTAGCCTTCCGCGGCGGTGAACAGGGCCCTGCCGGCCGAGACGTCGGCGGCGAGCCATAGCGCGGGCGGGTCGGGCATGGCGTCCTCGACCACGCCGGATCGGACCACTTCGAAGTCCTTCCGGATCTCCACCGGCACCCCGATCAGGCGGCTCCAGTCGGGATAGGGGTACGGCTTCATGGTGCTCCCCCTGCTAGCAGCCCTCGAAGTCGGTGAGGACCTTGACCTTTCCTGCGGAAGCGGACGACGGGTCGAACGTGTAGCCGATCCATTCCTTCGCCAGCCGCCGGGCGAGTTCGATGCCCACCACGCGCTGGCCCATGGTGAGCACCTGGCAGTCGTTGGACAGGATGGAGCGTTCCACCGAGAAGGAGTCGTGTGCGGCGGTGGCGCGGATGCCGTCCACCTTGTTCGCGGCGATGGCCACGCCGATTCCGGTACCGCAGAACAGGATGGCACGGTCCGCGGCGCCGTCCCGGATCATCTCACCGGCTGTGATTCCCACGTAGGGGTAGGGCCTGGTGAAGTCGTCCGGGGCGTCGCTCCGGTTGACTCCTATGTCGATGACCTCGCTGACGCGGGGATCGTTGCGGAGGTCGGCAAGGACCTTGTCCTTGTAGTCCACACCCGCCTCATCCGCGCCGACAATAAGCCGGAGTCCCATGGTTTGTCCTTCCGTCGTCATTGCTGTGCTCCTGCCGGTGCCACAGCAGGCAGCCTGTCGTCCGCGGTAGCGGTTCCGGTGAAATACGGCCCCATGACGGCGAACACCATGGCCAGGGAGGTGGCTCCGGGGTCCGGGGTGCCCAGGCTCTTTTCCGCCAGGGGACGGGCGCGGCCCTTCAACGGCAGCAGGTCAGCGGTGGCTTCCGCCGCTGCGGCCGATTCCCGGGCCGCGGTCTCCCACGCCTGGATGGGAGCTATCCCGCCGGACACTTCACGGGTAAAGGTGGCGGCAAAGGGCAGCAGGGCGTCCACCATCGTCTTGTCGCCAATCTCCGCCTTGCCCAGCTGCACGATCCGGTCCGCGAACGCAGTCACGGCTGCCGCAAGGGCGGCAGCTTCCGGCGCCGCGCTGTTGCCCACGGTTTCGCCGAAGGCCCGCAGCCCGGCACCCCACAGGACACCGGAGGTGCCGCCGGCTTTGTCTGCCCAGGCATCCCCGGCGGCGGCCAGCACGTCGCCGGCCCCTGCACCGTCCTGCAGGGCCGCGCAGGCCGCCGCAGCGGCGGCATCCACTCCGCGGACCATGCCGCGGCCGTGGTCGCCGTCGCCGGCGATCGCGTCCATGCGGCCCAGCCGCTCCTCGGCCTCGTGCAGCGAAGCCCGTGCTGCCTGGATCGCGCCGACACACGCAGCGGCGTATCCGCGGGAGGCGTCCGTGGCGACGAACGCCGCCACGGAGGCGCCGCCGTCGTACGCTTCCTCACCGGACAGTGCCCCGGCTTCGCGGGCCGCGTTGCCGCGGCGGTAGGCGGGGGTCTCAGCGGGAGCGGTCCACAGTGGCTCAAGCTCGTCGTCCAGCCAGGTGATGGTCAGTGAGACGCCGGCCATGTCAAGGCTGGTGACCAGTTCGCCGACTTCGGGCATGACCAGCGTGTAGCCGGCCGCGCGCAGCAGTGGCGCCACGGTCCCCCAAAGGACGAAGAGCTCCTCATGCTTGGTGGAGCCGAGCCCGTTGAGGATGACAGCGATCCGGTGGCCGGCGTTTGGCGGTGTTTCGGAGAGCACCCGTGCCACCAGTTCCTGGCCCAGTTCCTTGGCGGAGGGCAGGTCCGTGTCGTGCAGGCCCGGTTCGCCGTGGATCCCCAGGCCGAGGCCCATCTGCCCCTCCGGAAGGGTGAACAGCGGGGCTTCGGCGCCGGGAAAGGTGCAGCCGGCGAACGCGCTGCCGATGGTGCGGGTCAGGTCGTTGGCCTTGCGGCCCAGGCGGACCACCTCGGCGAGGTCCGCTCCGTTTTCGGCGGCGGCGCCCATCACCTTGAAGACGGTGAAGTCGCCGGCGATGCCGCGGCGTTTGGCGGATTCCGACGGCGGGGCGCTGGCGATGTCGTCCGTGACCAGCACGTTCTCCACGGCGATGCCCTCGGCGGCGAGGCGTTCGCTGGCCATGCCGAAGTTCATCACGTCGCCGGCGTAGTTGCCGTAGGTGAAGACGACGCCGGCGCCGGACTCGGCAGCCTTGGCCGCCGAGTAGGCCTGCTGGGCCGACGGCGAGGTGAAGATGTTGCCCACCACCGCGCCGTCGGCGAAGCCGGTGCCGATCAGTCCGGCGAACGCCGGGTAGTGGCCGGAGCCGCCGCCCGTAAGGACGGCGACCTTGGGCTGGGCCGGCCGGTAGCGGCGGACGGCGCCCCCGGGGACCTGGCGGACCAGGTCCGAGTGGACGTCGCAGAAGCCTGCCAGGGCCTCCTCGGCGAACTCTGAGGGGTCGTTGAAGATCTTGGTCATGGTGGGTTCTCCGGCGTCCGGGGTGTTGTCAGGGCTTGGTTGTCGGGGACCGCTGCTAGTGCATGTGGCTTCCACCGTTGATGTCAACGGTGGTGCCGGTCAGGTAGGCGGATTCCTCGGAGGACAGGAACGTGATGACGGAGGCCACTTCCTCGGTGGTGGCGTTGCGGCCCAGCGGGATGCCGGCGTTGATGGCGGCTTCCTGCTCCTCGGTGCTGCCCACACGGATGTTGGTGTCCACGGCGCCGGGAGTGATGGCGTTAACGGTGACGCCGGTGGTGCCGAGTTCGCGGGCCAGGGCCTTGGTGAAGCCGAGGATGGCAGCCTTTGCTGCGGAGTAGGGAACCTTGCCGAAGACGCCGCCGCCACGCTGCGCGGACACGGAGGACATGTTCACGATCCGGCCCCAGCCGTTCTCGATCATGCCGGGCAGGAAGGCCTTGGTCACCAGGTAGGTGCCGGTGGCGTTGACGTCCATGACCTTGTGCCACAGCTCGAGGGTGGTCTCCAGGAACGGAATGGGCGAGGTGATGCCGGCGATGTTGGCAAGGGCACCGACGGGCGGGAGGTTGCCGGCAGCGACTTCGGCAGCGACCGCGGCCTGGGCGGCGGTGACGGAAGCTTCGTTGGCGACGTCGATCTCGTGGCCGAAGGCGGGAACGTTGAACTCGTTGCCGATTTCAGCTGCGACCTTGGCGGACTTCTCGCCGTCGAGGTCCAGGATGACGATGCCCCAGCCTTCGCGGGCGTAGCGGCGGGCTGTGGTGATGCCGATGCCCCGGTCCGAGGTTGCTCCGGTGAGGACGGCGGTGCGCTGGATGGTGGTCATGGTGGTGCTCCTTGAATTGTTTTGGTGGATCGATTGCTCCGTAGCGGCCCTTATGAGGCGTCAAAACGGCAGTTACGGAGCAATCGATGGTTAGAGAAGGTCGGTGATGAAGCTGGCTGCCTTGGCGGCGGCCGCGGGCCGTTCGTCGTGCGTAACGTCCCGGGTTTCGAGTTCGAGGGAGAAGTGGCCGGCGTAGCCGTCCGCGGCCAGCCGCTTCAGGCCGCCGGCGAAGTCGGCGTTTCCGTTGCCGATGCTGAGGTTGATGTTCCCCGGCACGGCATCGCGGAGGTGGACGTGGCTGATCCGGCGGGCATGCCGGTCCAGGTAGGCCTGGACGTCCTCGCCGGCGGCCACGATGTGGCTGAAGTCCATGACGATGCCGACGCCGGATCCGGCCAGACGGTCCGCCAGCTTTGCCGCACGGTCCAGGTTCCAGCAGAAGCGCAGGAAGTGCAGGGATTCGGTCCAGAGTTCGACGCCGAACTCCGCCGCACGCCGTCCGGCACCGATCAGCTGGGCGGCGATGAGGTCCAGGTCCTCGTCTTCACTGCCCACGGGTTCGTGGTTGAGGGCCCCGCAGGGCAGGACGAGAGCCTTGGCACCGATGTTCGAGGTGAGGGTGAGCAGTGCGTCCAGGTGGCGCCGGCGCGCCGCCTGGGCATCAGCGTCGAGTACTGCATTCAGGTCCCCGATGTCTCCGTTGACGGAGCGCACCCGGAGGCCCGACGCGTTGACCTCGGCCGATACGGCTTCAACGGCCGCAGCATCGAGCTCATAGGGAACGTGGTTGCAGACCCCGGGCAGGGCGCCCAGGTCTATCTCTTCGAACCCCAGCTCCTTCATGGTGCGGAGGGCCTCGCCCAGTTCCTGGTGCCGGAAGCTGATGGAGGAACACCCGAGTCGGGAGTGGAACATCGTTGATCCTTTGGTTCGTGCCAAGCAGTAGTGATGGCGACCACAGTACTTGCGTTAACTGTCAACAGTCAACTCTAAAAGTCGACTGTTGACAGTGAAAATGATCTCGGTCACACTAGGGGCGTATCATTTGTTAACAGTCGACAGCGGACTTCCAAAGCCGCTTTTCGAAAGGGAACCTCCATGAGCAAAGATGCTCTGACCATGCGCGGCCCCGTCCACGGCACCAAGGACGCCCGGCGAGTTGCCATCGGATCCGGCGTGGGGGCCGTGATTGAGACGTATGACTTCATCGGCTTCGGCACCGCTGCCGCACTGTATTTCGGAACTGCCTTCTTCCCCGGGAGCGATCCGGTTACCGGCACGCTCGCCTCCTTTGCAACCCTGGGCGTCGGCTTCGCAGCCCGCCCCCTCGGCGGCATCATCGGCGGCCATCTCGGCGACAAGGTAGGCCGCAAGCCCGTCCTGGTCGCATCCCTGATCCTGATGGGCCTGGCAACCTTCGCGATCGGCCTGCTGCCCACCTACGCCGCTGTCGGCCTACTCGCTCCGGCGCTGCTGGTCTTCGTCCGCATCGTTCAGGGCCTGGCCTTCGGCGCTGAATGGGGCGGTGCCATCCTGATGAGCTACGAGCACGCTCCGTGGAAGGCCAAGGGCAAGTACACCGGCATCGTCCAGGCAGGCTTCCCGGTGGGCCTGCTGCTGGCCAACCTGACCTTCCTGTTCAGCGTGGGCCTGGGCGGTGAGCTCGCCTGGCGGATCCCGTTCCTGGCCAGCATCCTGCTGGTGGCGGTCGGCCTGATCATCCGCTCCAAGGTCCCCGAGTCCCCCGTCTTCGACGAGGTCAAGGACAGCGGCGCCATCGTCAAGGCACCCATCGTGGAGGTCATCAAGACCGACTGGCGCAACATCGTCAAGGGCATCGGCCTCCGCATTGCAGAGACCGCCGGCTACGCCGTGTCCATCACCTACATGATTTCCTACATCAACAGCCAGCACCTGGCGGACAAGAGCCAGACGCTGATTGCCCTCTGCATTGCCTCGGCCATCGGCATCTTCGCCACCCAGGCCTGGGCCGCCCTGACCGACCGCATCGGCCGCCGTCCCCTGTACGTCTGGTCCACTGCCTTCGCCGCATTGTTCGCCATCCCCATGTTCCTGCTGGTCAACACCGGCGTGTTCATCGCCATCATCCTCACGATCGTCATCTCCTACGCCGTGTGCCAGAACTCGCTGGCCGGCGCCCAGGGTGCCTGGTTCCCGGAGCTCTTCCAGGCCAAGACCCGTGCCTCCGGCGCCAGCCTGGCCTACCAGATCTCCGCCATGGTGTCCGGCTTCACCCCCTTCATCACCACCCTGCTGTTCGTCAGCTTCGGCTGGATGGGCCCCGCGCTGCTCTTCGGCACCTACGCCCTGATCGGCCTCTGGGCCGCCGTCGCCACCCGGGAAACCTGGGGCAAGCGGGAGCGCGAGTTGGCCGACGAAGCCACCAAAAGCACCCCCAACACCGTCAACGCCTGAATGACAGCCACGCACGAAACGACCACGGAGCACGTAATGCCTACAGAAACCGTCCAGGACACCGAACTGCGGACCGCAGTGACCCCGGAACGGCTGGAGAAGATTAACGCCGCCGCGTACCGGATCAGGCACCACGCCCTGAATATGGGCGAGGTGCAGGGCCAGGGGTATGTTGGCCAGGCCCTGGGTGCTGCCGACATGCTCGCTACGGTATACGGGGACCAGCTCCGCTTCCGCGCCGAGGACCCGCACTGGGAAGCCCGCGACCGGTTCCTGCTCTCCACCGGGCACTACGCGATTGGCCACTACGCCGCACTGGCCGAGGCCGGCATCGTCCCGGTGGAGGAGCTGGAAACCTACGGCTCGGACGATTCCCGCCTGCCGATGTCCGGCATGTCCACCTACACCCCGGGCATGGAGATCTCCGGCGGCTCCCTGGGCCACGGCCTGACCATCGCCGTCGGCATGGCCCTGGGCCTGCGCTACCAGGGCTCGGACGCCCGGGTGTTCAACTTCCTCTCCGACGGGGAACTGGACGAGGGGTCCACGTGGGAGGCGGCCATGGGCGCGCACCACCACCAACTGGGCAACCTCACCGCCATGGTGGACGTCAACGCCCTGCAGGCGGACGGCAAGACCGACACGGTGCTGCGCACCGAGCCGGTGACGGAGAAGTGGGAATCGTTCGGCTGGTACACCCAGCGGGTGGACGGGAACGACGTCGGCGCGCTGCTGGCAGCGTTCGACAACGCAGCTGCCCAGGCGGCCGCCGTCGGACGTCCCTCCGTCATCCTGTGCGACACCAAGGTGGGCCGCGGCGTCCCGCTGCTGGAAGATCGCGAAAAGGCGCACTTCATGCGCATCGAAGAAAACGAATGGCAGATCTGCCGCGAGCAGCTCACCGCCGGTTATGAAGGAAAGGCTTCAGCATGAGCACCACCACCGAGGCCCCCGATACGGCGGCAGCCGCTGCAACAACGGCCAAGCCGAAGCTGAAGACTTCGGCGATGATCGCCTCGTTCGCCGACCCGGGCCAGAAGACTTCCTCCGCGCCGTTCGGGCACGCGCTGGTCAAGGCCGCCCAGGAGGACGACAGGATCGTGGGCCTGACCGCTGACCTGGGCAAATACACGGACATGCATATCTTCGCCAAGGCCTTCCCGGAGCGGTTCTTCCAGATGGGCATGGCCGAGCAGCTGCTCTTCGGTGCAGCCGCCGGCCTGGCCGAGTCCGGCCTGGTGCCGTTCGCCTCCACCTACTCCGTGTTCGCTGCCCGCCGCGCCTACGACTTCCTCTGCCTGGACGCGGCCGAACCGAACCTGAACGTCAACATCGTGGGCGGCCTGCCCGGCTTGACCACCGGATACGGCCCCAGCCACCAGGCCACCGAGGACATGGCGATCTTCCGCGGCATGCCCAACCTGACCATCGTGGACCCCTGCGACTCGGTGGACATCGAGCAGGCCGTCCCGCAGCTGGCGGCCTCCGACGGCCCCACCTACCTGCGGCTGCTGCGCGGCAACGTTCCCACCGTCCTGGACGAGTACGACTACACCTTCGAACTCGGCAAGGCCAAGGTCCTGCGCGGCGGCAACGACGTCGTGTTCATCTCCTCCGGCCTGATGACCATGCGTGCCCTGCAGGCAGCCAAGGCCCTTGAGGCACACAACGTGGACGTCGCCGTCGTGCACACCCCCACGATCAAGCCTTTCGACGCCGAAACCGTCCTCAAGGAGGTCAATACCGACCGCCTCGCCGTTACCCTGGAAAACCACTCCGTGGTGGGCGGCCTGTTCGAGACCGTTGCGTCCGCCGTCGTCACCGCCGGCGTGGGCAAGCGCGTGGTGCCCGTGGCGCTGCCGGACCAGTTCCTGGACGCCGGCGCCCTGCCCACACTGCACGACCGCTACGGCCTCGCCGTGGACCGCATTGTGGCCAAGGTGCTGGCCGAGCTCGGCTAGAGCCCCTAACTATGCAGAAAGCACGGCACCGGTCCTAGGCCGATGCCGTGCTTTCTGCCGTAATATCGAATTCACTACCGACTGTAAACAGTCGACTTATGACATTGAGGACAAGCCATGGCCGGATTGACCGCCCCGCTGCTGGGACTGGAAAAGAAAAGCCTGCGCGAGCAGGCACTCTCGGCGTTGCGGACCGCCATCACCAGTGGTGAGCTGGAACCCGGCCGGCACCTGGTGGAAACCGAACTGTCCGAGATGCTGCAGATCAGCCGGGGCACCCTTCGCGAAGCCCTGCGCCAGCTTGAGCAGGAGGGGCTGCTGTCCGCCGGGCCCCGCGGCCGCCTCTCGGTCCGGCACCTGGATGAGAAGGAGATCCGGGACATCTACGCTGTCCGCGCCGCTTTGGAATCCCTGGCCGCGCGGACGCTGTGCGAACTGCCGGACCGGCAGCACGTGACCAAATCCCTGCACAAGGCCATCGACGCCATGGAGGACGCCACCGCCGGGACACTGGAGGAACGGATCGAGTCGGACCTCGAATTCCACCGCACCCTCTGCAGGCTCACCGGCAACGAAACGCTGTTGCATTCCTGGGAATCGCTGGAGGGCTCCATCCGGATGTCGATCATGTTCGCGGGACTGGAGAAGGGGGTCAGCAACATGAGCGTCGACCGGCACAAGGACATCATGGCTGCCATCGATACTGGTGACGCCGCACTGGCCCGCAAGACCATCCTGGAACACATGGACACCGCCGCGGCCAACCTGGTGGCCTAACTCCGCCGGAGCCGCCGGGAATCCCTGTGGGCTGTGGACCGTTAACTTACTGCGCGGTAAATTGCCGCAGCGTTAACGAGGGATGGTATGACCGCAAAGTTTGTCTCAGTTGAGGACGACGCCGGAAAGGTCACCCGCTACAGCCGCCACGACAACGGCGGCGGGCTGATCGCTCCGGGTGCCATCGTGGCTGACAGCGCCCGGATCGGCCCCATGACCTACGTGGAACACGGCGCGCAGGTGGGTCCGGGGTGCCGGATCGGACACGGCAGCTGGATAGACCGGGACGCCAGGATCGGCAACCGGACCGTCATTGGCGACGGTGTGCGCATCGGGCGCGGCACCGTCATTGGCAACCGCGTCCACGTCGGCAGCCACACGAGGATTGGCTCGGGCGTGCTGATTGAGCACGGCGCCCACCTGGATGCGGACAGCACGGTGCCCGACGGCGCTGAAGTCCTTGCCCGCGTCCGCACCACCTCCGTCCGGGCAACGCACCGGCCGCACCGGAAAGCCAGGGGCGGGCTGGCGGCGTAGCCCCGGGGCGGCGCACAGCTGCGGCACTCCCGCCGCTGTGTAGTCGGTGCCCCCAAAAGCCGCAGCGGCAGGGTTTCCCGGTCCCGGTAGAGGGCAGCGATGCTCGTGAGTGCCGTCATCAGTGCTTCCTCAGGTCCAGCGGCCCCTGCCCGTGCCAACGTCCCCGAAGAAGGTTGGCGCAGGCACCGAGGAGGCGGTTCAGTTCCCCGGTGCTGTTGGACAGCGAGCGCAGCACCAGCCCAGTGGTTCCTTCGACCGTGCGGGTCAGGGAAAGGCCGGTTACGGCATCATGGGGGGCTGCCAAGTGGTGCAGTTCGTCGGCGAGCGCCTGGTCAACCCGCGCGTCCACCACCACGAGCGAGCCCACATGGCTGTGGCCTTCCATGAATCCCAGCCCGGTGACGTCGCCCAGCGGCGGTCGGATCAGCAGGTTGTCGAGCGCCAACAGTTGCGTGCCGTGGTCCGTTTGGACACGGATTTCATTGCGCAGCCGGACTTCCTCGTACCGGAACGAGGCACCGTCCGGCGACCAGCCGGGGGTCACCACTTCGGCCATGACCAGCGTCGACGAAGGCCGCACGGTGATGTGCGTCCGTTGCCGGTAGCTGGCCTCGCGGTAGGCGATCAGCTGGTCGGGCATCAGCTCCAACCGTGACCCCTCCCCCAAACGCACAGTCATCCGCTGCTCAGCAAAAGACCCCGGAGTCCGGTACACCTTGGTGGCGGACTGGGTCGTCAGCAATAGGTCAGCCCCGTCCTGGACTTCCACGTCCATGAGGAAAAGGTCCGCCCCTAGATAAGCCCCGCCAGGATTCACGACGACATAACAAACCTGCCCGGAGTCATCCAGGTAATGAGGGCGAAGCACCCGCAAGGCACCCTCATGGAACTGACGGGAAGCAATGGACCTGTCGCGGCGCGTTTCAATACCCAACTCCAAACGGCCTCGCACTGGGCGGTCAGCGGTCGCGGATGAAGGGGGCCGCGGCGTGGCGGGCACCGCGGAGCGGGCACGGCCCCCTTCATCCGCGGGCGCCGCCCAAGGTGCCTCAGCGACGGAACTTTTGAAGGTCATTGCGCCAAATCCAGCATCAGGACGTCGTGCCTTATCCAATCGATGACCTTGTCGAGCCCTTCGTCGGTTTTGAGGTTAGTGAAGCAAAAGGGTTTGTTGCCGCGGAACTCTTTGGAATCCCGCTCCATGACTGCGAGGTCCGCGCCGACGTGGGGAGCGAGGTCGGTTTTGTTGATGATGAAGAGGTCGGACTTGATCATGCCCTGGCCGGCTTTGCGCGGGATCTTCTCGCCTTGGGCCACGTCGATGATGTAGATGGAGAAGTCAACGAGTTCGGGGCTGAAGGTGGCGGAGAGGTTGTCGCCGCCGGATTCGACGAAGATGACCTGCAGGTCGGGGTGCCGTGATTTGAGTTCCTCGATGGCGGCGGTGTTCATGGAGGTGTCTTCGCGGATGGCGGTGTGCGGGCAGCCGCCGGTTTCGACGCCGATGATCCGGTCCACGGGGAGGATGCCGTTGGCGGCGAGGATTTTGGCGTCCTCGATGGTGTAGATGTCGTTGGTGATGGCGGCCATGGAGATGTCACCGCTCATGTGCCGCGTGAGCCGCTCGACGAGCTGGGTCTTGCCGGCGCCGACGGGCCCGCCGATGCCGATCTTGATGGGTTCAGTCATGGTGTTCCTCCTACGTGAAGCATGGCTAGCTCATGAACATCCGGGCACGCTGGCGTTCGTGCCGCATTTGTGCGATTTCCAGTCCGGGGCTGACGGCCCCAAAGTCGTCCGGCGTGAGGTGCGCGATCGCCTCGATGGCGGCAGCGACGTCGTCGTGCGCTTTCCGGAGCACCCGCTGCCCGGCGTTCTGGCCGAGCGGGATGGCGCGGACGGCGTTCTGCGTGAGGGAGGTGACGGTGGCGAAGAGGTAGGCGGCGAGCGCCTCCTGCAGCGGCACGCCCAGGGAGCGGGCGACGACGGCGAACGCGAGCGGCTGGTGCCCGGCGGCCCGGCCACTGGCCACCAGGTCCCGGTACAGTCCCAGCTCAGGGGAAGGGAAGACCTCCCCACCAATCTCAAGCAGCCGAGACCCCATCTTGAGGGAGGCCTCCCGAACCTGCCGGGGCAAAAGAGAAGCAGAGAGCAGCCCATCCAGCTCCCCCAGATCAACCCCCTCATAAAACAACCGAACAGCCAACCCGTCAGAGTAGGCAAGCGACTGCGAGACAAAAGCCGAGAGCCAGATTCCGAAGGACTCTTCATCAAGAACGAGCTCCCGCTCGAGGTACGTCTCAAACCCAAAAGAGTGCGCAAAGGCCCCAGTAGGCAAAGCGGAATCAACAAGCTGCTGAAGAGCCAGCTGATACCCGCTCACTGAACGCCCGCCAAAGGTGACGAACCCAAGCGACGCCCGGGGATGGGGGCCGCGGCGTGGCGGGCACCGCGAAGCGGGCACGGCCCCCATCCCCGGGCGGCGCAGCCAACCCGGACACCTCGAGGGTCGCGCAGCGCGGAAGAGTCAGTGTGAGTGTTCAGCATGGCGGAAAGGCACAGGGAGGACGCGTTCCTGGCGGGAGTAGGGCACGGCATGGTGGCGGAGGTAGTCCTCGACGGTGTGGTCGTAGGCGCACACCATGACGGCGGCTTTGTACTCGCTGTCCGCGTCAAAGAATTGGGCCTGGAGGTGCCGGTTGCCGAGGGAGTGTGCGGTGACCCCCATTTCATGAATGGTGCGGGGTACGATGACCAGGACGTCGGTGGGCAGGACGGAAACCACGATCATGTTGGTTTCTTCGATGTGGAGGATGTCGCCGTCGCGCAGGTCCCCGGATCCGGCGGGGAGGCGGATGCCGATCTCCTTGCCGTGGTCCGTGGTGGCGCGCTGGATCCGCTTGACCAACTGGGCGCTGGGGAGGACGACTTTCTCGCGGTGCAGTCCGGCGTAGGCGCCGAGGTCGGTGTCCGGCAGGTCGTGCAGGTTGCCGAGGACGCGTTCGATGATCACGGGGGCTCCAGAAGGTCAGAAGAGGAAGTAGCGCTGGGCCATGGGCAGCACGTCGGACGGCTCGCAGGTGACGTCTTCGCCGTCGACCGTCACTTGGTAGGTTTCCGGGTCAACCTGGATGTCGGGCGTGGCGTCGTTGTATCTCAGGTCGGCCTTCGTGAGGTTCCGGATGCCGGAGACCGGCCGGATGACCTTCTCCAGGCCCAGCTCTTCAGGAACGCCGGCGTCGATCGCGGCCTTGGACAGGAACGTGATGGAGCACTGCTGGATGGCTTTGCCGAATCCGCCGAACATGGGGCGCATGGTTCGCGGCTGCGGCGTGGGGATGGAGGCGTTGGCGTCGCCCATCAGGGCGTAGGCGATTTGCCCGCCTTTGAGGACGAGCTCAGGTTTGACGCCGAAGAACGCGGGGTCCCAGAGCACCAGGTCGGCGAACTTGCCCACCTCCACGGAGCCGACGGAGTCGGCGATGCCCTGGGCGATGGCCGGGTTGATGGTGTACTTGGCCACGTAGCGCTTGAGGCGGAAGTTGTCGCTGCCCGCACTGCCGTGGGCGCCGCCGTCGTCATCTTCCAACACCCCGCGCTGCTTCTTCATCTTGTCCGCCACCTGCCAGGTGCGGGTGATGACCTCGCCCACGCGGCCCATGGCCTGGGAGTCGGAGGAGGTGATGGAGAAGATGCCGAGGTCCTGCAGGACGTCCTCGGCAGCGATGGTTTCGGCGCGGATGCGGGAATCGGCGAAGGCCACGTCCTCGGGGATGTCCGGGTTGAGGTGGTGGCAGACCATCAGCATGTCCAGGTGCTCTTCGATGGTGTTGCGCGTGTACGGCAGCGTCGGGTTGGTCGAGGCCGGCAGGACATTGGGCATGCCGGCGATCCTGATGATGTCCGGCGCGTGCCCGCCGCCGGCACCTTCGGTGTGGAAGGTGTGGATGACCCGGCCGTTGATGGCGCGGATGGTGTCCTCCACGAACCCGCACTCATTCAGGGTGTCGGTGTGGATGGCCACCTGCACGTCGTACTCGTCGGCCACCGTGAGCGATGTGTCGATGGAGGAGGTGGTGGACCCCCAGTCCTCGTGGACTTTCAGCCCAATGGCACCGGCGCGGATCTGCTCGGCGAGTGGTTCGACGGCGGACGCGTGCCCTTTGCCGAACAGCCCGATGTTCATGGGGAACGCCTCGGCGGCCTGCAGCATCCGCTGGATGTGCCACTTTCCAGGCGTGACCGTCGTGGCTTTGGTGCCTTCGGCCGGGCCCGTGCCGCCGCCGATCATGGTGGTCACGCCGCTGGCAAGCGCCGTGGGAATCTGGTCCGGGGAGATGAAGTGGATGTGGGTGTCCACGCCGCCGGCGGTGAGGATCTTCCGTTCGCCGGCGATGATCTCGGTGCTGGCGCCGATCACGATGTCCACGCCGTCGGTGATCTGCGGATTGCCCGCTTTGCCGATCCGAAAAATGTAGCCGTCCTTCAGCGCGACGTCGGCTTTGTAGACGCCGGTGAAGTCCAGGATGACCGCGTTGGTGATGACGGTGTCCGGAATGTCTTCGTCACGGCTGGCCTGGCCGTTCTGGCCCATGCCATCGCGGATCACCTTGCCGCCGCCAAACACCACCTCCTCGCCGTAGACGGTGAGGTCCTGCTCGATCTCAAGGAACAGTTCGGTGTCTGCCAGGCGGATCTTGTCGCCGCTGGTCGGTCCGTACAGGTCGGCGTACTGCCGGCGGGGAATCTCGAAACTCACTGGCTGTCCCCTTCCGTGACCGACCCGACCTGGCGGGTGCCGCCGTCGAGCTTTCCGTTGACTGCGTTGCTGAGGCCGTACACTTCACGCGACCCGGCGAGTTCGATCAGCCGCACGCTCCGTGAGTCCCCCGGCTCGAACCGTGCCGCCGTTCCGGCCGGGATGTCCAGGCGGCGCCCGTAAGCGGCGGCGCGGTCAAAGGCCAGGGCGGCGTTGGCCTCGGCGAAGTGGAAGTGCGAACCCACCTGGACGGGCCGGTCTCCGGTGTTGGTCACGGCAACCTCGATGGCCTCCCGCCCGGCGTTAGCCGTTATGGGTTCCGGCCGAAGGACGTACTCCCCTGGAATCATGGCGGTGCTCCCTAGCGGATGGGACTGTGGACGGTGACGAGCTTGGTGCCGTCCGGAAAGGTGGCCTCGATCTGCACGTCGTGGATCATCTCGGGCACGCCTTCCATGACGTCCTCGCGGGTGAGCAGGGTGGTGCCGTAGCTCATGAGGTCGGCCACGGTACGGCCGTCGCGGGCTCCCTCGATCAGTTCGTAGCTGATGATGGCCACGGCCTCGGGGTAATTCAGTTTGAGGCCGCGCGCCTGCCGTCGGCGGGCAAGGTCGGCGGCCACCACGATCAGGAGCTTTTCCTGCTCACGCGGCATCAGATGCATGGGATTCCCTTCGACGGCGGGGCGTGCGACCAGCGTAGGCCGGGAAGGTTTCCACCACGTTTCCGGAGTATCAGGGGGCCGGACTCAGCGCGTGCCGGTGAGCCGGGCGAGGATCTCCTCGCTGGACTGGACGGGCTGGCGGTAGGTGGTGGAGAGGATGCGGAGCATGTCGGCGGCGTCCTGGTCGGCTTCGGAGGCCATGGCATCCTTCGCGTAGGTCACCCGGATGTTGTGTGCAAACGCATCCGCGGCGGTCTGGGCGATGCAGTTATGGGTCGAGACGCCGGCGAGCACCACCTCCTCCGCACCCCAGTTCCGCAGGCGGGCCAGCAGGTTGGTCCCCACGAAGGCGCTGTCCCTGGTCTTGTTCAGCTGGGGCAGCCCGTCGGTGATGAGGCCGGGCACGGACTGGGCCTGGTCGCTGCCGCGGAAGATGAATCCCTGGTCGTCATCGAGCATGCTGAGGGTCCAGGTGGACTTGTCCCGCTCGTGTTCGGTGCCCACCAGGAGCGCTTTGTGCCCGGCTGCCTCGAACCCTTCCAGCAGCTTGTTGCACTCGCTGACCACCCGATCCTGCTGGGCCGCCAGTTCGGGGGCTTCGAAGAATGCGTTCTGCATATCGATGACCAGGAGGGCAATCACGTGGCACCTTTCGTCGTTGATCCGGTGCGGAAAAGGTACCCGTTCGCGCGCGGACAAAACCGGGGTATGGGACGAACCCCGGTTTGGGGACGTATCAGGGCGCCGACTCTCGGATTTTCAGCTCGAATTCTGCCTTCACGTGCACACCCGTCTCTGCGGTTTCACGCCCGGCCACCCT
Source organism: Arthrobacter sp. E70 (assembly GCF_058266945.1). Classification (NCBI taxonomy): domain Bacteria; kingdom Bacillati; phylum Actinomycetota; class Actinomycetes; order Micrococcales; family Micrococcaceae; genus Arthrobacter; species Arthrobacter sp. E70. Next base: position 186,447 of record NZ_JBYQFR010000007.1, on the reverse strand, counting down.
GTCCAGCAGCAGAGCTATGGAGCGCTCCGCGATTTCGTCCATGCCCGGGGAGACCGTGGTCAGGGACGGGGAGGCGAACCGGGCCTCATCGATGTCGTCGAAGCCGGCAACCGCCACGTCCGTGGGCACCTTGACGCCGCGGATCAGCAGCTCATGCAGGGCGCCGAGGGCGAGCACGTCGTTCAGGCCAAACACGGCATCGAACTCCACCCCGGCGTCAAGGAGTCCGGCAACTGCAGCAGCCCCGGCGTCCCGGCGCCATTCAGCGGGGGCGACCAGCCCGGCGTCGAACGCCAGGCCCGCATCATCCAGCGCCTTGCGGTATCCGTTCAGGCGCAGCCCGGCGCTCCCGTCTGACTCATCCGGGCGGGCACCAATCACGGCGATCCGACGGCGGCCGGCTGCCAGCAGGTGCGCGGTGAGGGCGGCTGCGGCCTCCTCGTTCTTCATGGTGACCAGGTCGAAGCGGGGATCCATGATGTGCTCGCCCAGCAGGACGACGGGCTTGCTGCCGGCCCGGGAAGCGATCTGGTCGGCGTCGATGGCCAGAGGGGTGAACAGCAGCCCGTCCGTGAGCTGCCGGAACGTCCCCTGCAGGGTGCCGAGCTCCACGGACGGATCGGCGTCGGACTGCTCCACCAGCACACGGTAACCGTGGCGGGAGGCAGCCTTCATCAGCCTGGACGCCAGCTCGGCGTAGTACGGCGCTGAGAGGTCTGACAGGACCAGCCCCAGCATGGAGGTCTTGCCGGAACGGAGGCTGCGCGCGGTGAGGTTGGCTTCGTAGCCCAGTTCCGCGATGGCGTCCTGCACCCGCTGCTTGGTGGCGGGGCGGATGAACTCGTAGTCGTTCAGGACATTGGAGACAGTCTTGAGGGAAACGCCCGCTGCCCTCGCGACGTCGTTCATGGTGACTGCCATTTAGCGTTCTTTCCCTGCTTTCGCGGCAGCCTTGGCCGCCTGCTTGCTGGCACGGACCTTGGCGAGGGATTCCGGGTCAACGATGTCGGCCACGGACAAGTAGGAACCTTCCTCCCCGTAGTGCCCTGCGGCCTCCCGCCATCCCGGAGCTTCGAGGCCCCGCTGCTTGCCCAGCAGCGCCAGGAAGATTTTGGCCTTCTGCTCGCCGAAACCGGGCAAGGCCTTGAGCCGGCGCAGCACCTCGGCGCCGTCGGGCGAACCCTTGGTCCAGATTGCGGCGGTGTCGCCGTCCCACTCGTTCTGGACCGCCTCGGCGAGCGCCTGCACCCGCGCAGCCATGGAGCCGGGGAAGCGGTGGACGGCGGGGCGTTCCTTGAACATTTCCACGAAGGCCGCGGGGTCGTGGGCGGCAATGGCTTCGGGCTTCAGCGACCCGATCCGCGTCCGGATCTTTTCCGGGCCGGCGAACGCCGATTCCATCGTGACCTGCTGGTCCAGCAGCATGCCGGTCAGCAGGGCGAAGGCGTCCTCACTCAACAACTTGTCCGCGGCGGGGTCCCCCGTGATGTGCAGTTCCATGCCGTCCATCCTCCCACCTGCGGCCCGCCGTCGTCATAAGGACGCCTTCGCCCTTCCAGCCGGCCCGGTCAGGAAGTGACGGCCAGCCGGATCATGGACCAGGACACTGCCGGAAGCTCCGCGGTAAGGCGTCCGCCGTCGACCTTGACCGTGCCGTTCTCGGACGGCAGGACGGACGTGGAATCGTCGGCGCTGGCCTGCCAGTACGGATCCTTGTTGGCGTAGGTCACCGCCTCAACCACCCGCACATTCCCCAGTGAGGCCACGGCGGCATCCAGCGTGAGCGCCTGGTCAGCCGAACGGTTCACCGCGAACACCACGGCCTCACCCTTGTCCGCGTCATGGGTTGCGACGGCGGACAGGGCAGCGAAGCCGGCCGTCTTGCCGCCGCTCACCAGGGGGGATTCCACGGCAAGCTGCAGCACGGTGCCGGAGGCGTGCCGGGAGGTCAGGGCGAACGGGTGGAACGTGGTCTGCTTCCAGGCGCGGCCGCCGGGCTCGGTCATGATCGGGGCGATGACGTTCACCAGTTGCGCGAGGCTGGCGGAATGGACCCGGTCCGTGTTGCGCAGCAGCGTGACCAGGAGGTCACCCACCACAACGGCGTCGGCCACCGTGTAGGTGTCCTCCAGCAGGACCGGAGCCACCGGCCAGTCCTTGCCCGTGGGCACCTTGGATGCGTCACGGCTCATGTGCCAGACGTTCCACTCGTCGAAGGAGATGTTCACCTGTTTGGTGGACTTCTTCACGGACTTCACATGGTCAATGTGGCTCACGATGTCCCGGATGAAGGCTTCCATCTTGTGCCCGGCGGCCAGATGTTCCTGCAGGTCACCGAAGTCCTCGAAGTACTGGTGTGCCGAGATCAGGTCCACCAGCTCGTAGGTTTCGGACAGGACCACCCGTTCCCACTCGCCGAAGGTCGCCATGGTGGGCCCGGAACTGCCGCAGGCAACCAGCTCCAGGTCCGGCTCGATCATGCGCATTCCGCGGGCAGTGTCCGCTGCGAGCCTGCCGTACTCCAGGGCATTCTTGTGGCCGATCTGCCAGGGGCCGTCCATCTCGTTGCCCAGGCACCACATCCTGATGCCGTAGCCCTCCGCTGCTCCGTTGGCACGCCGCTGCTCCGAAAGGGCCGTACCGCCGTCGATGTTGCAGTATTCCAGGAGGTCCAGCGCTTCCTGGACCCCGCGGGTTCCCAGGTTCACGGCCATCATGGGCTCCACGCCTGCTTTGGCGGACCACTTGGCGAATTCGTCAACGCCAACGGAGTTTGGGTCGGTGGAGTGCCAGGCCAGGTCAAGGCGGACCGGGCGCTGGCCCCTGGGACCAACCCCGTCTTCCCAGCGGTAGCCGGACACAAAGTTGCCGCCCGGGTACCGCACGGTGGAGACGCCCAGCTCGCGGGTCAGCCCGAGCACGTCGGTGCGGAAGCCGTCCTCGTCCGCTTTCGGGTGCTCCGGCTCGAAGATGCCGGTGTAGACGCAGCGGCCAAGGTGCTCGACGAAGGCGCCGAACGTGCGCCGCCTCACGGGCCCCACCGCGAAGGCGGGATCGATGGTGAGGGAGGCGCTGGCCGGCGTTACGGGTTCTGTCGCGGTCACGAATACATCCTTGCTTCGGATTTTTACAACGTTATAGAAACAGTGTTGGCGATGCTGAGGCAGGAGTCAAGGGTGTGGACGTGGCCCGTGCGCAAGTACTACCTAATCCGAAAAACAGGTACCGCCTACGCATACACCCGGACCGTCACGGCACATAGGTTTCTTACCAGAGGCAAGACCTGATCCGGCCCGCGGTACTTGGCTCACGAGGGGGTGTGAGACTGGCAATGCACGCATCGCACGCAAACTCAGGCTTCCCGGTCCACCGGACCCGGGTAGTAAGCGGGGCCGGCGACGAGGAGTCCTTTGAGACCAAGGACTCTCCCCCAGCCGTCGCCGGCCCTCTCCCGTCTTCGAAGGTGCGCGGAAACCAGCCACCCCTCCCCGCAACGCCGCCGATCCTGATCGACCTGGTGACCGGCGCCGACACCCTGGACGAATCCCTGGACCTGCTTTCTGCCGCCGCCATGGACCATGTGGTCCGGACCGCGGGATCCGACGTGGGGTGCGGCGTGGTGCTGCGCCAGCACAAGCGAAGCCCCGCCGTCACGGGCACCAGCGAACAGGTGGTAGCCCTGCTGGACTGGGAGCAGGAAGCGGCGGAGGGACCCGTCATCGACGTACTGTCCGGCGGGCATCCCGTGGCAGTCCTCCAGCGGAACGGGGACTTCCGCTGGCAGCAGTACTCCGGCCAGCTGCAGGTCGCCGGCTTTGGGAGCGCCCTGGCCGTCAGGCTCCGCCTCGATGCCGGCGGCAGGGGCGCTGCCGGAACCGGCAGTGACCCCGGCCCGGCAACCGCGGCGCTGGCATTCTTCGCCCAGGATGAAAAAGCATTCCCGCTGCAGGTCATCGCCGAGGCACGCTCCTTCGCCGTCCTGGCGGCCAGGAGCCTGCAGATGGCCATTGGGATGCATGCCGCACGCTCCCTTGCCACCGACCTCCGGTCCGCCCTGGACAGCCGCACCTCCATCAACATCGCCTGCGGGGTGATCATGGCCCAGAACAGGTGCTCCTACCAAGAGGCCTTCGCCATCCTGGCCAAAGCCTCCAGCCACCGCAACATCAAGGTGCGGCGGGTCGCCGAGGACATACTGCAGGGACTGCCCGAAGGCGCACCGAGCCCGCACTTCAGCCGCTAGCTGCAACTCCACAAAAGGTTGTGAACGCGGCCGAATCGGCCTGCGCAGGCCCATTCGGTGGCCGGTTCCGGGTCAGGAAGACAGCGTGCCGCGGGCGATGCTGTCGCTGGAGTGGGCGGGATTGCCGTCCATGGGCTCGTCCGAAACGTCCACGATGGGATATTCCGTGAGGTCCAGCCCGGCGGGCACGTCGAATGTCCCGGTTTCGGCGTTCATCACACCCACGCTGACCAGCCGGGACAGATCGGGCGCGATGAGCCACACCTCCTGGTACCCCCGAGCCTCGTCCTTGTCCAGCCTGACCTCCAGCCGGCGGGAGCCGTCGGGCTGTTGTACCACCTTGGCCGAGCCGGTCGCCGAATGCTGCGCAACCGGGGCGAGCTCGGCACCAGCCAGTTCCCGGGGCTCACGGTTGGCCACCCACAGGGCGCCGAAAACCACCAGGACGGCGGCTGCCGCGGCGGTCATCCACGTGCCAGGGCGCTGCCACCAGGCGGCACGCCGCCCTGCCCGGCCGCGTCCTTTGACAGACCGCGCTTCCGCTCCTTGGGAGCCGCTTGGTCCGCCCAGAGGTAGCCGGCGGACAGCGGCAGGTCCCTTCACGGGCTGGGCCGGTCCGGCCTCCGGGGCGGCAGCCGCGAGCGGATCCTGCTCAAGAGAGGCGGAAAGTCCCAGCTCGCGGTGGATGCCGGCCCACACCTGGGGACCTGGAATCGAAAGGCCGCTGGGATCGGGGCTGGATTTCACGGCACTCACGGTGCGCCGCAACGCCGCGTAGTCCGCCGCGCAGGCAGGACAGACGCGCAGGTGCTCCCGACCGTCGTCGTCCACCCAGTCGTCGTAGAGCGCAAGGAGGCTTAACTCGTCCGGATCAAGATGCGGCATGGTCTACCTCCAATCTGCTTCTCAGGTGCGACAGGCTGCGGCGGATGTGGCTCTTGACCGTACCAAGCGGGAGGTCCAGCCGGCGCGATATCTGCTCGTGCGTCAGATCCTCGTAAAAGGCCAGCCTCATGATGGACCCCTGGGGCTCGCCCAGCCTCTCCAGTTCCCCGTCCAGCAGCAGCCTGTCCGCCAGGGCTTCCGCCGCTTCAACCCCGGTTTCCCCGTCCCATGCCAACCCGGCTCCGGCAGCTGCATGGGCCTTGCGCGCCTCGCGGGACGCCGCTGACTGCGCGTCCAGGATGACATTGCGGGCAATACCCACGATCCACGCAGGGAGCCTGGCCACCGCCGGATTGAACGCGGCGCTGGAGCGCCACACCCGGATGAAGACCTCCTGGGTGACGTCGTCCGCCGCCGCCGGATCGGCCAGGGACCGCAGGGCCAGCGTGTGTACCAGCGGGGCAAATTCGCGGTAGGCCGCTGCCAGCGCATTCTCATCACCGGCAAGGAAGGACGCGGTCTGCCCGTCATCCCATCCGCGGAAGGCGGGCCCGGAGGATGTCACGGGCAGCTCCTTCCCGGCATCGGCGACGAGAAACACTTCGGCCACTGCTTACTCAAGGACCGCGGTGACAATCACATTGTCGCTGTAGTCCAGGCGCTCGTCCAGCCACCGGCCGCCGCAGGTGACCACCTTGAGTTCATGCGGCCCGGAGCGGCGGAACAGCGATGCGCCGTCGAATCTATCCTTGGCCATCAGGTCCACCTTCACTACCCGGTAGGTGAGCGCCGGGGCACCGTCCCGCCCCACGCGGATCACGGCGCCCGCCGGAAGCGACTTCAGCGCCGAGAACGGAGCCCGGTCGGAGGTGGTGTCGATATGGCCGGCGATGACGGCGGACCCCTGCGCCGCACCAGGGGCCGGGCCGTACCGGTACCACGCGGCCCGGTCGAAGGCGTCAGGGATTTCCATCGCTCCCCCGGCTGACACTCCGCCGGGAACCACGTCCATGTCGATCGACGTCCCCGGCACGGTAAGCCAGGTGGGCGGCGGCACTGCTGCAGCCGGCTTGGCCGTTGCGGGATGGACGGGGACGCCGGCAGGGGAAGGAGCCGCCGCAGCAGGCGGGACGGCGGAAGCGGCGGTTGTCGGTGTGGCCTGCGCAGGCGGGGCGGGGTCCGGGGAAGTGGCACTGCCGGGCTGGATAGCAGTCGCCGTGGGCGCTGCTTCCCCCGGGCCGGGGGAAGCACAGCTGGGAAGAACGAGCATGGCCACCACGGCGGCTGCCGCGCCCCAGCGGTGGGCACGGTGCAAGGAATCACGACGGCGGGGCTGCCCTGCCGTCGTCGGGTTTGCCTCCATGGCTGCTGCCTTCCTTCCGGCACCTTACGCGATGCGGGTTACTCGTTTCGGCCCGGGAGATACCCGAAGCGGGCCGGGATGGGACCGGACTTCTGCACGCGGCCGGCACGCGGCCGGCACAGGGCCCGGCTCAGGGGCTGGCGCAAGGGCCGGCCGGGGTTGACCGGCGGCCCCTGCGCCTGGGGAGCGGGCACTGCCGCCCGTTACGCCTCCGCGCGCCGTGCTGCCACTACCCGGGCCACGCCCCACACCCCCGCCAGGAGAGCCAAGGCTGCGACGCCGGCGGCAGCAGCAGATCCGGCTCCGCCGCTCTCGGCAGAGCCGTCACGGGCGCCCGGTACGGACGCGGGTGAGGAGTGGAGGCCCTCGATGGTCTGTACCGCGAGCTTCAGGTTCTGGTCAGCCAGGCTGCCCCACGCGTAGACGATCGTGTGCGTGCCTTCGGCGACCGTCACGTCCGCCGGGCCAAGCACGGGGGTCGTTGTGCCCGCTGCGGCGACCGCGGCGGGAACGGTACCGGGGTCCAGCGTAAGGGTCTGCTCATTCGGGTTCGCCAGGTTGGTGACGACGGCGGTGCCGGCCGCCAGGACATCCACCGCGGGTGCGGCGGCAGCATGGCGGACAGTCAATTTGCCCTTGCCGGCGGGGATTTGGGCTACGTCATTGGTAAAGAGGTTGGCCGCCGGCTTGCCCGCGGCGTCCAAGTGGGCTGCGGCGGTGTAGTTGCCGTTGGCGGCCAGGGTCACGGTCACCGGGCCGATAACGGGCGAGGAGGCGTCCGCGGCATCCGAGGCCGTGATGGCCAGTTCATAGGCTCCTGCCGGAAGCGCCAGCGGCCCGGCAAGGGTTCCCGGTGCGAAGTCATCCAGTGTGCGGTCACCATTGACCCAAACGTCCACGGTCAGCCCGGGTACCCCGTGCAGCACGGAAAGCTGGGCATCTCCGTCAGCCGCCTGGGCGGGACCGGCCAGTGCGATTGCGGCGGCAATGGCTGCCGCCCCCGCGCCTGCAGTGAAGATCTTGTTGCGCATGTCCATCTCCTTGGGTGGCCCGCCGTGCGGGCGTTTTTGCTTACACCCCTACTACCGGCAGGGACGCTGATTTGGATGCAGATTCATGGAAAAAATTCTTCCTTGCACGGCAGCGGCCGGTTCGCGAGGATGAAGGCGGCTGATCGGAGGAGGAATGCCGGAATGACCGCGTACCGCGCCCCGGCTGGCGGGACAGTGGGCCTGGAGTACCCGTTCGCGGGAACGTGGCTGGTGCAGAATTCGCCCGCGGACCGGGTACCCAGCCATGGAACCCGGCTTCTGGCCACCAGCTATGCCATCGACTTCACCCCCGTGGACAGGCACGGACGCTCCGCTGCGTTCACGCCGGCCTCATTCCTGCGGTCCGAGCAACCGGAGAACTTCGTGGGGTTTGGCCGGCCGGTCACGGCCCCGGCAGCCGGGACCATCCGCGCCTGCCATGATGCAGAGCCGGACCACGGCAGCTTCCGGGGCTTGCCGTCGATCGGCTACGCAGCCACCCAGGCGAGCCGCCTGCGACGGGGATGGGCCGGTCTCGCGGGCAATTACGTGGTGCTGGAGCGCAGCGGTGTGTTCATCGCACTGTGCCACTTGCAGCGCGGGAGTATTTGCGTCCGGCCGGGCCAGCATGTTGCGCCCGGGGACGTGGTGGGCGCCTGCGGAAATTCCGGTAACAGCACGGAGCCGCACCTCCACGTGCAGGCCATGGATTCCGTGGACCCGGCGCGGGCCGCAGCCGTTCCCATCACCTTTCCGGATGGGCTGCCGCACAACGGGACGGTCATCTCCGTATAAGCAGCCAGCGTCCCGGGGTAGGAATCCCAAGCGTGGGCGAGAGTGCCTGCGGCCATGCTGCGCCGCAAGGGCGCGCTGTGCGCGGCCGGATCATGGTGGGTGGGCCCTGTGGGGCTCGAACCCACGACCCACGGATTAAAAGTCCGATGCTCTACCAACTGAGCTAAAGGCCCCTGCCGGTGGTCAAACACCCTGTGTCCGCCCATCCCGGCCCAATCCATTTCTGGACGTTAATACTCTAACCCATGGTTCCGCCGTATTTGCACCAGGCCGGGGACCCCGCCGTCGTACGTTTCCCCGAGGCCTAAAGACCCCTCCCGCACGCGCATTGCAGGCCGTACGGATGCTCGATAACGCCCCGGCACAGGAGTAGCGTGGGGGCATGAGCGAGCAAGCAGGAACCAGCCATTACGGCGGCAGCAACCGGCACCACAAGCCCAAGCCCTTCGCGCCGATGGACTTCGAACCGTTTGCCGGCGGCGCCGATCCCGCCCGCGTCTCGGAGGCTGCCCACCTTGCCGCCCAGGCGCTTGTGCGGCACGGCCGCGACAGCGACGACCCCCTTGTCACCGAGCGGCTGGTAAAGCTTGCCGACGAGCAGGGGCTGGACGCCATTGCCGAGATGTGGGCCGAGAGCCCCGCGCGCTCCCTCCCCGGCGCACTCTGGCGGCTCTACGCGCTGCGGGCCGCAACCGTCCAGGACCCGGAACGCATCTCTGTCTACTTCCGCGCGGGTAGGGACACGGCTCAGGTGTCCAACGTGGTGGCCGGGGCGGCCGAACCGCCGGGCGCTGACGAGATGCGGAGCATGGCGGACGCCATCCTGTCCGGCGCGTTCGATGGCGAGTTCGACGTCGCACTGGAACGCTCCGCCGCGTTCTGCCGCGTCGTGGCGCTCGGCCAGGCAACACTCGCCGACGGCGCCGAGCACGGCAACGAGGCGCATGCCAGCAAGCTGACCCGCAATTCCCACCAGCTGGTGAAGACCGCAGAGGACCTGGAACACGCAGCAAATGCGTGGCGCCTCGGCGAGCTCGACTGACCGCAGCCCAGGACAAAGTCCCGTATTCACTGACCGTTCACGCCCCCACTGTCAAGATTGACTTGCGCGAATCGAAGTAGAAGACTGAAACCGGTGCCGAGCCGCGAAACCCCCGGGCTTCAACAATTAGCCGCCTAGAGCGGCCTACCGCCGAGAGGCGTATCCGGTTCGGCACCATTTTTGTGCCCGCGTCCGGCGGGGTGGGTTTCTGCGGCGCATCGGCGGGCCGGTAGAGTAAGCGACAGTTGCACGGCCGGGTCAAGTCACACGGCGGCAATCCCCGCCCTGTTATGTCCCCGGAGACCGGTAAACACGTGAAGCTGCGCCTTTTTCCCCAGGAGCCCGCAGGGCTGAACCTCCTTTCGGAGATGGCACAACAGATCGTGCTGGCCAGCGGCACCCTTGCGGAGATCCTCGGTGTTCCCGCAGAGGAACACAACAGGCTCGTCGAAGACATGCACAACCACGAGGCCAAGTCCGCCGAACTGCATTTTGCGCTCCTGACCCACATGCGCACCAGCTTCGTTAACCCGCTTCCCCGTGAGGACATGTACGCCCTGTCCCGGTACCTGAACGAAGCCATGGAGAAGATGGACGCCGCCGCGGAACTGGTGGCCCTGTACCGACTGGACCGTCTGCCACGGCGTGCAGCGGACCAACTGGAGATCATCAGCCGGCAGGCAGAACTGACAGTCGACGCGATGCGCCGGCTGAACGACCTGGACGACCTGGAAGACTACTGGATCGAGATCCTGCGCCTGGCCAAGCGGGCCGAACGGACGCACCGGGTATGGGTGGCCGACATGATCGCCGACATGAAGTGGCCGCAGTATTCCCGGAACCGGGATATCGCCAACCAACTCGTAGAGGTCACCAAGGACATGCGCCGGGTGGCCACCCAAGTGGGCAGCATCATCGTCAAGGAATCCTGACGTGGCGGCAGTCATTTTCGGCGCGGTGGTCCTGCTGGCTGCGGCGTTTGCCTTCCTGAACGGCTTCCGCGACGCCTCCAACTCCGTGGCGCTGGCGGTCCGCAACAGGGCCCTCACCCCCAGCGTGGGCGTTCTGCTTGCCGCTTTCTTCAACTTCGTGGGCGCCCTGCTCAGCGCACTGCTCGCCGCCGCCGTGAGCCAGACCTGGATCCACCTTCCCGCCGGGGCGGGAGGCCTCACCATCCTCGTTGCCGGACTGGCCAGCGCCTGCGCATGGGGACTGCTGATGTGGTGGCGCGGCATCCCGGCGTCCTCCACCCACGCGCTGGTGGGCGGGCTCGCGGGAGCAGGGCTGGCCAGCCTGGCCGTGGGCGGTCCCGGCGTGGCGGGCGTGGACCAGTCGCTGCTGTTCCAGGTGGTGCTGCCGCTGGTGCTGTCTCCGCTGGTGGCCTACAGCGGCTCCTTCCTCCTGGTGTTTCCCGCCACCTGGGGGGCCCGCTACACCCAGGCCAACGTGGTGAACCAGCGCTTCCGTAGGGCGCAGGCCATCGCCGCCGCCGCAGTGGCCTTTGGCCACGGCCTGCAGGACGGGCAGCGGGTCAGCGCGGTGCTCCTGCTGGCACTTCTGGCGGCAGGCTATGACGACGGCGGGATCCCCGCCTGGGTTGCCTTGCTTTCGGCAGTGATGATGACGGCCGGGACGTTGTTCGGCGGCTGGCGGATCTCGCACACCATCGGATACAGAATCACCAGGATTGATCCGCTGCGGGGTTCCGTGGCGCAGACCTTCAGCGCACTGATGCTCTTCGTCGGCGCCATTGCGCTGCACTGGCCGATCTCCACCACCCACACCGTCACGGCCGGCGCGCTGGGAGCAGGCGAAAACCAGCATTTTTCCGTGACCAACCGGCTGCTGGTGATACGGATCCTCTGGCTGTGGGCCCTGACGCCGGCGGCCACGTGCGCCCTGGCCTTCGTGCTGGCACTGGCGCTCTCCCCCGCCACCGGATAGGACCCCTGTTCCGGCGCCTTGTTCCGGCCCCCGGCTCCCGGCCGGGACCATCTTCCCTATACACCCGGACCCCGGTGACGTAGATTCGAAAGTACATCCCTTGGGCGCTGTTGCCCGGGGACGTGCGTCCGCCGCCGGGTGCAGGGCCGCGGACAGCGCCGCTGCAGACTCACGGCGGCCCCGCTGCACAACGCGGAAAAGAGCAGGCGTTATGTCTCCCTCGAATTCCCGGCGTCCCCTTCCGCAGCCGCGGCAGCTGCAATGCGAGACCTGCGGAACCGAGCACCAGCTGACCATCCACGCCGTCACGGCCATCGGAACCGCGGGCGGCGACCTGGTGACGGTGTCCTACACCTGCAATGACTGCAACCTGTTCCAGGAACATCTGGCGTATGCATCAGACGTGGCCGCGGCGCTCCACCAGGTCCGCTGGATGGCCAAGGTCATCATCTTCGGCGACGATTACGTCCACTGCGGTTTCCCCATGGAAGAAGCCGGCTTCGAAGTCGAACGTCTTTGCTACCGCATCACCAACGCCGGCGGCGGTTTCAACGCCGTATGCCTGCCCACCCGGGTACTGCGCTGCCGATGCGGGTTCCAGCTCGAGGTGCCTGACTAGCTGCACTTCCGGGGACGCCTGCGTACCGCCCCGCGCCGCGTCGTGCTGCTAGATTGCGATGGCTGCAGGACCTGCCGGTGCTTCCAGAAGCACGTCCGACAGCTCCTCGGGCGTGAGGTTGGCTGCCGCGCAGAGGTCATCCTGGGCTACGCCGCACATCGCCGCCCTGCGGACCGCATGCAGCAGGGACTCCTGGGCGGAGTCCAGCTCCCACTGGACTGTTTCCACGTAGGAACTGGTCCGCCACACGGCGGACAGGACGTCGCCGGGAGCCACCGGGCCCTGGTCAACCGCGGGCAGCTCCATGATGTCCTGCAGGGTACCTGCGGGACCGGCGCCAGCGAATTCCTGCACCGGAAGGTCAGGGTGCGGAAACCTGATGGCGGGCGCGTGCCCGGAAACCGTAAGCTGATGGCTTCTGGGGCTGTTGGCTGTCTGCGTCATTTGCAAAGCTCCTAAGCTGGCTTACTACTAGTTCCTGAAGTATCTAGTTCAGCGTACTAAATACGTTGGATTAAGACCAGCAGGAAAATCGACCTACCCGAAACGGCCAGACACGTAGTCTTCGGTGGCCTTCTGGACCGGGTTGCTGAAGATGGTATGGGTGTCTCCGTACTCGATGAGCTTGCCGGGCTTGCCCGTGCCGGCAATGTTGAAGAACGCCGTCCGGTCCGAAACCCGTGCGGCCTGCTGCATGTTGTGCGTCACGATCACCACGGTGTACTGGTCCTTGAGCTCATTGATGAGGTCCTCGATGGCCAGCGTGGAAATGGGGTCCAGGGCGGAGCAGGGCTCGTCCATCAGGATGACCTGCGGTTCCACGGCAATGGCACGGGCGATGCAGAGCCGCTGCTGCTGGCCACCGGAAAGGCCCGAACCGGGCTTTTCCAGCCGGTCCTTGACCTCGTTCCAGAGGTTGGCGCCCTTCAGCGAGCGTTCCACGAGCACATCGGCCTCGCCTTTGGAGATCTTCTTGTTGTTCAGCTTGACCCCTGCCAGCACGTTGTCGCGGATGGACATGGTGGGGAACGGGTTGGGGCGCTGGAAGACCATGCCGATCTGCGAGCGGACCGCAACCGGGTCCACGCCCGGGCCGTAGAGGTTGTCGCCGTCGAGCAGGACTTCACCCTCCACGCGCGCGCCGGGGATAACCTCGTGCATCCGGTTCAGGGTGCGCAGGAAGGTGGACTTGCCGCAGCCGGAGGGGCCAATGAAAGCGGTAACGGACTTGGCTTCGATGTTGATGCTGACGTCCTCGACGGCGAGGAAATCGCCGTAGTACACGTTCAGGTCCTTGACGTCGATGCGCTTAGACATGGTGTTCCTTCACTTACTGGGTAGAAATAGAGTTTAGGCCCGGAGCGGGATGCCGTCAGCGGCCGGTTTTGGGGGCGAAGATCCTGGCGATCAGGCGTGCCACCAGATTCAGGAGCATGACCAGGATGATCAGCACCAGCGCCGCGCCCCAGGCCCGCTGGGAGGACGGATCCGGGTTGGAGGGCGAGGTGGGGTTGAGGATCTGGGTGTAAATGAACGTGGGCAGCGATGCCATCCAGCCCCCGAACACGTTGGAGTTGATGCTGGTGGCAAAGCCGGCCGTGACCAGGATGGGCGCCGTTTCGCCGATGACCCGGGCGATCGCCAGGGTGACGCCGGACGCGATGCCGGAGATCGCCGTCGGGATAACCACCTTGAGGATGGTGCGCCACTTGCGCACACCCAGTGCGTAGGCGGCCTCGCGCAGTTCGTTCGGGACGATCCTGAGCATTTCCTCGCTGGAGCGGACCACCACGGGGATCATCAGCACCGAGAGGGCGACGGCGGCAACGGCACCGGTCTTGGTGCCCGGCCCCATCACCACGAAGAAGAAGGCGGCGGCGAAAAGGCCGGCAACGATGGAGGGGATGCCGGTCATGACGTCCACGAAGAACGTGATGGCCTTGGCCAGCCGGCCGCCCTGGCCGTATTCCACCAGATAGATGGCGGTGAGCAGCCCCACGGGGACGGAGATGACCGTGGCCAGCAGGGTGATCTGCACGGTGCCCAGGAGGGCGTGGTAGATGCCGCCCAGGACCGGGGTGCCGTTCTCCACGGCCTTGTTGTCGTAGGCGCCGGTGACACCGTTCATTGAGTTAGTGAGGAATCCGGGGTTGAGGAGCCCGGGAATGCCGTTGACCAGCACGGTCCAGATGACCGAAACCAGCGGCAGCAGCGCCACCAGGAACGAGCCCACCACCAGGCAGGTGGCCAGCTTGTCCTTGGCTTTGCGGGAGCCCTCAACGGCCGCGCTCCAGGAGACCAGGCCGATGGCGAACAGGATCGCGGAAACCAGGCCCCAGCCGAAGGCGTTGAAGCCGATCAGGGCGAGGATAGCCGCGCCGACGATCAGTGCTGCACCGAGTACGGCATAGGGTGCGTACTTGGGCAGCTGGCCCTTGGTCAGCGCCGACCGCTTGCTGCGGACCGGGGTGAGCGTGGAGGTCATTTAGTTGGCTCCCGAGAATTCTTTGTGCCGGGTGATGACCCAGCGGGCGATCATGTTCACGGCCAGGGTGATGACGAACAGGACCAGGCCGGCGGCGATCAGCGTGCTGACCTTGATCCCGCTGGCTTCGGGGAAGTTCAGGGCAATCTCGGCAGCGATGGTCTGGTTTCCTGACTGGATCAGGCTGGCGGTCAGGGCGCCGGAGGACAGCACCAGGGCAACGGCCATGGTCTCGCCCAGCGCGCGGCCCAGGCCCAGCATGACGGCGCTGATGATGCCCGGGCGGGCGAAGGGCAGCACGGCCATCTTGATCATCTCCCAGCGGGTGGCACCCAGTGCCAGGGCGGCCTCTTCATGCAGCTTGGGGGTCTGAAGGAAGATTTCGCGGGACAGCGAGGTGATGATGGGCAGGACCATGACCGCCAGGACGATGCCCGCGGTCAGGATGGTCTTGCCGGTGGTGGAGGCCGGGCCTTCGAAGATCGGCAGCCAGCCCATGTTGTCGGCAAGCCAGCCATACGCCGGCGCAATCTCCCTGGCCAGGAAGGCCGCACCCCAGGCGCCGTAGACCACGGAGGGGATGGCGGCGAGCAGGTCGACGACGTAGCCGAGTCCGGAGGCGAGGCTGCGGGGGGCGAAGTGCGAGATGAAGAGCGCCACTCCAATAGCGATGGGGGTGGCGATCACCAGCGCAATGACGGCGGCGATGAGCGTGCCGATCACGATGGGCCAGATGTAGGCGAAGAAGCCCTGCCCGCCCTGGATCTTGTCCGCGGGAGCGGTCAGCGCGGGAACGGCCTGGACCACCAGGAAGAGTGCGACGCCGAAAAGAACGGCGAGGATCAGGCAACCTGCGGCCAGCGCGGCGCCGGAAAAGACTTTGTCCCCGGTGCGCCCTGCGCCCTGGGTGCTGGTCAAGGGGGTGGCGGTCATTCGACGGCCCTTCGATCGATTACTGGTGTGACGGATGCGGGGTGCAAAGCCAAGATCCCCGCACTGCCTTCCGGCAGGCGGGGAACCTGGTTTCGCGGTGCGGCTAGGACTTGACCTTGATCGAGTCGACGGCCTTGGCAGCCTTGGCCGCGAGGTCGGAAGACAGCGGTGCCGACTTGGCGGAGTCCGCAGCAGCCTTCTGGCCCTCTTCGGAAACTACGTAGTGCTCGAAGGCCTTGACCAGGTCAACGGTCTCCTGCTTGTCGTAGGTGCTGCACAGGACGTGGAAGGACACCAGGACGATCGGGTAGGCGCCTTCGATGGTGGTCTTGCGGTCCAGCTTGATGGACAGGTCGTTGGCGGAGCGGCCTTCCACCGGCTTGCCCGCGTCCACTGCCTTGGCGGCGGCCTCGGCGGAGATCTTGGTGAAGGACTGGCCCACCTTGATCTGGGCAACGCCGAGCTTGCCGCTGACGGCGGAGTCATCGGCGTACGTCACCGCGCCCGGGGTGTCGGTGACGGTCTTGACCACGCCGGAAGTGCCCTTGGCGTTTTCGCCCTGGAGGCTGGCGGGCCACACACCGGCGGCCTTGTCGGTCCATACCTCAGGAGCGGCGGCAGACAGGTAGTCCGTGAAGTTCTGCGTGGTGCCCGAGTCGTCGGAGCGGTTCACCGGGGTGACCTTCAGGTCAGGCAGGGTGGCACCCTCGTTGAGGGCAGCGATTGCGGGGTCGTTCCACTTGGCGATCTGGCCACGGAAGATCTTGGCCACGGTGGTGGCGTCCAGCTTCAGGTCGGTGACGCCGGGCACGTTGAAGGCCACGGCGATCGGGGAGATGTAGACCGGGACATTGATGGCACCTTCGGGGCCGCAGACGGTCTTGGAGGAGGCGAGTTCCTCGTCCTTCAGGTAAGCGTCCGAGCCTGCGAACTGGGCCGAGCCGTCGAGGATCGCCTTGCGGCCAGCGCCGGAGCCATCCGGTGAGTACTGCACGGTGGCGCCGGAGTTGGCGGAAGCGAAGTTGGTCTTCCAGGCATCCATTGCCGCGCCCTGCGCGGAGGAGCCGATGCCGGTGAGCGTGCCGGTGACCTTGGTGCCGGCCGAGGCTGAGTCGCCGGCAGGCTTGGTGCCCGTGGCGTTGTCTGAACCGCAGGCGCTAAGCGCGAGTGCGCCGGCTGCGATAACAGCGATAGCCGCGTGGCGGCCGATGCGGAGTGCCTTCACTAGATGTACCCCTTCCAGGGTTATTCAGGTGCGGGACAGGGACGGAGAAACCCTGCAGCGCGATGCGTACGTTGTGTACCTTCAAGAAAGTTATGGGCCGCAGGTAACGGGATGGCCTGTCCAAAGTGAACGGAGGATTAACGACGGCGGGATATTCGTTGACAAATGCCGGGTTCCCATTGCGCAGATCACATCTGCCGCCGTAGTGGACGCGCCGGGCTGCGGGCCGCCACTGAATAGACTTGGAGCCATGGCCATCGAAGCAGGATTCTCGGCAACCAGGCGGTTCCTGCGCAGCCGCGTACGCACCGGACTGATCCGGAGCCGCAACTCGTTTATCCCCGCCATCCAGATGACCGTCTGCGCGGTGGGCGCCTACGCGTTCGCGGAGCACATCCTGGGCCACAACGGGCCGCTCTTCGCTGCTACGTCGTCGTTGATCGCGCTGGGTTTTTCCCGCGAGCCAAGACTGCGGCGGGTCATGGAAGTGGGGCTGGGCTGCACCTTGGGCATCGTCGTCGGTGATCTGCTCCTGCACTGGCTGGGCGGCGACATCTGGGTGGCCGCCGTCGTGCTTCTCACCTCCATCCTGCTGGCCCGGTTCCTGGACAGCGGAAACATCTTCACCACCCAGCTGGCCCTGCAGTCCTTGCTGGTGGTGCTGCTGCCGGCGCCGTCCGGCGGACCGTTCACCCGCAGCATCGACGCCGTGGTGGGCGGGCTGTTCGCGCTGCTGGTGACCATCCTCATGCCGAAGGACCCGCGGCGGGAGCCGCGCCGGGACGTGCAGAAACTGCTGCACGAACTGGCCGAGGTGCTGCGCGAATGTGCGGGTGCGCTGGTCAACAGCGATTCCACCCAGGCCTGGCACGCGCTGATCCGCGGCAGGAACTGCCAGCCCCTGGTGGACGGGATGCGGCAGTCCCTCCGCGCGTCCGGGGAGGTGGCCACGCTGGCCCCCGCCTACCGACGGCACCGCGACGAACTGGACCGGCTGAAGCAGTCGCTGGACTTTATCGACCTGGCGCTGCGCAACAGCCGCGTGTTCGCGCGGCGGCTGACCAGCGCCATCAACCACACCGCCCTGTCGGACGAGGCGACGGACAGTATCGCCGAGGTGCTGCAGGAGACCGCTGCCGCGATTGACGAGCTCTCGCTGGGCCTTGGGGAAACACACGACGGCGTCCGGCGGGCCCACCTGCGCACGGCCCGCCGCGACCTGAGCGAAATCGCCCTGCGGCTGCACCCCAAGCTGCTGGAGGTGCAGCGGCTGGAGGGCGAGACGGTGGTGATGCTGTTCCGGCCGTTGATGGTGGACCTGCTGGAGGCCACCGGGATGGATGCGCGGGAAGCAAGGGATGTGCTCCCCGCACTGTAGTGTCAGTGCCCCCGGCTAGGGTTGAACGCATGGCAACAAAAACTTCCCGGGCTGCCAAGGCGCCCGGCTACAAATGCGCCGAATGCGGCTGGACCACCGTCAAGTGGGTGGGGCGGTGCGGCGAGTGCCAGGCGTGGGGCACGGTGGAGGAAACTGGCGCCGCAGTGGCGCGTACGACGGCGGCCACGACAGTCGTGGAGCCGGCGCGCAAGATCGCGGACGTGGACGCCACCACGGCAGCATTCCTCCCCACCGGCGTTGACGAGCTGGACCGGGTATTGGGCGGCGGCCTGGTTCCGGGGGCCGTCATCCTGCTGGCGGGCGAGCCCGGCGTCGGCAAATCCACCCTGCTGCTGGACGTCGCCGCCAAGTTCGCCCGGACGGCCCAGGATGTCCTCTACGTCACCGGGGAGGAGTCGGCCGCGCAGGTGAAGCTGCGCGCCGAACGGATCGACGCCGTCGCCGAATCCCTCTACCTGTCGGCAGAAACGGACCTGGGCCAGGCGCTGGGACAGGTGGAGAAGATCGAGCCGCGCCTGCTGATCGTGGACTCGGTCCAGACCCTCAGCAGCGCGGATGTGGACGGCAGCGCCGGCGGCGTCTCGCAGGTCCGCGAGGTGGCGGCCTCCATCATCGCAGCGGCCAAGCGGCGCAACATGACCACCCTGCTGGTGGGCCACGTGACCAAGGACGGGTCCATCGCGGGTCCGCGGCTGCTGGAGCACCTGGTGGACGTGGTGTGCCAGTTCGAGGGCGAGCGGCACTCGCGGCTGCGGCTGCTCCGCGCGGTCAAGAACCGGTACGGGCCCACGGACGACGTCGGCTGCTTCGACCTGAATGAGAACGGCATCGAAGGCCTCACCGATCCCAGCGGGCTGTTCGTCAGCCGGACCAAGGACCCGGTCTCGGGAACCTGCATCACCGTGACCATGGAGGGGCGCCGCCCCCTGCTGGCGGAAGTGCAGTCGCTGCTCGCCGAAAGCCCCAACTCGCAGCCGCGGCGGGCCACCAGCGGCCTGGACAGCTCGCGGGTGTCCATGCTGCTGGCCGTCCTGCAGCAGCGCGCGGGAACACTGCTCCACAAGGACGACTCCTACGTGGCCACTGTGGGCGGGGTGAAACTCAGCGAACCGGCCACCGACCTTGCCGTAGCCCTTGCAGTAGCGTCAGCCAAGGCCCGCAAGCCCCTGCCCATCCGGTTGATCGCCTTCGGCGAGGTAGGCCTCGCCGGTGAAGTCCGGCCCGTGCCCGGCATCAACCAGCGCATCCAGGAGGCCCACCGGCTTGGGTTCACCCACGCCGTGGTGCCGGCCAGCCACACCGGCCCTGGACCAGTCCCGGCCGGATTCTCCGTCCGGGAGGTGGAGCACCTGACGGAGGCGCTCAGCCTCCTGATCGGGTAGGGCCGTGCTGATCCGATAGGACCCTGGCTTCGGCCGGCAAGGCCTCGGGCGGCGTCAGGAACCCACGCCGCCCATCAGCCAGCCGGCGACGTCGCTGCGAAGCACCAGCAGCTGCCCCCCGGTGGCGTTGACGTTGCCGTTGGGTACGTAGTAGCCGCGCCCTGAACCCGACCCGCCTGCGGCCCGGTCAAGGGCATCAACCAGGTGGCGCGGCAGGTGGCCTTGCGGGCCAAGGCCCCGGAGCTCATCACGTTCCTCCGGCGTAAGCCGTCCCAAAACATCAGCAATGTTGGCCATGACGGGTCCCATTCCCTTCGAGCAAGCGCCGGACAGATTGCCGGGCAGAGTGCCTGAAGGAATAACCTAAAGCAGTCCCGTGAACTCCACGTAAACGGCAGACGGCGATTGCAGTTCATCAGTGACCGTAATGGAGGACCAATGCCCGTTCGAAGCGCAGGCGTGCTGCTGTACCGGCGGGTCCCTGGCAGCCCGGCAGGGGCAAAGGACGGCTTGCAGGTCTGGATCGCCCACATGGGCGGCCCGTTTTGGGCGCGCAAGGACACCCACGCCTGGTCCCTTCCCAAGGGTGAGTTTGCCGACGGCGAGGACCCGCTGGCTGCGGCATTGCGTGAATTTGCCGAGGAGATGGGCAGCGCAGCCCCTGACGCCGAATACCGGCAGCTCGGCGAATTCCGGCAACCATCAGGGAAAGTCATCACCGTCTTTGCCGCAGAGGCTGATTTCCAGCCGGCCAGCATCAACAGCAACACATTCCCCCTCGAGTGGCCAAAGGGGTCCGGCCGGATCCAGGACTTCCCGGAGGTCGATGACGCCCGCTGGTTCCCGGAGCATGAAGCCCGGCTCAAACTGGTCAAGGGCCAACTGCCCGTCCTTGATGCACTGGCTGACCACGTCCGGGCCGAATGAGCAAAGAGCCGGCGACCCCGCGGGATCACCGGCCCTCGCAACGGCAGGGCCAGGCTCAGGATTTGTTGCCGTCAACTTTAACCGCCAGTACCGGCCGGTCCGCCTGCATGAGGATCTGCTGGGCGTGGCTGCCAAGGATGAACTTGCCCACCTGGGTGCGGTGCCGGAGGCCGATCACGATCAGGGACGCGTCCACCTCCCGTGCGACGTCCAGGAACTCGTCCGCGAGGTCGTGCTCGTACGGCGGCTGGATGACGGTGGCCGTGACGCCGGCGTCGGTGGCCTTCTTCGCAGCCCGGGCAAGGACGTCCTCCGGGGCCACCGACTTGTCCACGAGCGCACCCTGCCGTGCGGAGTTCACGATGTAGAGGTCCTTCTGCCGGAGCTGCGCCTCGGCGATGCCGGCGGCAAGGGCTGCCTCGCCGGCCGGGGTGGGAACGAACCCGACAATGATGCTCATACCTTCTCCTTAATGTTCTGGTTGGTGCCGTTCCCGGCAGAGGCGGGTACCGCCGTCGTGCTCTTGCGCCTGGTGATCATGCTGCGGACGCCCGGCAGCACGGCCACCAGGACGAAGACCACCAGCAGGGTTGCCGAGATGGGCCGGGTGAAGAAGCCGGTGGGGTCGCCGCCGAAGACCAGCAGCGAGCGCCGCAGCGAGCTTTCCAGCAGCTCGCCCAGGACGAAGGCCAGGACCAGGGGCCCCGGTTCGAAGCCGAACTTCTTCATCAGGTAGCCCAGGACGCCGAAGAACACCACCAGGGTCACGTCGAACATGCTGTTGTTGATGGTGTAGGCGCCCAGCAGCGTGATCAGGGCGGTGATCGGGGCCAGGATGGCCGCGCGGACACGAAGGATCCGTACGAAGATCCCCACCAGGGGCAGGCTCATGATCAGCAGCAGGATGTTGCCGATGTACATGGAGTTCACCACGCCCCAGAACAGGTCCGGGTTCTGCTCCACCAGCTGCGGGCCGGGCGTCACGCCCTGGATCAGCAGGGCGCCGAACATCAGTGCCATGGTGGCGTTGGCAGGAATACCGAGGGTCAGCAGCGGGATGAACGACGACGTTGCTGCCGCGTTGTTCGCTGTTTCCGGGCCCGCCACGCCTTCCGGCGCGCCCTTGCCGAACCGTTCCGGCCGCTTGGCCCGCTTCTTTTCCATGGCGTACGAGGCCATGGAGGCGATGGTGGCACCGCCGCCGGGCAGGATGCCGAGGAAGAAACCCAGGACGGAGCCGCGGCTGATGGCGCCGGAAGCCTGCTTGAGGTCCGTCCTGGAGGGCCAGACATTGGACACTTTCGACGGCGCCTTTGCGGCCCGGTGCCGCTCCTCAAGGTTGTAGAGGATCTCCCCCAGGCCAAAAAGGCCCATGGCGATCGGCACGAAGTCGATGCCGTCGGCCAGCTGGAGGCTACCGAAGGTGAAGCGGCTTTCGCCGGTGAAGACGTCCCGGCCCACGGTGGCGAGCAGGAGTCCGACGGCGGCCGCGATGAGTGCCTTGGCTTTGGAACCGCCGCTGATGGTGGCCACCAGGAGGATGCCGAGCATCGCCAGGGCCGAGTATTCCGCGGGTCCGAAATCCAGGGCGAACCCCGATACCACCGGAGCCAGGAAGGTCAGGCCGATGATGGCGGCGGTCCCGCCGATGAAGGAGCCGATGGCGGCCAGGCCGAGGGCGGTTCCGGCCTTGCCCTGCCTGGCCATCTGGTAACCATCGAAAACGGTGACCACCGATGACGCCTCGCCGGGAAGCCGCAGCAGGACTGAGGTAATGGTGCCGCCGTACTGGGCGCCGTAGAAGATGCCGGCCAGCATGATGATGGCCGTGACAGGTTCCACGCTGTAGGTCAGCGGGAGCAGGATGGCGATGGTCGCTGCCGGCCCCAGCCCGGGCAGCACGCCGATCAGCATGCCGATCACCACGCCGATGAGGCAGTAAAGCAGGTTCATCGGTTCCAGGACGACCGAGAAACCGTTAAGGACGGGATTGAGGAAATCCACGGTGGTCTCCTAGAAGAGGTGGGGAATGGAGGTGCCGAGCGCCAGGACGAAAATCCCGTAGAACGCCGCGACCACGATGGCACTGACCAGGAGGGTGGAACGCCAGGTTTCGCTGCCGAGGAACTTCATCCAGATGATGCACAGGATGACGGAGGGGATCTCGAAGCCCACGAGGGGCATCAGGGCCACCATCGCTGCCAGCGTGACCAGGCCGGTCAGCGGGGCGAATGACATCCGGGTGAATTTCTCCGCGTCCCGGTTATGCCTGCCCCACACCAGCTGGAAGAGCGCCAGCGCCACCATCACGCAGCTGGTCAGGAAGGGCCACAGCCCGGGCTCCGGCTTCTCCGGGGTGCCAAGGCCCATGGCAACGGACAGCACCAGGGCTCCGATTCCGACGGCGAGCACCACCAGGGAGGACGCCGCGTTGGCGAGCGGCCCCGCGGAAGGAGGCTTTTCCTCCTCCCACTGCGCGGCGAGTTCTTCCGGGGTCAGCGCTTCGGGCAGGTCTTCCTTGTCGCCGGAGGACACGTCCCCGCCGACGGGAAGGGCGGAGCTGCCGCCCTTCCCGCCGGCCACTGCTGGAGTCGTCTCCACGGATTACTTGTTCCCGCCGAGGCTGATGCTATACTTCTCCACCAGGGACTTGTACTTCGCGGCGTAGTCCTTCCACTGAGTGGCCACTTCCTCGCCGGAGATCTCCTTGGGAGTCAGGAGGTTCTTCTTGTTGAACTCCTGGTAGGCATCGGTCTTGAAGGTGTCCTTGAAGGCGGCTGCCAGCTTGTCCTTGACGTCCTGCGGGGTTCCCTTGGGGACGGCTACCGCACGGTACTGGGCGACGGGAACGTCATAGCCTGCTTCCTTGGCGGAGGGGACATCCGGCAGGAAGCTGTTGCGTTCCTCGGAGAACACCAGCAGCGGCGTCACCTTTCCGGCCTGGATCTGGGCCATGGCCTCGCCCAGCTGGATGGTGGCCAGTTCCACCTGGTTGCCCAGGACAGCGGTCAGTGCGGGCTTGCCGCTGTCGAACGGGACGTCAGTGCCCTGCACGTTGGCCTGCTTGAACAGGACCGTCTGCGCCAACTGGCTGCCTGTGCCCACGCCAGTGGTGCCGAAAGTGACATTGCGTCCGGCTCCGGTAACGTCGGTGAAGCTCTTGAAGCCGGAAGCCTGGCTGGCCACCAGCACGTAGTCGTCCTGGGAGAGGCCGGTGATGATGTCCAGATCGTCGAGGTTGACAGCTTCATCCTTGCTGACGGCCAGGGGCGTGATGGTCACCAGTGAGGCGGTAAGCAGGACCAGCTCCTGGCCGTCGGCCGGCTTGCCGGCGACTTCCTTCGTGGCCAGTGCGCCGTTGGCTCCCGGTTTGTTGACCACGGGCATCGGCGAGCCAAGGGTCTTCGCGGCTCCGTCTGCCAGTGCCCGTGCAATCAGGTCCGTGCTGCCGCCGGCCGCCTGGCCCACTGTAAGGGTCACCGGCCCCGACGGATACTTCGACGAGTCGCCGGCTGCCGCTCCGCCGGCAACATTGCCGCCGCAGGCGGTCAGCGCCAGCAGGGTGAAGGCCGATGCCGTTCCGAGGACGGCGCGGCGGGACGGGAAGTGCATCATTGGAACTCCTAGGGCAGAGGGGCCGCCTGGGCCCGAAGCTTTTTGTGAAGGGGGTCACCCCGCTTCGCTTTGTCGAGTGTAGGGAGCCGCTATGATGCCTGTCTAAGCCCATATCTGCATCATTTGATACCCGGAAGGCATCATGTTTACTTTCGACCAACTGGCCGGGTTTATCGCCGTCGCCGAGGAGTTGCACTTCGGCAGGGCCGCCGACCGGCTGAATATGACCCAGCCCCCACTGAGCCGGCAGATCCAGAAGCTGGAGAAGATCGTGGGCGCCGAGCTGCTGGAACGGGACAACCGCAAAGTGGAACTGACCTCAGCCGGGCACGCATTCCTTGACGAGGCCCGCCGGCTCATGGTCCTGGCCGAACGCGCGCCGGTGGCAGCCAGGCGGATCGCGTCCGGCAGGGCCGGGATGCTGCGCATCGGCTTTACCGCAGCAAGCGGCTTCAGCATCCTGGGCCCGCTGCTGGAGGAACTTTCCAACATCATCCCGGAGGTCGACATCGAGCTGGAGGAACTGGTCACCGGAGACCAGCTGGCCGGGCTGCTGACCGGGGAACTGGACCTTGGCCTGGCGCGGCCCCCGTTCGATCGCGAGACATTCGATTCCCATCTCCTCTACCGGGAGTCGATGGTCCTGGCCGTTCCGGAGGGCCACCCCCTGTCAGTGCTGGGCCGGGACATCACGGCGGAGGACTTCCGGGATGAGCCCCTCATCATGCACTCCCCCACGCAGGCCCGCTATTTCTACGATCTGGTGGTCCGGATGTTTCCCGTCCGGCATGCCAACGTGGTGCATACCGTCAGCCAGATCCTCACCATGGTTTCGCTCGTGGCCGCCAAGCGCGGACTCGCGTTCGTGCCCCACTCGGCCACACTCCTGGGCATCCGCGGGGTGGAGTTCCTTCCGCTCGAGGGCGGCGACCGCGAGCAGGTCGAACTCCACGCGCTCTGGAACCGCCGAATTACCAACCCCGCGCTGTCCCGCCTCCTGCGGGACCTGGAGTTCGCGATGGAGTAGCCAAAAGACGCGGCCCGACTATGCCCTGAAGGTATCAATACATATAAAAATGCACTTAGACAGGCATCAGAGCGGATCCTACTCTGGGAAGGAACCATCAGCCCCTGCCGCCCGCGGCGCACACATCGAAGGACCACACCGTGGCTAAGTACACACCCCAGGAACTCGCGGACACGCTCAAGGAAGGTTTGCTGTCCTTCCCCGTAACCTCTTTCGGCGCGGACCTGCAGTTCGACGAGGAGAACTACCGCAAGCACCTGGCGTGGCAGGCGAGCTTCCCCGTTGCCGGTCTTTTCGCGGCTGGCGGGACCGGTGAAGGCTTTTCCCTCACCCCCGCAGAGTCCGAGCGCGTGGTGCGCACCGCCGTCGAGGAAGTGGGCAGCCATGTGCCGGTTCTCGCCTCTGCCGGCGGCTCCACCGCCCAGGCCATTGAGAACGCAAAGGCAGCTGAAGCCGCGGGCGCCGAAGGCATCCTGCTGCTGCCGCCCTACCTGACCGAAGCGGACCAGGACGGCCTGGTGGAGCACGTCAGCGCCGTCTGCAGTGCCACATCCCTGGGTGTCATCATCTACAACCGCGCCAACGCCATCTACAAGGACACCACGGTGGCCACCCTGGCGGACCGGCACGAAAACCTGATCGGCTTCAAGGATGGTGTGGGCGACCTGGAACACGATGCCCGCGTCTACGCCAAGCTCGGCGACCGGCTGTTCTACCTGGGCGGCCTGCCCACCGCCGAGACCTTCGCCCTGCCACTGCTGCAGCTGGGCATGAGCACCTACTCCAGCGCCATGTACAACTTCGTCCCGCAGTTCGCGCTGGACTTCTACCAGGACGTCCGCAACAACGACCGCGCGGCCGTGAACAAAAAGCTCAATGACTTCGTCATCCCGTACCTTGACATCCGCGACCGCGTGAAGGGCTACGCTGTGTCCATCGTCAAGGGCGGCCTCGACGCCATCGGCCGTTCCGCAGGGCCCGTACGCACCCCGCTGCAGAACATGGCACCGCAGGACCTGGCGGACCTCAAAGCCCTGATTGCCACTGTTTCCTAGCCGTCACCGCAGACACAGGAGCCCATCCCATGACACTTACTGGACACTCACTCATCGCCGGCCTAACGGTCGTTGGCCAAGGCAAAACCACCTTCGGCCTGAACCCGGCCACGAATGAGGCCCTGGAGCCCGCATACTCCCTGCTCACCGAGGAGCAGCTCACGACGGCGACCCGCGCCGCAGCGGAAGCATTCGCTTCGTTCAGCACCCTCGACCCGGAAACCCACGCAGCTTTCCTCGAAGCCATCGCGGACAACATCGAGGCGATCGGCGACGAACTGATCACCCGCGCGGGGCAGGAAACCGGCCTTCCCGCAGCCCGGCTGACCGGTGAGCGTGCCCGCACCACCGGCCAACTGCGGCTCTTCGCCGACGTGGTCCGGCAGGGCGACTTCCGCGGCGTCCGCATAGACCCCGCCATCCCGGACCGCGCACCACTGCCCCGCGCCGATATCCGCCAGCGCCAGATTCCGTTGGGCCCCGTGGCCGTGTTTGGCGCCAGCAATTTCCCGCTGGCTTTCTCGACCGCGGGCGGAGACACCGCCTCGGCCCTCGCCGCAGGCTGCCCCGTGGTCTTCAAGGCCCACAACGCCCACCCCGGCACCAGCGAACTGGTCGGCCGCGCCGTTACCAAGGCCGTTCAGGATCACGGCCTGCACCCCGGGGTGTTCTCCCTGATCTACGGCCCCGGCTCCAGCATCGGCCAGGCCCTCGTCGCCGACCCCGCGATCAAGGCCGTCGGGTTCACCGGGTCCCAGTCCGCCGGCATCGCCCTGATGCGCACAGCCGCCGCACGTCCCGAGCCCATCCCGGTCTACGCCGAAATGTCCTCCCTCAACCCGGTCTTCGTCTTCGAAGGCGCCCTTCAAGGCGACGTTGACGCGCTGGCGCAGCAGTATGTCACAGCCGTCACCGGCAGCTCCGGCCAGCTCTGCACCTCCCCCGGCCTGCTCTTCGCCCCCACAGGCGAGGCAGGGGACAAGCTTGCCGCCGCCGTCGGACGCGCCATCGCAGCCTGCCCCGGACAAACCATGCTCACCCAAGGCATCGCCAACTCCTGGAACGCCGGAACCAAGGCACTCAGCACCGCAGCCGGCGTCGAACTGATCGGCCAGGGCACGCCCGGCACCACGGAAAACGCCCCCGCACCTGCCATCTTCGGCACCGAGGTTGAGCAGTTCACCGCCAACCACGTCCTGCACGAGGAAATCTTCGGCGCAGCATCCCTGGTGATCCGCTACAACAGCACCGAAGACCTGGTCCAGGCCGCGTCCCGGATTGAAGGCCAGCTCACCGCGTCCCTCCACCTCGCGGAGGAGGACTACCCGACGGCGGCACCCCTGATCCCCGTGCTGGAACAGAAGGTGGGCCGCATCATCGTCAACGGCTGGCCTACCGGCGTCGAAGTCGGCCACGCAATGGTCCACGGCGGCCCCTTCCCCGCCACCTCCGACTCCCGCACCACCTCCGTCGGAACCCTCGCCATCAACCGGTTCCTGAGGCCCGTCGCGTACCAGAACCTCCCCCAGGAGCTCCTCCCACAGCCCCTCCGGGACGCCAACCCCTGGCACCTGAACCGCCGCATCGACGGCGAAGTCATCCCCGCAGCCGAGAAAGCAGAAGTCAGCGCATGAGCACCCACCCCACCATTGCCGGCATCGAAGTGGTGCCCGTCGCCGGGTACGACAGCATGCTGATGAACCTCAGCGGCGCACACGGGCCCTTCTTCACCCGCAACATCGTGATCATCACCGACTCTGATGGCCGGACCGGCCTCGGCGAAGTTCCCGGCGGCGAGAAGATCCGCACCACGATCGAGGAGGCCGGCGCCCTGCTCAAAGGCAAGCCGGTGGCACGCTACCGTTCGCTCCTGCGGGAGATCGCCGCCGGGTTCGCCGACCGTGACGCCGGGGGCCGCGGCCTGCAGACCTTCGACCTGCGCACCACGGTCCACGCGGTCACCGCCGTCGAGTCCGCCCTGCTGGACCTGCACGGGCAGTTCCTCGGTGTTCCCGTGGCTGAATTACTCGGCGACGGCCAGCAGCGAACCTCGGTGCCCATGCTCGGGTACCTGTTCTTCATCGGCGACCACGCACGTACGGACCTGCCGTACCTCGTGGAGGACAACCCGGCTGACCGCTGGGAGCAGCTCCGCCAGCAGGAGGCAATGACTCCGGAAGCCGTCGTCGGCCTTGCCGAAGCCGCCCAGGAACGCTACGGGTTCAGCGACTTCAAACTCAAGGGCGGCGTCCTGTCCGGCGACGCCGAAGTGGATGTGGTCACGGCCCTGGCCAAGCGTTTCCCGGACGCCCGCATCACCCTGGATCCCAACGGCGGCTGGCTCCTCCAGGAAGCCGTCCGGCTGGGCAAGCGGATGCAGGGCGTGGTGGCCTACGCCGAGGACCCCTGCGGCGCCGAAGGCCGCTTCTCCGGCCGCGAGGTCATGGCCGAATTCCGCCGCGCCACGGGCTTGAAGACCGCCACCAACATGATCGCCACCGACTGGCGGGAAATGTCGCACGCCGTCCGGAGCAACGCCGTCGACATTCCGCTTGCCGACCCGCACTTCTGGACCATGCACGGCTCGGTCCGGGTGGCGCAGTTGTGCAATGAATTCGGCCTGACCTGGGGCTCGCACTCGAACAACCACTTCGATATCTCGCTGGCAATGTTCACCCATACCGGCGCCGCGGCCCCGGGCGAAATCACCGCGCTGGACACGCACTGGATCTGGCAGGACGGGCAAGGCCTGACGAAGAGCCCGCTGCAGATCAAGGGCGGCGCGATCGAGGTCCCGGCCGCGCCCGGGCTGGGCATCGAACTGGACCGTGAAGCGCTGGACAGGGCGCACCAGCTGTACCTGGAGCACGGCCTGGATGCGCGGGACGACAGCATCGGCATGCAGTACTACATCGACGGATGGTCGTTCGACCCCAAGCGGCCCTGCCTGGTCCGCTAGGACAGCTTCCCGGTAAATTCTTCCAAGGCCTCCGCCTTGCCCTATCCCCTCCTAAGGAAATAACCAATGAAGTCTGTGGACAACGCCGTCCTGGACCTGGCATCCGCCACCAGGAAATTCTTCAAGCGCGTCCTCCCCGTCATGCTGGTCATGCTGGTCTGCAACCAGCTCAACCGGTCCAACATCGGCTATGCCCAGGACCACCTCCAGGCTGACGTCGGCATCGGTGCGGCCGCCTACGGCTTCGGCGCCGGCCTGTTCTTCATCGCCTACGCGATTTTCGAACTGCCCAGCAACGTGATGATGGAAAAGTACGGCGCGAAAGTCTGGCTGACGCGGATCATGGTCAGCTGGGGCACCGTCTCCTTCCTCATGGCGTTCGTGCAGAACGAAACCATGTTCTACATCCTGCGCTTCCTGCTGGGCGCGGCCGAGGCCGGGTTCTTCCCCGCGGTCATTTTCTACTTCGCCCGCTGGGTACCGGCAGGCCAGCGCGGCAAGGCCACGGCAGTCTTCATTGCCGGCTCCTCCGTGGCCGCCGCCATCTCCGGCCCCATCGCCGGCATGCTGCTGAGCCTGAACGGCGCCCTGGGGATGCGTGGCTGGCAGTGGCTCTTCGGCTTCGAAGGCATCCTCTCCGTGCTGGTGGGCATCGTGGTGTTCTTCCTGCTCGATGCAAAGATCCAGGACGCAAAGTGGCTGTCCCCGGCCGAAAAGGACGCCCTGTCCCAGGCGATCAGCGCCGAAGACGCAGCGCACACCAGGGCGGACGCCGGGAAGGTCAACCGCTGGAAGATGCTCCTGAACCCGCAGATCCTGCTCCTGTGCGGCATATACTTCGCCATCCAGCTGTCCATCTACGCCAATACTTTCTGGCTGCCGAGCATCGTCAAGCGGATCCCGGGAACCACCGACCTCTCGGCCGGCTTCCTGTCCTCCATCCCGTGGGTCTGCGCCGTCTTCGCCATGTACTTCGCGGCGAAGTGGCAGGACAAAGCCAAGTCCAAGAAGCCCCTGCTGGTGGCCGCCCTGCTGGTCGCCGCCGTCGGAACCTATGCGGCTGCGGTGGCCTCGCCGGTGCTGGCGCTGGTCTTCCTGGCCATCGCGGCCATGGGGTTCAAGAGCGCTTCCCCGCTGTTCTGGACCATCCCGCAATCCGGCCTGCATCCGATGGTCCTCGCCCCAGCCATCGCCATCATCAACTCGCTGGGCAACCTGGGCGGATTCGTCGCACCGTTCGGGTTCGGCATCATCAAGGAGCAGACCGGCAGCGTGGTCCCCGGGCTCTTCGCCCTGGCCGCGGCCTCCGCCGTGGCAGCGGGACTGGTTTATTTCCTCAAGGAGCGCCGCACGAGCGGCACGGCGGACGCCCTTTCCCAGGAGCCGGACGTCGAGGCGGCAGTCCCCACCCGCGTCTGATACCGCACCTCATCCAACCCGCTGTCCTCCCGGTCGCTTCATCCGGATCGCTTCATCCAGATCGCCGGAACGGTGCGGGGACGCCGTAACGTTCCGGCGTCCCCGCACCCTTCCGGCGTCTCGGACGGTTTACGCCCCCGTGATCACCAGGGCCACGCTGTGGCCGCCGAAACCGAAGGCATTCACCAGTCCGGCAGGGGCGTAACCCGGCGGCAGCTGGTGCGCGGCTTCGGTGACCACGTTAAGGTCCACTTCGGCGTCCAGCGCCTCCACGTTCAGCGTCCCGGGCAGCCGGCCCGTGCGGAGTGCTTCAAGGACCACGACGGCGGCCAGCGCACCTGCGCCGCCCAGCAGGTGTCCGGTGTGCCCCTTCGTGGAGGTGACGGGAACCTCGGAGCCGAGGACGGCATTGATGGCCTGGCCTTCCAGCCGGTCGCCCACGGGGGTGGAGGTTGCGTGGGCGTGGACAAAGCCAATGTCCCCCGCGGCCAGTCCGGCGGATTCGAGTGCCTTCTGCATGACGCGCCGCTGCATCACGGGGTCCGCAGCCACGATGTCGTTCGCGTCGGAGGTTACCGCTCCCCCGGCCACAGCCCCAAGGACGGCGGCGCTGCGTGCACGCGCGTGCTCCTCGCTTTCCAGCACCACCACGCCGGCGCCCTCGGCCAGCACAAAGCCGTCCCGGCCGCCGTCGAACGGCCGCGAGGCCTGCCGCGGTTCACCGGCGCGCGTGGACAGGGCGCGGATCTGGGAGAAGCCGCTGATCACCAGGTCGTTCACGGAGGCGTCCACGCCGCCGGCAATCACGACGTCGGCAGCCCCCGAGCGGATCATCTCGGCTCCCTGGACTATTGCCTCAGCCCCGGAGGCGCAGGCGCTGACCGGCGTCCGGGCGCCGCCGCGGGCACCGAGGTCGATGGACACCCAGGCCGCCGGCCCGTTGGCCATGAGCCTCGTGAGGGTGTGTGGCGAAACCTTGCGGGGCCCGGACGCGGCAAGCGTGCGGTCCTGCTCGATGGTGGAACCGAGGCCGCCGTAGGCAGAGCCAATGACCACGGCGAAACGTTCGGGATCAACGTCGGGGCTTCCTGCCTGCACCCATGCTTCCCGTGCGGCAACGAGCGCCAGCTGGCCGCAGCGGTCCATCCGCTTCATCTCGCGGGTGCTGAGGTGCTGCGCCAGGTCCGCCTTGACCTGCCCGGCGATCTTCACCGGCAACTGGGACGCCCACTCTTCAGCCAGCTCCGCGATGCCTGACTCCCCGGCGAGCAGGGCTTCCCAGGTCTCCTTGACGGTGGAGCCGAGCGGGTTGATGGTGCCGGCGCCCGTAACGAGAACACGGGTCTGGGATGCAGTCATGGTGCCTTACTTCGCAGGGTTGTGCGTGCCGATGGGCACCAGGGTGAGGTCCGGGTGGTTCTTCTCGATCCGCCGCAGCGCCCAGACGTCGTTGAACAGGGCAAGGTATTCGCCGTCGGACCGCAGAAGCACCTCGGCGCCGGGAACGTTGGCCAGCGCCGGCATGGCGTCCGCCGTCGAAATCCGCGCGAGCGAGTACGGCAGGCGCTCCAGCCGCATGGGGGCGCTGAAGTCGTGCGCCATGCGGTCCTCCACCACCTCGAACTGCATGGGGCCGACGGCGGCAAGCACCGGCGCCTGGTCGCCGCGGAGGTCGGAGCGGAGCAGCTGGATGACGCCCTCATGCTCGAGCTGTTCAATGCCGCGGCGGAACTGCTTGAACTTGCTGGGGTCCTTGGAGCGGGCCACCTGGAAGTGCTCGGGGGCGAACAGCGGGATGGCCGGGTACTCCACGGACTCCTCCAGGAACAGGCTGTCCCCCACCCGCAGCGAGGAGGCGTTGACCAGCCCGACGACGTCGCCGGGATAAGCCTCGTCGATGACTTCGCGTTCGCGGCCGAAGACCTGCTGTGCGTACTTCGTGGCGAAGGATTTGCCGGTGCGGGTCTGGGTGACCACCATGCCGCGCTCGAAGACGCCGGAGCACACGCGGATGAACGCCACATGGTCACGGTGCGCCTTGTTCATGCCGGCCTGGACCTTGAAGACGAACCCGGAGAAGGGGGCCTCGACGGGGCGGGGGTTTCCGTCGATGTCCGGCCGGGGTGCCGCCGGCGGCGCAAAATCCACCAGCGCGTCCAGCAGTTCCTTCACCCCGAAGTTGAGGGCGGCGGAACTGAACAGGATGGGGGTGGCCTTGCCTGCGTGGAAGGCGTCGACGTCGAACTCGAGGTTGGACTCGATCACCAGCCCGGCCTCGTCCACGGCGTCGGACCAGTTGCTGCCTTGGTCCTGCGCAGCTTCCTCCGGGGTGAAGTATTCGGTGATGGCAATTTGCGCTCCGGCGTTGTTGCGCTGGAACCGGGCGAAGCGGTCGTTGCGCAGATCCCAGACGCCGCGGAAGTCGCCCGAGATCCCCACGGCCCAGGTCAGCGGCATGGGCTGCAGCCCGGTGCGTTCGGTGATCTCGTCCATCAGCGCCAAGGCGTCCAGCCCGGGGCGGTCCCACTTGTTGATGACCGTGATGATCGGCAGGTTCCGCTGCCTGCAGACCTCGAAGAGCTTCATGGTCTGGGTTTCCAGGCCCTTGGCGGCGTCCACGAGCATCACGGCGCAGTCGACGGCGGCAAGCACCCGGTAGGTGTCCTCGGAGAAGTCGGCGTGGCCCGGGGTGTCCAGGAGGTTGATGACGGTGTCGCGGTAGGAGAATTGGAGGGCGGCGGAGCTGATGGAGATGCCGCGGTCCTTTTCCATCTGCATCCAGTCCGAGACCGTTTCCTTGCGGTTGGCCTTGCCGCTGGAGGCACCGGCGGTGCCGATGACCTTTGCGTGCAGGGCAAGCGCCTCGGTCAGGGTGGACTTGCCGGCGTCGGGGTGCGAGATGACGGCGAAGGTCCTGCGGCGGCCCGCCTCCTTATGAATCGCATTGATCCGGGCGGGGGTCAGGACGTCTTGGGACACGGTGCTACTTTCGCTGCGGTTGTGGCTGCCCTGGTCTTTTGAGTATCGGGCTGCGGCTCGAGGGCCGGGACTGTGGCAATCAGCCAAGGTACAAGTTTATCGCAGGGCAGCAAACCCGCCGCAGTGCGCTTAACGCCCGCGAAACCGAACGTTCAAGGCCGCGAAATGCCGGGCAGCTAGCTTGGGCCCATGATGCAAGGTCTCACCTTCTCCGGCAATCTCTTCTTTGATCCGCTGGCCACCAACCTCGCCTCCCCCACGGGTGCACCGGATTCCGGCTCCGTCCTTCCTCCGGTACCGGCCCGGAAACGCGGGGTCCAGACGGCCGCAGAGCACAAGGCCCTGCGGGCCGCGTCCCTGTCGAAGGTCAGCAAGGACCTCGAACGGATGCTGCGGGAGCGCAGGCGCTGAGGTTCCGCAGCCCGCCGCGCGGGGACGGCATGATGGTTCCATGCGCAGCATCGAGCTGGTCTTTGATGACTTCACCGATTCCATCCTCAGGGCCGACTGGGCCAGGCTCGCAGACGCCGGGCTGCCCAGCCTGGCCGCGCATTCCTCGCCGAGCAACAGCCCGCACATCACCCTGGCGGCCGGCCCCGGACTTCAGTTCAGCTTTTCCGACGATGCCTGGCGGGCATTGCCCCTGGATATCGAGTTCTCCGGGGCGGTGCTCTTTCCGGCAGGTACGGGCAAGTACGTCCTGGCCCGGTCGGTGGTCCTGGCCACGTCCCTGCTTGAGCTGCACCGCCGCCTTCACATGGAAGTCTCCGGCGCACTTCCCCTCACGCTCCCCGGCGCGTGGACCCCGCACGTAACCCTTGCCCGCCGCATCCCGACGGAACAGCTGGGCGCGGCCATGGACCTGCTGGACCTGCGCTTTGAAGGACAATGCACCGGTGTGCGGTTGTGGGACAGCGGCACCAAGACCGTCACGCCGCTCGGCGCGCCCGGGCCGGCAGCAAGGCCGGACAGCAATGAAACGGAAGCCAAAGTGCCTGCTTCACCACCCGCCGTCGAACGCATTCCGAAGGGGCTTACGGGCACCCCCTAATGGGGCACTTTGGGGCTTGCCCGTGCGGAAGTTGCGATTCTTGCCCCTATCATTGAGCTTGCGGGAATCAGAGCACTTTTTGATCCTGCCGGCCACCTGTGCGAGCCGGCATTTTCTGCGGGCGGCGGTCCGCACCTTTGAAGGGATACACCTATGGCGCGGAGCCCCGAAGAATCGCTGAGGGCCACTCTGGGCCGGGTGGCACCCGGAACACCCCTTCGCGACGGACTGGAGCGGATCCTCCGCGGCCGCACCGGCGCCCTGATCGTCCTGGGCTCGGACCGCACCATCGATTCGATCTGCTCGGGCGGCTTCGATATCGGCATCGAGTTCTCGCCCACGCGCCTGCGCGAGCTGGCCAAGATGGACGGCGCCATCATCTGCGACAAGGACGCCGGGAACATCCTCCGCGCCGCCGTGCAGCTGGTTCCCGATTCGAGTATTGAAACGCAGGAGTCCGGAACCCGCCACCGCACCGCCGAGCGCGTGGCCAAGCAGACCGGCGTGCCGGTGATCTCGGTGAGCCAGTCCATGCAGATCATCGCGCTGTATGTGAACGGGTTGCGGCACGTGCTGGAGGGTTCGGAAAACGTCCTTGCGCGCGCCAACCAGGCCCTCGCCACCCTCGAACGCTACCGCGCCCGCCTGGACCAGGTCACCAGTTCCCTTTCCGCCCTGGAAATCGAAGCCATGGTGACAGTCAGGGACGTGGCCGTCACCCTGCAGCGCCAGGAAATGGTGCGCCGCATTTCGGAAGAGATTTCACAGTATGTGCTGGAACTGGGCGAGGACGGCCGGCTCCTCTCGCTCCAGCTCGATGAACTCACCGTGGGCAGGGGGCCGGGCAGCGACGTCATCATCCGCGACTACGCCAGCCCCAACACCTCGGCGGAGGACATCGACAAAGCGGTCAGCGAACTGGTGAACCTGGGGCCCACCGAGCTGATCGACCTGGGCAAGATCTCCGGAATCGTGGGCTTCGCCGGCGGTGAAGCGAATCTGGACGCCGTGGTGCAGCCCCGCGGCTACCGCCTGCTGTCCGGCCTGAAGGCGGTTCCGAAGGCGGTCGCGGACCGCCTGGTGGACCACTTCGGCGGCCTGCAGTTCCTCATGGCGGCCACCATCGACGACCTCATGACCGTTGACGGCATCGGCGACCAGCGTGCCCGCACCGTCCGCGAGGGCCTGAGCCGGATGGCCGAGGCCAGCCTCCTGGACCGCTTCCTGTAAGAATCACCCCATCGGTTGCTCCGTAAATGCCGTTTTGAACCCTGAAAACGGCATATACTCAGCAATCGATGGGTGTTGGGCCCTCAGTTCAGCTGGAAGACTGCCTTTGGGCTTGCCCGCGAACCGAGTTTCGCGGTGAAGATGTAGTACGCCCCGCCGCCGCCCGGTGCCGCGGTAACTGCCTTGCAGCCCTCCGCACTCCGCGTCCGTGACCAGGGGAAGTTGGCCGTCTCGCTGGCGCCCGGTGCGATCACCTTCACCAGGTCATCGCTGGACGCCTGGCAGTCCTTCGACGAGAAGATCCGGTCCGAGCCGCTGGTCACCAGGAACTCCATCTGCGAGGTCCCGATGTTGACTTCGCAGGGGACGGTGCCGCCGTTGGTCACCTTCAAGGTCAGCATGGGGTTCTCCCCGGCACCGTAGGCCGGTTTGTCCGTGGAAGCCGCGACAGTCACCAGGTTCTGGTTGCAGGCCGGCGTGACGGAGGGGCTGGGCGACGGCGTGGCGGAGGGGGTTGCGGAAGCTGACGCAGAAGGGGTGGCCGCAGCCGGGCTGGCTGAAGCAGAGGGTGCAGCGGGGTCAGGGGAACTGGTCCGGGTGGACGACGCCTGCTCCGAGCCGGCCTTGAAGGCCCCGGCTATGGCGAAACCGCCGACCACCAGCGCGATCACCAGCAGGAGCGCCCCGCCAACCACCAGCCGGCGCCGACGGTACACGGCCGCGCTCGGCTTCCGGACGCTGCTGGAACCGGATGCCTTGCGTGTTGATGAATCGCCCTGCCTGCCCATCCTCCTAGGCTAGGGAACACCTTCGGTTCTTCCCCGCCACCACGCCGCCGGGCGGCCAACGCGTGGATCACATCCGGTTTTCCGCGGGCCGGACGGCATCCATTACAGTGTTGGGATCGACACTCAAACCTCCCTCCTGACCGCGCCGCCCGTCACCCCGGATGAGCTGCCGTCGCTCCACACCCGGATCAACACCTGGTTCGCAGAAACTGCCCGGGACCTGCCCTGGCGCGAGCCCTCCTGCTCGGCCTGGGGCGTGCTCGTCAGCGAAATCATGCTGCAGCAGACTCCCGTTGTCAGGGTCCTGCCGGTCTGGCACGAGTGGCTCAAGCGCTGGCCCACCCCCGCGGGCCTCGCGGGTGAACCTGCCGGCGAGGCGGTGCGTTCCTGGGGCCGTCTCGGTTATCCGCGGCGGGCCCTGCGGTTGCATGCCGCGGCCGCCGCGATCGTGCAGGACCACGGGGGAAAGGTGCCGGACACCTATGCCGAACTGCTGGCCCTTCCCGGCGTGGGCAGTTACACGGCAGCGGCGGTGGCGGCCTTCGCCTACGGCCGCCGGGAAACAGTGGTGGACACCAACATCCGGCGGGTGCAAGCCCGGCTTTTTTCCGGTACCGCGCTTCCGGCAGCGGCGCTGACCGCGGCGGAAATGCGCCTTGCCGCCTCCCTCCTGCCAGACGACGACGCCACCTCCGTCCAGTGGAACGCTGCGGTCATGGAGCTCGGGGCCCTGGTATGCACCGCCCGCGCCCCAAAGTGCGGCGACTGCCCCGTGAAAGACTCCTGTGCCTGGCTCGCGGCGGGTGAGCCGCCGCCGTCGTATGTCCCCAAGGGGCAGGCTTGGCACGGCACCGACCGCCAGGTCCGCGGCGCTGTCATGGCCGTGCTGAGGCTGGCGGACACGCCCGTGCCGCCTGACATGTTCCACCGCGAACCCGCTGATCTCGGCTTCGCCGCGGACGGCATCGGGGTGCCCCTTGCCGCCCTGCACGGGCTCAACACCGCTCCCGAGCAGCTGGAACGCGCGCTGGCGGGACTGCTGGCGGACGGGCTCGCAGAGATGCACGACGGCGGCTACCGGCTTCCAGCCTGACCCTCCGGCGGGTGCGGGCACGGATGGCATACTTCTTGGTGACCGGAACCGGGGGAAGCCATGAAGATCATTCTGTACATTGTGTGGGCGCTGTTCGTTGCGGGCACGATCTATTCGCTGGTCCGGGCCACGCGCAGGACGAAACGCCAGGCGCAGCTGATGTCGGGCTGGCCCAAGGCCCAGGCAACCGTCACCGGCAGCACCACCGGGTGGACCAGCGGCGTGGGCGGCTCAAACCGAAACCTGCGCTACTACCCCACCTACCAGTTCACTGACCCGCACGGCACCCTTTTCATGGGCAAATCCGAGATCTCCGGAGTGGAGCAGCCGCTGCCGGGCTCGCTCATCGAGGTCGCTTACAACCCCGCCAACCCGAGCGAGTCGCTCCAGGTGTCTTCCGAGCCGCGCACAGCCGTGGGCTGCCTGATTGCGTTTTTCGCGGTCTTCGCCGTCGCACTGTTCTGGTTCATCAGCATCTTCCCCATCGGCTGACGCCCGCGTTCACCGGGCAGGTAACAATGCCGGTGTCACTTTTCGGCTTCCCAACCGCCCCGCCTTCGGCGGCCGTACGCTGGGAGTATGCGCAGGCAGGGGCTGCTTTTGGCATGGATCGCGACGACGGCGCTCGTCTCCGGCTGCGGGCCCGGCGCCAGCGCCTGCCCGGCAATCGCGCAGGCCACCGCGGTTTCGGTCACCGTCACCGCCAGCTACGCGTCCCAGGTAGGAACCCTTCATCTGCGGGCCTGCCAGGACAGTAACTGCAAGGAAGGGGACCTGGAATTGCGTCCCGGGACCGCCTCAGTGGATCAGGGCTGCAATCCCGAGGGCGCCTGTTCCGCCACCGCCTCACCCGACGGCACCCGCGTTGGGACGCTGATGCTTGACGCGCTGACGGAATCCGCCATGACGGTCACGGCATCCGGCACCGGCCCTGACGGATCAGCGTTGCCGGTCCGCACCCTGCAGTTCAAGCCGCGGGCTGTCTACCCGTTCGGCGATCAGTGCGGCAAGTTCCTCACGGCGTCGGTCACCCTGGACAGCACGGGGCTGCGGGAAAGCGGCTGATGCTAGAAGAGAGCCGGCTGGTTGAACAAGTCGCCGGCCGGCGTACCGGTACCGGCGTCGCCCGCTGCGGAATCCGGGTTCCATTCGAAGCCAAGGTCGGCCAGCAGCTCCTCCACGGACGTCTGCCCGTCCAGTACTTCAATTTCCTGGGCGTTGTCTTCGGGGTGGGGCCGTTCCATGGCATCGAGCTTATGCGCAGAAGGCCGCGGTGGTGCCCGGAACACACCGCCGGTCCCTGAATCGGGCACAGCCACCGCTCCGGGAAGCAGTCAGGGTTCGCCGAACCCTGCCTGGACCAGGCCGCCCACGTAGTTCACGGCACGTTCCGCGTCCACGCCCCACGCCTCAACGTGCAGCACGGATCCCTTGCCCGCGGCGAGCATCATCAGCGCCGTCATGGAGGCACCGTCGACCCCGTTGACTGTTACTTCGGCGTCAAGTGAAGCCAGTCCGCCGGCGATCTTGGCAGCCGGCCGGGCGTGCATGCCCGCCTGGTTCACCAGCTCGAAGTCTCCGCTGCACTTAGGCGCAGCTCCGGTGGCAGGCCCTTCCGGGACCACCTCAGGCGGGGAGGGCTCCGGACGGCCGGCAGGACCACGAACCGCCTCCGCGGCACGTTTGACCGCCTGGACGTCCGCCCCGCCCTGGGCAGCTACCGCGGCGGCCACCAGTCCCTCCACCAGCGGGGCTTCCGCCAGCACCGCATCCGGCGGGTCTCCCATGAACTCAAGCGCCGCTTCAGCAGTCATGACCGCCGATCCGAGGTCGGTGATGACCACGGCGCCGCCCCCGCCAGCCTGTTGCAGTGCCTGTTCAAGGGCGGCCAGGACCTTTTCCAGGCTGGTGCCGATCCTCCCGTCGTCGGTGCCCCCGGCAGGCAGGATGACGACGTCGGGCGCCATTTGGGCGGCAAGTTCCACGGCGCCGTCGGCAATCTTTTCGCTGTGGGAGACCACAACGATGCTTACGCTCACGCAGCCGCCCCGACAGCAGCGCGCAGGATCAGGGCCGTGGAGACCGCGCCGGGGTCCCGGTGCCCGGCACTGCGCTCACCCAGGTAACTGGCGCGGCCTTTGCGTGCAATGAGCGGATCGGTGGCCACCGCCCCGGCCTCCGCTGCCTCCGCCGCGGCCACCAGGACGCCGAGGACGTCCGGGCTTCCGCCGTCGGCGGCTGCACGCGCCGCGTCAACGGCCGGGGTCCAGGCATCCACCATGGTCTTGTCCCCGGGTTCCGCCTTCCCCCGCGCCACAATGCCATCCCGTGCAGCCGCCAAGGCGAGCGCCCAGGCGGCGGGTTCCACCTCGGCCGCGTCCCCCACAGCGGTGGCCGCACGCAGGAAGGCCGTGCCGTAGAGCGGACCGGCGGCGCCGCCAACCTTGGCCATGAGCGTCATCGCCGTCATCTTCAGCGCAGCTCCGGGCGTTTCCGGGGTGGCCTCATCAAGCTTGGCCAGGACGGCCTGGAACCCGCGGTCCATGTTTTCGCCGTGGTCGGAGTCTCCGATGGCCCGGTCAAGCTCGATCAGCTCAATGCGGTGTTCAGCCATGGCCTGCGCGCAGAGGGTCAGCCACTTCACCGTCCAGTTGACGTCCAGGACCACGGTCACAGGCCCCACCGCAGGGCGGCCGTATGCACCGGCGCGTCCCACAGTGCCGTAAGCTCGTCGTCGAGCCGGAGCACCGAGATGGAACAGCCCTGCATCTCCAGCGAGGTGATGTAGTTGCCCACCAGGGAGCGGTCCACGGTTGCCCCGGCGTCCGCGAGCACCTGTGTTGCACGGCGGTAGACGATGTACAGCTCGCTGAGCGGGGTGCCGCCCATGCCGTTGACGAAGAGCAGCACCCTGTCCCCGCCAGTGATTCTCAGGTCGGCCAGGACGGGTTCCAGCAGGCGGTCCGTGATGCCGTCCGCGTTCTCCATCGGGATGCGGTGCCGCCCGGGTTCACCATGGATGCCGATGCCAATCTCGATCTCGTTTTCGTCGAGGTCGAAACTGGGGGTGCCGGCGTGGGGCACCGTACATGCAGTCAGCGCGACCCCCATGGTCCGGACGTTGGCGTTGACCCGCTCGCCGATGGCGGCAACGGCTTCCAGGCCGTCGCCCCGCTCCGCAGCTGCACCCGCTATCTTCTCCACGAGGACGGTGCCGCCCACTCCGCGCCGACCGGCCGTATACAAGGAATCTTCCACTGCCACGTCGTCATTGACCAGCACAGTACGGACGCTGACGCCTTCGGCCTCGGCCAGTTCCGCGGCAGTTTCGAAGTTCAGGACGTCGCCGGTGTAGTTCTTGACGATGTGCACGACGCCGGCACCTGAGTTCACAGCGAGGGTGGCAGGGAGGATCTGGTCCGGCGTGGGCGAAGTGAACACAGCCCCCGGCACGGCGGCGTCCAGCATTCCCTTTCCAACGTAACCGGCGTGCAGTGGTTCGTGCCCGCTGCCGCCGCC
This sequence comes from Arthrobacter sp. E70, assembly GCF_058266945.1. Lineage (NCBI taxonomy): Bacteria > Bacillati > Actinomycetota > Actinomycetes > Micrococcales > Micrococcaceae > Arthrobacter > Arthrobacter sp. E70. The sequence goes on along the minus strand of NZ_JBYQFR010000007.1, from coordinate 145,439 downwards.
GGAGACGAGCCCCACCTTGCCGGCCACCGGCGCATCCTTGCGCGTGATGTAGATGGGGTCTTCGCTGACGGTCACCAGTCCCGCGTGGGCCAGGCCAAAGCCCTGCACAGATTCCTGGACGACTGATTTGGGATCGTTGATGAGTTTCTTCATGGCGGTGCTCCTGGCTGTGCTCCTGAAGGATGTGTGTCCGACCCTACTACCGCCGCCGCAGCTAACGGTAGGTTCGTCCGGCCTGCGGTTTTGGCCCCGAAACGCTGGTAGGCGGCCCGGCCGCGGGAACGGGATGCAGCAAAGGGACAGCCCCCAATGACTGTCCCTTTCCTGAGGCCCCCCACATCCGGCCGGAAACAGTTTATCCATCAAATCGAGTAATGCCAACATGGCTGTCTGCCGCCAGCCTGGGGATGGGGTCAGAGGACGCGGATCATCCGCGTGTTGCCGAGGGTGTTGGGCTTCACCCTCGCCAGGTCCAGAAATTCCGCCACGCCCTCATCGTGGGAGCGGAGGAGCTCGGAGTACACCTCCGGATCAACCGCAGACTGGTCCGCCATCACCTCGAAGCCGTGGCGCTTGAAGAAATCCACCTCGAAGGTGAGGCAGAAGACGCGCGTCACTCCCAGTGCCCGCGCCTCATCCAGCAGGCTCTCCACCAAGACGTGCCCCACCCCTTTGCCGCGCCACTCCCCGGACGCGGCAAGGGTGCGGATCTCAGCAAGGTCTTCCCACATGACGTGCAGTGCGCCGCAGCCGATCATTTCGCCGTCGCTGGACTCGGCGATCCGGAACTCCTGGAGGCTCTCGTAGTACGCCACCGTTTCCTTGGCCATCAGGATCCGCTCTTCGGCCAGGGGCGCCACGAGCCTCTTGATTGCAGGAACGTCGCTGGTGCGTGCGGGGCGGATGTGGAAGGAATCGGTCACAAAGCCATCCTACGGCCCGGCTAGAGCCCCAGCTCAGCCGGCAGTTCGTTCTCCTGGCCCAGCACGTGCCTCGCCAGGAACCACTCCACCACCTGGTACCAGACCTTCGCGTGCTGGGGCTGGAGGACCCAGTGGTTCTCATCCGGGAAGTACAGGAAGCGGTGCGGAGTCTGCCCGTCCTGGTCTGCCGCCAGCCGGGATTTGGCGAGGAGTTCGTACCAGAGCCGCAGGCCCTCACCGATGGGAACCCGGTAGTCCTTGTCGCCGTGGATCACCAGCATGGGCGTGCCGATGTTCTCCGCATGCAGGTGCGGGGAGTTCTCCAGCGCCATCTCCTCGGTCATTTCCTTAAGCCAGTACTGGGAGGCATCGGTGGTGGGCCCGAACTGGTCCAGCGCCCAGAGGCTCGCGTGCGTCACGATGGCCTTGAAGCGGTCCGTGTTGCCCGCCACCCAGTTGGCCATGTAGCCGCCGAAGGAGCCGCCCATCGCCGCGGTCCGGGTCCCGTCAATATCCGCGCGCTCCACGGCTGCATCGGCCACTGCCATGAGGTCGCTGAAAGGCGCTTTGCCCCATGCTCCCCAGCCGCGCTGGATGTACGACTGCCCGTACCCGGTGGACAGCGCAGGGTCCGGCAGCAGCACCGCGTAGCCCTTGGCCGTCAGCAGCCACGGGTTCCAGCGCCACGTCCAGGCATTCCAGGACCCGAGCGGGCCGCCATGGATCCACAGGAGCAATGGTGCGGGCCCATCAGGCGAAGCACCTTCCGGCAGTGCGAGGTAGGCCGGGACGCGGGCGCCGTCAGCAGCGGTTGCGGCGATGCGTTCCAGCCGGCCCGGGCAGTGCGGCCGTTCAGCGGGTGCCGGCAGGCGGGTAGCTTCCCCTGTTGCCAGGTCGATGCGCACGGCTTCCGGAGGGAAAGCGTAGGAACTTCGCAGCGCATAGGCGTGCCTCCCCTCAGGGGAAACCACGACGTCGGAATAGGCGGCGGCGTCCTGCGTCACCCTGGTGACGCCTACTTCAGCGGCAGCCGACGGAACGCTGACCCGGAAAACCGGCGACGCGCCGTCGTCGTCCGCCGTGACCAGGACGCCGGAGCCGTCCGGAAGCCAGGCTGCCGGCTTGGGCCAGCGGTCCCAGTCGTGGGCCAGGGGCTGCAGCCGGGCATCCCCGGCGGTCTCGCCGGAGACGTCCAGGAGGTGCATCCTGATCTCCGGGGCCTGCAGCGGTGTGGAATCGCTCTCGCTGACCACGACGAGCGTCCGGCCGTCGGGGCTGACGGGGCCCGGAAAGTAGCTCATACCCTCCCGGTCCAGCAGCACCTTGAGGCTGCCGGAGCTGACGTCCACGGCCACGAGCACCGAACGGCTGTCCGCCTTCGCCAAGGGTTTGGTGTAGCTCGTGTAGACCGTCTTTCCATCCGGGCTGACTACCGTTTCCGCTTCCCGCAGCCGCGGTCCGGCGTCGGTCGTAAGGTTCCGCAGGACCAGTGGCGCGGCGGCATCCACGGTTGCCGGTTTGCCAGGCGACTTGTCCTCGCCCTGTTCCACGGCGAAGATCCTCGGCTGGCCCGGGCCCAGGTCCGCGTCCCAGTAGCGGACCGGGTATTCGCTGTGCAGGATGGCCGAAACCTTCTTGTCCTTGCGGGACTTGCGCCGTTCTGCGTCGTCCTGCTCATCGGTGGAACCTGCCAGCACCTCGGCTGTCACGAAGGCCGCGTCCGCGTACCTGGCCGTAATTACCTTGCCGACCCCGCCCGGCCGGTTGAGCACCACCCGGGCTTCGCCGCCGTCGGCCGGAAGCAGCCACAGGGCGTTGACCGGCTCCTCGTCGGGGCTGTCCGGGTCCGGGCGCGCGGACGTGAAGTAGACGTCACCGTTGGCAGCGAAGGCTGCTCCCGCTTCACCTTTGGCACTGCGGGTGATGCGCCGGGCATGCTTCTGCCCGGCCGGGTCCAGTTCCCACAGCGCCGTGGCGAACTCGGTGCCCTTGCCGTTCAGGGTGCTGACGGTGGTGACAAGCCGGGAACCGTCCGGGCTCAGGGCCAGGCCGCTTACCCGCGGGATGGACAGGTAGTGGTCGAGGTCGTGGAAAGGGGTCAGTGGTTGCTCGTCCGGGATCGCCGGATTCTGATTAGCCATGTCCCCGATTCAACACGTTTTGTGCTGCCCGTCACAAACCTGCTGAAGCCGACACGCTGATGCGTTGGATCCGGTGGGGCTGGGGCGCGCCGCCACCGGCGCCATTTGCCGCTTGCTGCTCGTTCCTCGCTTTGACGCAAGCTACACAAATGACCCCGGCACCTGCGCTTCGCTTGACGCCCGCCAGTGCACGAGGTGGCGGACGGCAGGGATTTATGTAGGCGCCGTCAAAGCGAGGAACGAGCAGGCGCCGGTAAATCTCTGCCGCCCGCCGCCGTACTGAACCACTGACAGGATGAAGAGGGCAAAGCGAAAGCCCCGCCGCTCCTTTTTGGAGTGGCGGGGCCTTGGCTGTAGCGCTTAGACGCTCGGGGCGATTTCCGGGATGCGCGGCTTGGCGTTGCCGGCGAAGGTGAACTTCGCGTCGTCGCCTTCGCCTTCGACATCCACGACGACGATGTCGCCGGGGTGGATCTCGCCGAACAGGATCTTCTCGGACAGCTGGTCCTCGATCTCGCGCTGGATGGTCCGGCGCAGCGGCCGGGCACCCATGGCGGGGTCGTAGCCGCGGGTTGCCAGGAGCACCTTGGCGGCCTTGGTCAGTTCGATGCCCATGTCCTTGTCCTTGAGGCGCTTCTCGAGGCGGGTCACGAACAGGTCCACGATCTCGATGATCTCGTCCTGGGTGAGCTGCGGGAACACCACGACGTCGTCAACACGGTTCAGGAACTCGGGGCGGAAGTGCTGCTTGAGTTCCTCCGTGACACGGGCACGCATGCGGTTGTAGCCGGTCTGCGTGTCGGTGCCGGACTGGAAGCCGGTGGCGACACTCTTGGAGATGTCCCGGGTGCCCAGGTTGGTGGTCATGATGATCACGGTGTTCTTGAAGTCCACTACGCGGCCCTGGGAGTCGGTCAGGCGGCCGTCTTCCAGGATCTGCAGCAGCGAGTTGAAGAGGTCCGCGTGTGCCTTTTCCACTTCGTCGAACAGGACCACGGAGAACGGACGGCGGCGGACCTTCTCGGTCAGCTGGCCGCCTTCTTCGTAGCCCACGTAGCCCGGAGGGGCGCCGAAGAGCCGCGAGACCGTGTGCTTCTCGGAGTACTCGGACATGTCCAGCGTGATGAGGGCGTCCTCTTCACCGAACAGGAACTCGGCGAGTGCCTTGGCGAGCTCGGTCTTGCCGACGCCGGTGGGGCCGGCGAAGATGAACGAGCCACCGGGGCGCTTGGGGTCCTTGAGCCCTGCACGGGTCCGGCGGATGGCCTGCGAGAGTGCCTTGATGGCCTCGTCCTGGCCGACGACGCGCTTGTGCAGTTCCTCTTCCATCTTCAGCAGGCGCGAGGACTCTTCCTCGGTCAGCTTGAAGACGGGGATGCCCGTGGAGTTGGCCAGCACCTCGGCGATGAGATCCTCATCCACCTCGGAGATGTCGTCCATGCCGCCGGACTTCCAGTGGCGTTCCTTCTCGGCGCGCTCGGAGATCATCTTCTGCTCCTTGTCGCGGAGCGCGGCGGCACCTTCGAAGTCCTGCGCGTCGATCGCGGATTCCTTCTCCATCTTCAGCTTGGCGATGCGCTCGTCCATGGCCTTGAGCTCCGGCGGAGCAGTCATCCGGCGGATGCGCAGCCGTGCGCCGGCCTCATCGATCAGGTCGATGGCCTTGTCCGGCAGGAAGCGGTCCGAGATGTAGCGCTCGGCGAGGCTGGCGGCGGAGGCCAGGGCACCGTCCGTGATGGTGACGCGGTGGTGTGCCTCATACCGGTCGCGAAGGCCCTTGAGGATCTCGATGGCGTGCGCCACGGAGGGTTCCTTGACCTGGATCGGCTGGAAGCGGCGTTCCAGGGCTGCATCCTTCTCGATGTGCTTGCGGTACTCGTCCAGCGTGGTGGCACCGATGGTCTGCAGCTCGCCGCGGGCCAGCATGGGCTTCAAGATCGAGGCTGCATCGATGGCGCCTTCGGCGGCACCGGCACCCACGAGCGTGTGGATTTCGTCGATGAACAGGATGATGTCGCCGCGGGTGCGGATCTCCTTGAGGACCTTCTTCAGGCGCTCTTCGAAGTCACCGCGGTAGCGGGAGCCTGCCACCAGGGAACCGAGGTCGAGTGTGTAGAGCTGCTTGTCGCGGATGGTCTCCGGGACGTCGCCGCGCACGATCGCCTGGGCCAGGCCCTCGACGACGGCGGTCTTGCCGACGCCGGGCTCACCGATGAGGACCGGGTTGTTCTTGGTGCGGCGGGAAAGGACCTGCATGACGCGTTCCATTTCCTGCTCGCGGCCGATGACCGGGTCCAGCTTGTTCTCGCGGGCAGCCTGGGTCAGGTTGCGGCCAAACTGGTCCAGGACCACGGAACCGGCAGGAGCGCCTTCGGGCTGTCCGCCGCCGACGCCGGCGCCGGTGGTTTCCTTGCCCTGGTAGCCGGAGAGGAGCTGGATGACCTGCTGGCGGACCCGGTTGAGGTCGGCGCCGAGCTTGACCAGGACCTGCGCGGCAACGCCTTCACCCTCGCGGATCAGGCCGAGCAGGATGTGCTCGGTGCCAATGTAGTTGTGGCCCAGCTGCAGGGCTTCGCGCAGCGAGAGCTCCAGTACCTTCTTGGCACGGGGGGTGAAGGGGATGTGGCCGGAGGGGGCCTGCTGGCCCTGCCCGATGATCTCCTGCACCTGCTCGCGAACGCCGTCGAGCGAAATGCTCAAGGACTCAAGAGCTTTGGCGGCAACGCCCTCACCCTCATGGATAAGACCCAAGAGGATGTGTTCGGTACCGATGTAATTGTGGTTCAGCATGCGTGCCTCTTCTTGGGCAAGCACAACTACGCGACGGGCACGGTCCGTAAATCGCTCAAACATTTCGCCACACTCCTAGCTACGACGTACTTTGATGCTACGTGGCCGGTCCGGCGATGTGGAGCGTGTTCGCCACAGGGGAAACCGGGGCGCCCGCGGGAATATCCGCGATGGCGCCCCGCGGTGACCGGCCCGGGCGTGTTGGCAAGGGTGAAGATTCCCGGAAGCTTCCGGCGCGGCGGGACAAACAGCCTTGGGACGCCAGTGCTTGAAAAAGCCGAAATAGGCGACGCGGAGGCACAGTGGCGGCCCCGGTTTTGGAAATTGAAAAACCCCGCCCCGCCTGGCGGCGGTAAGCGGGGTTTCGGTCCGGCTAAAGACGGTCCTAGGAATTTGCCTTTTGGTAGGCTTCCTGGATTTCGGCCTGAATTCGGCCGCGGCTGTTAACCGTGTAGCCGTTATCCCGTGCCCATTGCCGGATTTGCGCCGAGTCGTGGCTGCGGCCGCCGGTTGGTGCCTTGCCCCGCTGGACACGGCCACCGGATGCCTTGCGTGCAGCGCCAATAAACCGCTCGAGTGAAGACCGGAGGTCTGCGGCGTTGGCTGCCGAGAGGTCAATCTCGTAGTTGACCCCATCGAGGCCAAACTTAACGTTCTCGTCTGCGGATCCCCCATCCAGATCATCCACGAGGATGATGTTTACTTTCTGTGCCATTAAAGTCTTCCTCTTGCTGGAAAGTCGGTTTTCAGAAAAGCAGGATGTTTCCCAAAAAAAGTATGACTCTTATGCTGGCAACGCGTCAAAGCGCCTAATGGTTCCTTGGGGATAAACTCGGAAAGCAGGGGTTTTTCTATTTTGAATCGGGGCCCGGACCCTCAGCGGGCTGTGCCGGCTTACGGGGAGCAGCTGCTCCGAGCGCATCAGCTTCGGCCTGGGCACGCGCCTCGGCCTGCCGCTCGGCTTTATCCGCGTTGAAGATGGCCTTCATGGCAAACCAGAACAGCAGGCCCACCACCAGGGAGGGAAGAAGAACTGCTACGTATTCCATGATCAGTGCCCTTCGGGCTTCAACAGGGGAAACAGGATGGTTTCACGGATTCCGGCGCCGGTGAAGAGCATCACCAGCCGGTCGATGCCGAGGCCGATGCCGCCCATGGGCGGAGCGCCGTATTCCAGGGCGCGCAGGAAGTCCTCGTCAAGCTGCATGGCCTCGACGTCGCCGGCCGCCGCGTGCATTGACTGCTCGGTGAGCCGCTCGCGCTGGATGACGGGGTCAATCAGTTCGGAGAAGGCCGTGCCGCGTTCCATGCCGCCGATGATGAGGTCCCAGGCCTCGATCAGCCGGCCATCCTCGCGGTGCGGGCGGGCCAGCGGCTGGGCGGAGGGCGGGTAGTCGTAGACGAAGGTGGGGTTCAGCAGGGTGGGCTCGACGATTTCGCCGAACAGTTCAACGGCCAGCTTTTCGGCATCCCACTTGGGATCCACCTTGACCTCATGCTTGGCGGCGATCTCCCGAAGCACCTCAACGGGTGTGTCCGGCGTGACCTCCTGCCCGACGGCGTCGGAAAGTCCGGGGTAGACGGCCAGCCAGGTCCACTCGCCGTCGAGGTTGATCTCCCCCGCCTCGGTCTGCAGGACGCGCCCGGCACCGACGGCGTCGGCGGCGTCGAGGATGATCTCCTTGATCCGCTGGGCCATGACGAACTGGTCCGCCCAGGCCTCGTAGCATTCAAGCGTGGTGAACTCGGGGCTGTGGGTGGAGTCCACGCCTTCGTTGCGGAAAACGCGGCCCATGTCGTACACGCGGTCGATCCCGCCCACCACTGCACGCTTGAGGTACAGCTCGGTGGCGATGCGCAGGGTCATCTTCTGGTCGAAGGCGTTCATGTGGGTTTCGAACGGACGGGCCAGTGCGCCGCCGTGGACCAGCTGCAGGATGGGTGTTTCCACTTCCACGTAGCGGTGCCGGAACAGGGTCTCGCGGATGGAGCGGGTGATGGCAGCGCGGGTGTAGACCATTTCGCGGGCCTCGTCGCGGACCATCAGGTCCACGTAGCGCTGGCGGACACGGGTTTCCTCGTTCAGGTCCGCGTGCAGCACGGGCAGGGGGCGCAGGGCCTTGGAGGCCATGGACCAGGAATCCGCCATGATGGACAGCTCGCCGCGGCGGGACGAGATGACCTCGCCCTTGATGAAGACGTGGTCGCCGAGGTCAACCAGGGCCTTCCAGTCGGCGAGCGCTTCCTCCCCGACGTTGGCAAGGCTCAGCATGGCCTGCAGGCGGGTTGCCTTGCCGTCGGTGCCGCCTTCCTGCAGGGTGGCGAAGCAGAGCTTTCCGGTGTTGCGGACGAAGACGACGCGGCCGGTAACGCCCACGATGTCGCCCGTGGTGTCATCCGCCTCGAGGTGGGCGTACTTCTCCCGGATCTCAGCGAGGGAATGGGTGCGCTCCACACCCACGGGGTACGCCTCCGCGCCGCGCTCAAGAAGTTTGGCGCGCTTTTCCATACGGATCCGCATCTGCTCGCTGGCGTCGACGGGCTCTGGGGCGTTCTTGGGCGCGGGGGTGTTTTGGGAAGTCACAAGCACCAAGTTTACCGGGCAGAGGCGGGGAGCCGTGCCTGCCTAGGATGGGGAGGGTGAAAGAACGGGTACTTCCAACGCACGACGGCGGCAGGCTGGCTTTGTACAGCTACGGCACCGAGGATGCGCCGGGCGACAAGAGGGTGCTGCTGATCGGCGGCGCGTTCCTCACGGCCCTGATCTACCGTCCGTTCTCCCTTGCGCTGGCGAAGGCCCTGGGCGACGGCTGGGCAGTTGACGTCTATGACCGCAGGGGGCGCGGCAGTTCCTCCGAGCAGCCCGCCGACTACTCCATGGCTACGGAGATCGAGGATGTCCGCACTGTCCTCACCGCCACTGGCGCCCGGAACATCCTGGGCCACAGCCTTGGCGGATCGGTGGCGCTGAACGCGGTGCAGGAGTTCACCGGGACCCCGTTGGTTCCGGACAAGCTGGCCGTGTACGACGCGGCCGTGAACATCGATGGCAGCATCGACACCAGGTGGCTGGACGGATTCGAGGAAGCTGTCAACAAAGGGAATGTGGGCCACGCCCTGGCACACATGAAGAAGGCCACCAGCCCGGGGTCGGCCATGGCCAGGATCCCCGAGCCGGTCCTGGCCGGCCTGATGGCGGTCCTGTCCCGGACGAAGGTGAACAGGATCTTCCGGCAGGTGATGCCCAGCGGTGTGGGCGAACTACGCGCGGCTTATGACGAAAAGGACCACGCCCGGGACTTCAGCGTGCTGCCTCCCGGGACCCTCTTCATGGCCGGAGGCAAGAGTCCCGGCTACTACCGGGTGACGGCCGAGCGGCTGCACGCGGCGGTCCCTGGCAGCACTTTCCAGCTCTCCCCCAAGTGCTTCCACGGGTCCATCCCGGCGGCAGTGAAGGAACTGGTGGAGGCTATCGCTGCCTACTTCAAGGACGGACGTCCGGACGGGGACTCCCGCCCGGACGGTGATTCCCGACCGGAGCAGGCTGACGCTATCCCCGGTCCCCGCGGCTGAATCCTGCCAGCGCCGCTTCCCCAAGGTCCTGCCACACCGTACGGGGCCTCGGTTGCACGCTTCGGTCCGCCAGCCAGTCGCCCCAGGCGGTGATGTCCTCCCCGCCCGCAGCAGCAACAGCGTCGCAAGCGAATCCGACGGCGGAGGTGCCGTCCGCCAGCTGCACGGAACCGAGCAGCATGGGTTCGGGAAGGGATGCCAAAAACGTCCCCAAGGCCGCCGGGGACAGCAGCCACCGCTCCCCTGCCAGCTCTGCGCCGTCGTCAGACCGGTACACGCCCGGTTTCGGCGGCACGGTGTCCAGTGCCACCATGCGGTAGCGCGCCGCCGTGCGTACCGGACCGTCCCAAAGAGCCCCGAGCTCCTCCAGTTGCGGCGCCAGCGGCTGGCCCTTGCGGTGCGCGCCCACCACCACCAGGGGCACGGCCACGGCACCCGCCGCCAGCGGCCAGGGAACGGACGACGGCGGCTGGCCGGCTTCCGCCTTTGCCTCCGGTGCTGCCCCGGCCGCGAAGAGTCCCGGCACCGCGGGGGTATTTTCGACCCGCCGGGCAATATCGGCGGCAACAGCGTCGTCGAACGTCCGGGCCACCACCGTGAGTCCGAACTGGGCACCGTCCACTTCCCCGGCAGGCACTGCCACGGCACACAGGTCGAACAGGTTGCAGAAGTTCGTGTAAGTGCCCATCAGGGAGTTCACGCCCACCGGGTCCGCGGCGACTTTTTCAAGGGTGGGGTGGAACGGCGCGGTGGGAACCAGCAGGGCATCAAAGCCCTCAAGCCTGGCCATGGCCTTGCCCTTTAGTTCCTCCAGCCGGGCGGTGTCTGCCACGTACTGGTGCGCGGGCACTGTGCCCGCCGCGCGGACGATACCCGCTACGGTGGGGTCGATGCCCGCCTCCACGTCGGTGACGCCGTCGTGCTTCGCCAGGAAGCTGCCAACTGCGGCGAAACGCTCTGCCACCAGTCCCCCATCGTAGAGCAGGCGGGCTGCCTGGAGGAACTCGTCAAACTCAATGGCCTCTGCTTCCACGCCCAGCGCCTTCAGGCGGTCCACGTTGCGGTGGAATTCCGCGGCCCAGGCTTCCGGAAGCGCCGGCAGGGTGGCGGGGTAGGCAACCCGCGGCCTTTCCGGGGCAGCCAGCCGGACGTCCGCCGGCCAGGCACGGGATCCTCCAGCCATCACGCCCATGGCGAGCTCTGCCGTGGCCAGGTTCCGGGCAAAGATCGTGACGGCGTCCCAGGACCGGCAGGCGGGCACCACGCCTGCAGTGGACACCACATTCAGGGTCGGTTTGATGCCCACAATTCCCTGCAGGCCGGCCGGCACCCGGCCCGAGCCGGCCGTGTCGGTTCCAATGGCAATGTCCGCGAGGCCAAGTGCCACGGCTACCGCTGAACCGGAACTGGAACCGCCGGAGATGAACCCGGGCCGGCGGGAGTCCCGGACCGCGCCGTGGGGGCTGCGGGTGCCCACCAAGCCGGTGGCGAACTGGTCCAGGTTGGTGGCACCCAGGACCAGGGCGCCGGCGGCGCGGAGCCGGGCCACGGCTTCGGCGTCCTCGTCCGGCGTGTAGGCGAAGCCCGGGCAGGCCGCCGTGGTGGGGATGCCGGCCACGTCCACGTTGTTCTTGACGGCGAGCAGCAGCCCGGCCAGCGGCAGGACCGCGCCGCCTGCCACCGCGGCATCGATTCCGGCAGCTTCGGCCAGGAGTTCGTCGGCGCCGCGGAGGGTGATCCAGATTTCGGGGCGGTCCACGGCGTCGATGCCTGCCAGCGCTGCCTCGAGCCGGCGGGTGGCGCTGCCGGTGATGGTGGTGCTCATACCGTTGCTTCTTCCAGATCCAGTGCTTCCAGCTCCGCAGTTGCAGCGTCGATTCCGCCCAGGACCACCACAGCCTCGCCCGAAACCACCTGTGATCCGGCGGCCGGCAGGACGCGGAGCACCACGCCGTCGCACGGTGCTTCAAGGACGGTTTCCATCTTCATCGCCTCCAGGGAAACCAGCGGCTGGCCCTTGGCCACCCGGTCGCCTTCCGCCACGTCCACCTTCCAGACGCTCGCGGCAAACGGTGCCGAGACCAGCGAGCCTCCTTCGGGGACCTCCACGTCGTCCACAACCGGCGACACCACGGCAGCCAACGCCTCCGCCCGGTCGAACTCGCCGGCGTCGGCCCAGGCCTGCCGCTCCACGGCGAAGGCCGCACCCTGCTTTTCCCGGAACAGCTCGATCGACCCGCGGTTCGCAGCCAGGAATGCCTCGTGCTCGGCCAGGGAGAAGGTGCCGTCCTCGATCTCGACGCCGCGGCCACGCCCGGCGGACATGTCGGCCCGCAGGTCCAGGAGTTCTTCCGGGCTGACCGGGTACCAGGAGATCCGGTCGAAGAAGCGCAGCAGCCACGGGGACCCGGGCTCGAACGGGGCGGAATCCGCGTAGCGGGACCATACCTGGGTGGTGCGGCCCACGAACTGGTAGCCGCCCGGGCCTTCCATGCCGTAGATGCACATGTAGGCGCCGCCGATGCCCACGGCGTTCTCCGGCGTCCAAGTCCGGGCCGGGTTGTACTTGGTGGTGACCAGGCGGTGGCGGGGGTCCAGTGGGGTGGCCACCGGCGCGCCCAGGTACACGTCGCCCAGGCCCAGCACCAGGTATTCGGCATTGAAGACGGTGTCGAAGACGTCGTTGACGGAGTCCAGGCCGTTGATCCGGCGGATGAACTCGATATTCCACGGGCACCACGGTGCGTCGTCGCGGACGCCGGCCATGTAGCGTTCAATCGCTTCGCGGGTGGCGGGATCATCCCAGGACAGCGGCAGCCGGACTGTGCGGCTGGGAACCACCAGTTCGGAACTCGCGGGCAGGGCGGCCTCGACTTCCTGGACCAGGTCCAGCAGCCGGGTGGTGGACAGGACGGACGGGTCAACCTTGATCTGCAGGGACCGGATGCCCGGCGTGAGGTCCACAATCCCGGGCACCCGGAGTTGCTCGAGGTGCCGGTGCAAAGCGTGCACCCTGGCCCGAAGGCCAAGATCCAGCACCATCTCGCCATATTCGACCAGCAGGTTGTCGTCACCGGAGCGGCGGTAGGTGACCGCGGGACGGCCGGAACCTTCCGGCACCCGGCCCAGCACGCCGTCGTCGCCATCCCCCCGGAGCGAACGCGCCGGGGAGCCCAGCGAGGGGTTCGCCGACCAGCCGGCGTCGCCCGGAAGCACCAGCTGCCGGCCGGGTCCCAGGTCCCTGGCCGACGCCGCCTGGCTGGCCTTGACTGGCACGAACCGTACCTTGTCCCCCGGCCGTAGCTGGCCCAGCTTCCAGCGGTCGGCCGTCACCACGGTGACCGGGCAGACGAACCCGCCCAGGCTGGGTCCGTCCGGGCCAAGCAGGATGGGGGTGTCGCCGGTGAAGTCCAGCGCGCCCACCGAGTAGGCGGTGTCGTGGATGTTGGACGGGTGCAGCCCTGCCTCGCCGCCGTCGGTCCGGGCCCAGCGCGGCTTGGGGCCGGTGAGCCGGACGCCGGTGCGGGCAGAGTTGAAGTGGACCTCATATTCGGCGGCATACAGTTCTTCGATGTCTTCACGCTGGAAGAATTCGGGGGCGCCGTGCGGGCCTTCCGTCACAGTCAGTTCCCAGGTGGAGGCCAGGGCGGGGCGGCTGTCCAGCGGGACTGCTGCCGTCACTGCATCCTCGGCGGCGGACTTCACGGTGCGCAGCACGTCCCCGGCACGCAGGACGCGGCCGGCGTGGCCGCCGAACTGGCCGAGGGTGAAGGTGGAGGCGCTGCCCAGGTATTCGGGGATGTCCAGGCCGCCCTGGAACAGGATGTAGCCGCGCAGGCCCTTGCCGGCGGCCGGGCCGACGTCGAGCGTTCCTCCGGCCGGGACTGTGATGGGGGTCCAGGCGGGCACCTCCTTCCCGTCAACTGTCACCGTGACGTCCGCGCCGGTCACGCAGACCGTGGTGGGGTGGGTGAACACCAGGCTGGGGCCGGTCATGGTGAATTCCAGGCCGGGGGCGCCTTCCGGGTTGCCCAGCGCGGTGTTGCCAAGCCGGAAGGAAAGATCGTCCATGGGACCGCTCGGCGGGACGCCGATCTGCCAGAGGCCGGCGCGGCCGGGCCAGTCCTGCACGCTGGTCTGCAGGCCTGGGCGCTCTACTGTGATGCGCGGCTCCGGGTCACCCACGTGGTCCAGTGTGCTGGTGGAGTGCTCGACGCAGCGGACTACGTCAAGAGCGGTGGCGGCGCGGAGCATCCCGAGGTTGGTCTCGATGCCATCGATCCGGGTGCTTTCGAGCGCGTTGGCCAGCCGGTCCAAGGCTTCGGTGCGGTCTGCGCCGGACGTGATGATCTTGCCCAGGAGGGGGTCGTAGTTGGTGGAGACCTCGGTTCCGGTTTCCGCCCAGGCGTCCACCCTTGCTTCTGGTGCGGCCGGGTAGGCGGCGTTGGTGATGGTGCCGGCGCTGGGCTGGAAGCCCCGGGCCGGGTCCTCTGCGTACACCCGGGCCTCCACGGCGTGGCCGGTCACGGGAAGGGCATCCGGCACTTCGGCGAGGACGGCCTTCGCCTCCAGGCCGCCCTGGGCCAGGCGGAGCATCCATGCCACCAGGTCGACACCGGTGACAGCTTCGGTGACGGGGTGTTCCACCTGAAGCCGGGCGTTGACCTCCAGGAACGACGCTTCCTTCCTGGCGGAGTCGTAGACAAACTCGACGGTTCCCGCGGAGCGGTAGTTCAGGGAGGCGCAGAGGGCGCGGGAGGTGCGGTGGAGTTCTTCGCGCAGTGCATCCGGCAGGCCGGGAGCCGGGGCTTCTTCGAGGACCTTCTGGTGGCGGCGCTGGAGGGAGCAGTCGCGGTCGCCGAGGCTCACCACCCGGCCTTCGCCGTCGCCGAACACCTGGACCTCGATGTGCCGGGCGTTTTCAACATACCGTTCGGCGAAGACGCCCGCGGTTCCGAAGCTGGCACCGGCCAGCCGGGCCACGCGCGGGAAGCTTTCGGCGAGTTCGGCCTCGTTGCGGCACACCGTCATGCCGATGCCGCCGCCACCGCCGGTGGCCTTGAGCATCAGCGGGAAACCGATGGTTGCCGAAGCCGCGACGGCGGCGTCCGCGTCCTCCAGCAGCCCGGAACCGGCGATCATGGGCACCCCGGCGGCCTTAGCGGCGTCGCGCGCTGTGTGCTTGGTGCCGAAGATGCGCAACTGCTCGGGGGTGGGCCCCACGAAGACCAGCCCGGCTGCTTCGACCGCTTCGGCGAAGGCTGCGTCCTCGGACAGGAAGCCGTAGCCGGGGTGGATGGCGCCTGCCCCGGTGGACTTGGCGGCCTCGAGGATTGCCTCGACCCGGAGGTAGGACTCCTTGGCCGGGGCGGGGCCCAGGAGCACGGCTTCGTCGGCGAGCCGGACGTGCTTGGCGCCGCGGTCCGCTTCGGAAAACACTGCAACCGTGCGCAGGCCCAGTTGCTTGGCGGAGTCGATGATCCGGCAGGCGATTTCACCGCGGTTGGCCACCAGGAGCGTGTCGAACTTGTTCACAGCGCAGCCTCCGGCCGGGTGACGATCATGCGGACGGGGGTGGGATTGAAACCGTTGCAGGGGTTGTTGACCTGCGGGCAGTTGGAGACGAGCACCAGGGTGTCCACCTCCGCCTTCAAAGCCACGCGCTTGCCCGCGGCGGACAGTCCGTCAACGATGCCCAGGGCGCCGTCCGGATCAACGGGGACATTCATGAACCAGTTGATGTTGGACACCAGGTCCCGCTTGCCCAGGCCCCAGCGCGAACCCTCGATCAGGAAGTTCTCCACGCAGGCGTGCTGCTCGCGGGTGTGCTGGCCGTAGCGGAGGGTGTTGGATTCCTGCGAGCAGGCGCCGCCGATGGTGTCGTGCACGCCCACCTCGTCCGCCACCACGGTCATCAGTGGCGTGCCGGTGTCGGCCCTCAGGACCGAGCCCGTGGTGAGAACGATCGACTGCTGGGCCGCGATGGTTGCCGGGGCGGAGTAGCGGACGGTGGTGTCCGCCGCGGCGTACAGCAGGCAGTCCACGGCCTGGTTGCCTTCCAGGTCAACGATGGTCAGGACGTCACCGGCGGCTACCACCGCGGACCAGGGGCCGCGTGCTTCGACGAATTCGTCCAGGACCACGCTGCCGGGGGTGAGTGCGGTTTCGGCGGCGTCCGGAATGGTCGCGGTGTCCATGGCGGTGTTCATTGGGCGTTCCTTGCGGTGAGGTCGTGTTCGGTGTTGCGGAGGGCCTGCAGGTGTTCGGGGGCCAGCGGACCGGTGAGGGTTCCGGCTTCCAGCGCGGCGAGGTCCTGCGGTGCGTGCCAGGCCACGATGTCCACTGCTGTTCCGGTGAAATCCGGGCGGGGGTCCAGCGGGTGCGCGGTGTTGGCCAGGACCAGCACGGCGTCCACCTGGAGCAGGAGTTCGACGGCGGCACCCGGCCCGGCGCTTCCGGTGAAGGTGATGCTCCCGGCGGGGTCAACCGCGATGCCCTTGAAGAAGGAGAGCGACGGCGCCACGTCCCGCGTGCCCAGGCCGTTTTTCAGTGCGCCGAGGGTGAGCAGTTCGCGGGCGGCCGGAGAGGTGCTGTGGGCGGTGCCGGCGCCGTAGCGGGCGGTGTTTCCGGCGAGCGTGGTGGCGCCGGTGAGTGCGTCGTGGCGGTTGGAGGTGTCGGTGACAATGGTGGCCATCAGGCGTCCGGCGTCGGACAGCAGCGGGTGCCCGGCACCGGGGTAGGCCTGCCATGGGACTTTAACGGTGTCCGCCGCGTTCAGGCGTTCGTGCGGTGCACCGGTTCGGTACAGGAGGGCGTGCACGCAGGCGTCGCCGGCGGCGTCCGTGAGCCGGATCCGGGTGCCGCGGGCCAGCGCCATGGTGGCGTAGCGGCCAAAGGCGAGGGATTCCGCCCATGTGGGGGACGCGCCGTCGGGCATTCCGGCCAAAAGGCGGGCCGGGGCCGACGCCGCCGGTACGAAGCGCATAGTCTCGGCGGTCTTGCCGTGCTGTTCCCTGGCGTGGGCGCGCGCGCCTGCGGTGGTGGCCGTGCCGGTAACTGCCGTGCCGGTTGCGGGGGTTTCGATGGTCTGTGTCATGTCAGTCCTGTGCTGGTTCTTGGGGTCAACGTTGTTCTTGGGGCTCAGGCCTTGGCTGCCAGGTTCCGGTGGCGGACCCAAAGGCCCAGAAGCAGGACGGCGGCCACCATGAGGGGCGCGGACCACAGGAGGATGCCGTTCTCACCGGAGGGGTCGTACACCTCGGGCCGCGGCCAGGCCAGGTTGACCACCATGACGGCGCCGTAGAGGACGGCGAGGATGTTGACCGGCAGGCCCCAGCGGCCCAGGGAGAAGAGGCCCGCGGGCATGGCCTGTCCCACCCGGTCCCAGTCGCCGCGGAGGCGGTTGGCCAGCTGCGGGACGGTGACCAGGAGGTACGCGAGGTAGACCATCACGATGCAGACGCTGCAGAGGGTGGTGAACAGGGCCGCGTTTCCCACGTTGATGGCCAGCACGCCCACGGCCAGTGCCCCGATGACGATGGAGGGCCACATGGGCGTCCCGCGGCTGGGGTGGACGGAGGAGAGGAGGCGCGACGCCGGGAGCTTGCCGTCGCGGGCCATGGAGAACACCAGGCGGGAACCGGCGGTCTGGATCGCCAGGGTGCAGACGAAGATGGCGATCGCGACGTCCACCAGCAGGACCTTGCCCCAGAAGGTGCCCAGCACGGCGGTGAGGACATAGGGCAGGCCCTCGGTGGCAAGCCGGCCGTCGTCGAGGCTGGGTGCGGCCATCAGTGCGGTGATGATCATCAGCGCACCGCCGATGCCGGAGATGAGGAGAGCGGAGAGGATGGTCCGCGGTGCCGTCCGGCGCGGGTCCTTGGTTTCTTCCGACAGCTCCCCGGCGGAGTTGAAGCCCACCATCACGTAGGCGGCCATCAGGCCCGATACCAGGAAGGCGCCCACGGCGCCGAGGTCGGAGCCCTGCAGCAGGGTGGTGTCGGCAACCACGTCCGGCCCACGCTGCGCGGCGCTGACCAGGGCCAGGATCACGGCCGCGACGCCAACGATCTCGCAGGTCACGCCCACCGAGTTCACGTGCGCCATGAGCTTGACGCCGAGGGAGTTGATGACGGTGGTTGCCACCAGGAGGACAGCCCCGAGCACGACGGCGTTCGCGGCGCCGGTGACGGTGTTGAGGGCCGGGTCGCCGCCCACCACCTGGAATCCGTCCCAGAGCTGGGGCAGGACCACCTGCAGGGCGATGGCGGCGGCAGCGGCGGTGACCACCTGCGCGATGGCCATGAACCAGCCGGCGAACCAGCCGATCCCCTCCCCGCCGACGCGGCGTGCCCACTGGTAGACAGCGCCTGACAGGGGGTAGCGGGCAGCGAGTTCGGCGAAATTCAGGGCAACCAGCAGCTGCCCCACCAGGACCACGGGCCAGGTCCAAAAGAATGCCGGGCCGGCGAAGGAGTAGCCGAACGCGAAGAGCTGGAAGATGGTGGTCAGGATCGAAACGAAAGAGAATCCGGCGGCAAAGGAAGCATAGCGGCCGAGCTTTCGGTGGAGCGTGGGCTGGTAGCCAAGGGACGTCAGGTCTGCATCGTCCTGGTGGACGGTGGGGAGAACGGTTGAAGTCATCGGGAATCTCCGGGCTGGAAAGGGATTGTGGGGCAGAGCCTCCCGGTATCGCAGCACTCGGCCGAAGGCTGCTGATTACCGGTCAATTGATAGTTTTCCAGCGGGATGTCCCCAAACAGTTTCACCTCTGTAAAAGGCGGATAGACATCATGTTTCGACCAGATTTCCGTCCCCTCACCAGCACAACCCGGGCCTCGCGGCTGGCGGCAGCGGTGCAAGAATGATGCCGTGACTTCAGCCGGACCGGGACGCCCCCGCCATCAGCAGCCCTCACGCCCGGGCGCCACCGCCCGCGAGGAAATCCTCGATGCCGCGGCCGAGCTGTTCACCACCCAAGGCTTCGCCAGCACCTCCACGCGGTCCATCGCGGATGCCGTGGGTATCCGGCAGTCGTCCCTGTACCACCACTTCAAAACCAAGGACGACATCCTCGAGGACCTCCTGGAGGGGACTGTGTCCGGGGGCCTGAAGTTCGCGCGTGCGGTGGCGGGGCTCCCTGCAGGCAGCTCGGAAAGCGAAGGCCCGGCTGGAAGCCGGCTGCACGCCGTCGCGCTTTACGACGGCACCCAGCTGTGCACCGCGCGCTGGAACCTCGGCGTCCTCTACCACCTGCCGGAAGTCAGGAGCACCCGCTTTGCCCGGTTCCTGGCCGACCGCCAGGAACTCCGTCGTCTATACGGTCAATTGGGCGCCGGCCTTTCCACCGCCGCCGGCGGCCCGGACGGCGGAGATTTAACGTTCCGCCTGGTCGAGTCCCTGATCTACCTCCGGGCGGACGGGATGGCCAGCAGCGACTCTGCGGCGCAGGCCGCTGACGCCGGGCTCATCCTTTGCGGGCTCGGCGGACAGCTGCCGGCCATCCGGGCTGCGAGCCAAGCCCTGATCAGCCGGATCGCCTAGCCCCTGGTCCCCGCGTCCGTTATGCCCCTACCCGGCTTGCTCGGCTAGGCTCGGACCATGACGCGAGAGAACATCAGGACCCCCGACGGCGGCACTGTGGAGCTCTTCTCCACCGGCACGGAACTGGCTTCGGCAGGTTCGGGCGTGGTGGTGGTGCCGCCCTCCATGGTGACGGCCGCCGACTACACCAAGTTCGCCCAGAAGCTGAGCTCTTCCCTGGGCCGGCCGGTGCACACCTTCAACCGGCGCGGGCGCGGCTCGTCATCACCGCAGCCCGAGGATTACACCCTCGATGTGGACATCCGCGACCTCGATACCGTCATGAAGCACACGTCGAGCACCGACGTCTTCGGCCACAGCTTTGGCGGCGCGGTGGCCCTGCACGCGGCCCGGACGCTGCCGGTGGAACGGCTGGCCGTCTATGACCCCGCGGTCTCAGTGAACGGCAGCGTGACCGCCGACTGGATCGCCGAGTACGAGAAGGCGATCGCCGCCAAGGATGACGACCGCGCCCTTGCGGTCATCCAGCGCGGCCTCGAGGCGGGCGGCGCGTTCTCCTCACGCATGCCGCTGTCCATGCTGACCCTGGCCAACAAGCTGACCGCCGGCACTACTGAGGGTAAGCAGCAGCGCGAGCTGATGCGCACCGGCGTCCGCGAAATCAAGGCGATCATTGCCGCCGACATGCCGGCGGAGCCGTTCCTGGACCTCCCTTTGGAGACACTGATCGTCGTGGGCGAAAAGAGTCCGGCCTACTTCGGCATCGCCTGCGGCCAGATCCACGACGTGCTCTCCGGATCCAGCTACACCATCCTGCCGGGCTTCGGCCATGACGGCGCCATCAAGGCCCCGGACAAGCTGATCAAGGAACTGCGCGACTTCTTCGCCGGCTAGTGCGCAGGACCGTGGCCGGCGCCCTCGGTCTTGCGCATCATTGCCGAAAGCACGACGGCGGCAAGCGCTATGACGGTTGCGGTCAGGAAGGCGGCGCTCATTCCGGCGACGAGTCCCGACGTCGCGCTCACCACGGCGAAGATGGACACCAGCAGGGCCGTGCCAGCGGCGCCTGCCACCTGCTGGGTGGTGCTCATGATCGCCGAACCGTGGGAGTAGAGGTGCGGGGGCAGCGGGTTCAGCCCGGTGGTGAAGGCCGGGGTGAAGAGCAGCGCCAGGCCGAAACTCAGGCCCACGTGGAGGGTGACGATCCACCAGACCGCCGTGCCGGCGTCGAGCATTGAGAACTGCCAGAGCGTCACCACCATGAGGATGGAGCCGCTGACGGTGAGTGGCAGCGGGCCCACCTTGTCGAATGCCCGGCCGATGACCGGACCAAGCAGGCCCATGGCGAGACCGCCGGGAAGCAGCGCCAGGCCGGTCTCCAGCGAGCCGAGGCCCCGGATTTCCTGCAGGTACAGCGGCAGCAGGATGACCCCGCCGAACAGTGCCATCATGGCCACCACCATCAGCAGGACGGACACGGTGAACATCCGGAAGTTGAAGGCACGCAGGTCCAGCAGCGGCGCGGCCGCCTTCTGGAGCCGGACCTGGCGGAGCACGAAGACTGCCAGGGCAGCGACGCCGATGACCAGTGCTGCGATTGCTGCAGCGCCGGGACCGGCCTGGCCGCCGTGGCCGCCGCCGATTTGGCTGAGCCCGTAGACCAGGCCGCCGAACGCCGGCACGGTAAGGATGACGGACAGCGCGTCCAGCCGGGCTTTTTCAGTCTCGCCCACGTTGGTCAGGTATTTCGCTCCAATGGCCAGCGCCGCAAGGGCCACCGGCAGCACGAACACGAACATGAACCGCCAGGTGAAATGCTCCAGGATGAGGCCTGAGACGGTGGGGCCCATGGCCGGCGCGACGGAGATCGCGATGCTGACATTGCCCATGACCGCCCCGCGCTTGGCCAGCGGAACCAGGGTGAGGATGGTGGTCATCAGCAGCGGCAGCATGATGGCGGTGCCGCCGGCCTGGATGATGCGTGCCAGCAGCAGGACTTCGAACCCGGGCGCCGCTGCAGCCAGGGCGGTGCCGCTGGCAAACAGGCCCATCGCCAGCATGAAGACAGCGCGCGTGGACAAACTCTGGAGGATGAATCCGGTGGTGGGGATGACCACAGCCATGGTGAGCATGAAGCCGGTGGATAGCCACTGGACTGTTGGCGGGTCCACCCGGAGGTCCACCATGAGCCGCTGCAGGGCGACGTTCATGATGGTCTCGTTCAGGATCACTACGAACGTCGCCACCAGCAGCGTGCTGATGATGGTGACTGCCTCCCGGGACATCTTCTCCGGCGCGGCGGCCTCGGTTCCTTGGCTCTGGACGGCCTGGCCCTTGGCGTTCGGAGAGGCTTCGGTAGACATGGGTGTTCCCTCAGGGTTTTGGTGAGTGGTGCGCGGTCAGCGCCGCTGCAGATGCCAACACTCTACCCGCTGGAGTAATTCCTCCGCACGGGTATTTTTTCCAAACCCTGAGGGAACAGCCGGGGGTTCTAGGCCGTCTGGCCGGCGTGCTGGCCCTCGGAGATTTCCTCCACCAGCTTGTTGTTGAACGCCGGCAGGTCATCCGGGTTTCGGCTGGTCACCAGGCCCTGGTCAACCACCACTTCCTGGTCCGTCCAATTGGCCCCGGCGTTCTTCAGGTCGGTTTCAAGGGTGAAGTAGGACGTAACGTTCCGGCCCCTGATGACGCCGGCCTCAATCAGCAGCCATGGTCCGTGGCAGATGGAGGCCACCGGCTTGTGCTGTTCGAAGAAGCTGCGGGTGAAGCTCTGCGCGTCCTTGTCCACCCGCAGGTGGTCCGCGTTGACGACGCCGCCGGGAAGGACCAGCGCGTCGAAGTCGGAGGCGTTGGCCTCTGCCACGGTGAGGTCGACGTCGAAGGTGTCACCCTTCTCTGTACCGTTGTACCCCTGCAGCTTGCCGCTCTTCGGTGCCACCAGGGTGGGCTCGCCGCCGGCGTCCTTCACTGCCTGCCAAGGGCTCGTGAGCTCCACCTGCTCGACGCCGTCAGTCAAAAGGAATGCGACCTTCTTGCCTGCGATGCTGTGCTCTGACATTCTTCCTCCTCGCTTGAGGCGGGACCGCGCTTTTTGGCGCACGGAGGCCCGCTTCGAGAGTTGTTTGCCTGACAGTTTCCAGCCTAGGAAGTATGAAAGTGATAAGCAAGCTGATTATTTGTCCTGGAGCTGGAATGTGCAGCAGGTGCGCAGCCACTGGGCAGCGTACGACGGCGGGGGCGGCTCGGGTCTTTTGGCTTACCTGCATGGGTGGTGGACCGGCGCAAGTCAGAATGTCAGTGCCTCGCTGGATGATGTTCGTATGGGAATCAGCGGCGGTGCAGTGAGCGGATCAGGGGCGGGGATGGAGGGTGTTCATGCCTCTGTTGCTGCCCTTGATTCCCTGTTCCTGGAGGAGGCTGCGCTTGCTTCCGCTGACGCCGACGGTGACAGTGCCGGCGCTGGTGTGGATGTGTTGCAGCGGCAGTACGAGATCCGGCTGGAACGGCTGGCCGGGTATTCGAAGCTGGAGGCAATGATTGCCGCGGCGAAGGCGCGGGACGCGGCCGATTCCATCCGGATCCAGCAGGCGATGACCCCTCCGGACGCGTCCCTGCCCGAGCGCACGTACGCCGAGCTGTCCGCGGTGGAGGAGATTGCCGGGGTCCTGACCATCAGCTCCGCGGCCGCGGGCGCGTTCGTTCACCAGTCGCAGCAGGTCTGCTCGCTGCCGCCGGTCCTGGAGGCCCTGGCTGCCGGGGCGGTGTCGTGGCAGCACGCCAGGGTCGTCGTGGAGGAAACCGAGGGCCTGAGCCCTGCCGGTGCTGCGTCTTTGGTGGCGCACTTCTTCGACCCCGGAGCACCGAACCCGGCCCGCAGCGCCGCCCCCGGGAAGCTGGTGCCGTCACGGTTCAGGGCCAAAGCCCGCGCCTGGCGCGAACGCCACCACCCCGAATCTTTGGAGAAGCGGCACGCCAAAGGCGCCGCGGACCGGCGCATGGAGTACCGGCCCGACCGGGACGGCATGGCCCGGATAACGCTCCACCTCCCCGGCGACACCGCCAGCGCGATCTGGAACCGCACCACCGCCATCGCCCGCGGCCTCCAAGGCCCCGACGAACCCCGCACCATCACCCAGCTCCGCCCCGACATCGTCGCCAGCGTGCTCCTCGGCGCCGGAACCGTCAGCTCCGGCGACACGAGCTCCGGCGACACCGGCTCCGGCGATGGCAGTTCCCCGCAACCAGGAACCACGCCCCTCGGCCAGGTCCCCGTCCCAAGGGCCGATGTGCTGGTCACCGTGCCGGTGTTCGCACTCCTCGGCGTCACCGAGGAACCCGCGATCCTCGACGGCCACGGACCGATCCCGGCCTCCATGGCCCGCAGACTTCTCGCCGACGGCGTCGACTCGTTCTACCGGGTCCTCGTCGACCCAAGGGACGGGGCGCCCTTGGAGATCGGCCGGAAGAGCTACCGGCTCACGGAGGCCATCAAACGCTGGATCAGGATGCGGGACAGCAAGTGCACCTTCCCCGGCTGCAGCAACTGCACCCCCGACAACGACACCGACCACCTCACCGCCTGGCAACACGGCGGCGCCACCGGCGCCGCCAACCTGGGACAACTCTGCCCGAAGCACCACCGGCTGAAACACAGCACCGGCTGGACCCCCACCCCCGCCACCACCAACGAACCACCCGGCTGGACCTCACCCACCGGCCGCACCTACCCAGCCGAACAACACGACCCAGAACCAACCCACTGGCCGCGGTCGCTAAGCTTTGCGGCGAGGGGCGAGGGCTATGTTGGCGCCGAAGATTGGAAGCCGTGGGGAATGCCCCAGTGGGCACCGCCCGGGCAGGTGAAATCTCCTGCCCAGAGGGAGGCCCTCGATCCTGCCCAATGGGAACCCGATAATGGAGGGCTCATCGACCTCAACGATTTCTCCCCGGACGACCCAGAATGGGCCGAATTCTTCGAGAAGCCATTCGTCCTGGTTGGGAACCTTGCTGTGGCCGGCAGATGACCCGGAAGGAACGCCCAGGCACGAGCGCAACTGGGCCGGAAGGTAGCCGGGCCGCCGCTACCGTGCCTCCGGCCGGGCCGTATGGTGCTCGATCAGCCATCCGGCCATTTGCTGCGCGCGCTTAGCAGCCTGCAGGTCGCCGCCAGTGGCCGAAATGATCGAACCCTTCATCAGGATCTGCCAGGAACGGGCGAACTCGTCGGGGCTTGTCAGTTCCGCTTCCTCCGCCAGCGCCTTAACATGCCCGCGCAGCTTTGCCAGATAATCGATGCTGGCCCGGCCCAGCGGATGGGAGGGTCCCATCTCCAGCAGAACGTGGATGAAAGTACTCCCCTCGAAGTCCTCGCGCTGGAACCACTCCCCCAGCACGTCGAAAATCGCCAGCAGGCGCTCAACCGGAGTCCTTCCACGGCGACGCGCCTGGGTCACGATCGCTTCGACGGTCCAGAGCTTGTCCCGCTGCTCCAGGAATGCCAGGACAAGCGAGTCCTTGGAGGGGAAGTGCCTGTAGAAGGTGGCCTTGGCTACGCCTGAGCGCTCAATGAGCTCATTGACGCCCACATCACGGATTCCCCGGCGTGAGAACAGGTCGTAGGCCACCGCCAGGATCCGCTCCACAGAGTTGGTGTGGCTTTCCGGCGCCACCATTTCCGAAGATGCGGAGGACAACGGGACCTTCGCCTCTGTACTCATAGAACGTGAGTCTACTCCCGGGGGAGACAGACTGGTCTTTCCCGCTGTAGTGTTGACCACGCGCAGTGCTCTCAAACGCCGCGGAGGCCAACCATCGGCCGCTTCGGATTGGTGCAAGGAGGCCCCGATGACAGCAGAGCGGATGTTCCAGACCGTGCCCTCGGATCCTGATCCCTGGATGTCCACCGAGACGCCGGCCGAGATCCGGCAGTTCGCCATCGAGTCGCTCCGATGGCAGGCGCAGGAAATCATCGATGAACTGCTGTGCAGCAAGGACCCGGCCGACGAACCCGTCCGGAACCGCCTCCGCCTTTGCGTCGCCCGCAATCCCGGCCGCCCGGAACGCGCGCTCCTCGAACAGCTCATGACCAGCCGCGAGAGGCCCGGCATCTAGGCCAGCCCTGCATTTAGGCCAGCCCTGCGTCCAGCCCTGGCCTGCCTCCGGGCCAACGGGGGCCCGCTCCGCAGCTAGGAACTCAGCGGCATGTTGTCGATCAGCCGCACCGGGCCCACCTTCGCGGCGATCAGTGCCAGCGCTTCTCCCCGGAAGGGCGTTTCCCTGCAGTTCTCGGCCAGCGGTTCCAGGCTGCCCGGATCCACCACGTCGAAATAGTCCAACGCCACCAGGGGCTGGGACTCGATCATTGCCTGGGCGGAATCGAGGTCCAGCGGCTCGTGCGCGTTGGCCCGTTCCTCCAGCAGCCGCAATGCCCGGGACAGGACCAGCGCCGCTTCCCGCTCTTCCCCTGACAGGAACCTGTTGCGGCTGGACAGGGCCAGGCCGTCGTCCGAACGCACGGTGGGCACGCCCACTATTTCCACCGGAAAATTCAGGTCTGCCGCCATACGCCGCACCAGCGCCAGCTGCTGGGCGTCCTTCTGTCCGAAATAGGCCCGGTACGCGGGCAGGGCAGCCCCGCCATCCCCGTCGCGACCCTCGGGAAGGCCCGCCGCGGGCATGCCATAGTGCAGCAGTTTGGCCACCACGGTCAGTGCCCCATCGAAGTGGCCCGGCCGGGAGGCCCCCTCCCACTTCTCCCCGAGCCGGCCCGAGGTGACCCGGACCAGTGGTTGGCCGCCCGGATACACCTCCTCCACGGAGGGCGCGAAGACCAGGTCCACGCCCTGTTCCTCCAACAGAGCCAGGTCCGCCTCCAGGGTCCTCGGGTAGCGGTCCAGGTCCACGGCATCGCCGAACTGGAGGGGGTTGACGAAGATGCTTGCCACCACCACGTCATTGTGTTCGACGGCGGTGCGCGCCAGGGCGGCATGGCCTTCATGGAGTGCGCCCATGGTGGGCACCAGCCCCTGCGAGACGCCCTGACGGGAACGGAGGAGGCGGGCGCTCTCTGCCTTCAGGCCGGCCACTGTGGTGACGAGTTGAATGGACATTCAGTCTTCCTTCGGATCGAGGGCCTCGTGCAAACCTTGCAGCTGGTCGGGTTTCAGCAGCCCGCGCCCTTCAGCCCGCCGGGCCGTGGCGCGCGCCATCGCAAGGTAGGCTTCGAGCACGTCACCGCGCCCGCCGCCGTCGTACTCCCGCAACGCCTCCGCGTGGGCGCGCACCGTTCCCACGTCGCCGCGGGCCACCGGCCCGGTCAGGGCGGACTCGCCCGAGGCCAGCGCGTTCTCCAGCGTTGCGCGCAGCAGCGGACCCAGCATGCGCTCGGGCAGCTCCACGCCCACTTCGCGCAGCAACTGCGATGACTGGGCCACCAGGGTGACCAGGTGGTTGGAACCGTGCGCCAGCGCCGCGTGGTAGAGGGTCCGGTCGGCCTCGGCGATGACCACCGGCTCGGCGCCCATCTCCACCACCAGCGCCTGAGCGATGGGAAGCATCGCCGCGTCAGCGGTCACCCCGAACGTGCAGTCGAGCAGGCGCGTCAGGTCCAGGCTCATGCCGGTGAATGTCATGGCCGGGTGCAGTGCCAGGGGAACAGCCCCCGCGGCACGGACCGGGCGCAGCACGCCCACGCCGAACCGGCCGGAGGTATGCGCAACCAGCTGGCCGGGCTGCCAGGCCCCCAGCTTCGCCAAGCCCTCCACGAGGTCCGGCAGGGCGTCGTCCGGCACGGCCAGCAGCACCAGTTCGGCCCGCTCCACAATGTCCTGGACCTCCAGGACGGGGACGCCGGGCAGCAGCGCCTCGGCCCGATCACGGCTGGCCTCGGATACCGCTGAGACCCCGACGACGGCATGCTCGGCTGCGCGCAAGGCAGCGCCAAGCACGGCGCCGACCCTTCCTGCGCCGATGATTCCGACGCCAAGGCGTCCGGGCTTAGCCATGCTGTGGGCCTTCCTGTTGCTGGTTGGTCGGGGCAGCGGGCGCGGTGCCCGCGACGGCCACGCCCGGGAGGCCCGGCGGGCCTTCCACTGCCGGCGGGACCACCTGCCGAAGCCATTGTTCCGTTGTCTGCCGCTTCCGGGCCAGCCGGGCGCGGGCGGCCTGGTCGTCGAAGAGCTGCCTCGCCTCATCCAGCCCTGCGTGGACCAGCCTCGGGGATACGGGTCCTGCCGTGGTGTGCAGGACCAGGTCCGCCACCCGGAAGCGGCGCGCCAGGGGGCCTTGGTGCAGTGCCATCGACTGCGTCCGCTGGTGCGGGACCACCACCAGCTCACGCCACCAGCGGCCCGAGCGGATCAACAGGGCCGTCCCGGTCGCCGTGAAACCGTTCCGGCGCCATGCCAGCGGTGCCAGCAGCCGGGCCCGGCGCGGCGTGGTGACGAATCCGCCGTCGGAATCCCTTCCGGCGAGTCCGGCCCCGAACACCGTGTCCGGTTGGGCGGTTCCGGGATCCGGCAGCACGAGCGCGAGGATGTTCAGGGCATCGGCGAGCTTGCCCACGGGCAGCAAGGTGGTCCTGGTGTTCCCCGCAGCCGCGCTCCCGGCTAAGCCGTACCCGGCCACGTTGACCTGCACCCGGTACCAGCCGAACGGACGCCACAGCGGTGGCTGGGCAATCTTCAGCGCCTGGATCCGGCCGGGCGGGAGCGTCTGGGCCTGGGTGTCCAGCAGCCCGTACCGCAGGCGGATCCCGTCGGGCGAGATGGCGGCGGTGAAGTTGTAGCCTTTGCTGAAAAGGTTCCAATAGTTGGCCGCGAGGCCCAGTGCTGCAGGAACCAGATAGAAGTAGAAGGCCCGGTTGTCCGTCACGGCGGACAGCACCACGGACGCGCCGCCGCCCAGCACCACGAAGAAGCTTTGCTCGCTCAGCAGCAGCGAACCGATAAGGCGCGACGGCGGCACGCTGAGTACCTGGTATTCCGGCGCCTCGGGTGCGTGGCTGCCGGGGTGCTCCGCTGCGGGAACGGCGCCTGAGGCCCGGGCGAGGATGGTGGCGCGAAGCCGGCGGGCGTCCTCGATCCGCAGGTAGGCCAGGCGCACCGCCGATTCCCCGGCGTCGGCCACCTCGAACTTGAGCTCGGCCAGGCCGAAGATACGGGCCAGCAGGGGCTGCTCGATGTCGATCGCCTGCACCCGGTCCAGCCGGGCCTGGCGGTGCTGGCGGAACAGCAGCCCGCTGTCCACCCGCACATAGCCTCCGGACACCTGGTACTTGGTGAAGTACCAGGTGAGGACGAAGCCCGCCACCGCCACGGCGAGCACAGCCCCGCCGCCCGCCAGGAGCCACGGGGCGCGCCGGGCCAGGCCCTCCTCGAAGATGGGCTGTCCCTGCAGGAGGCGTTCGAAGATGTCCCGGCCGAAGAAGAACACGATGGCGGCCAGCGCAACCCAGCCCCGCACAAACGGCGAGGCAGGGTGCACGCGCCGCCATTCGTCGTCGGGCGTTCCCAGCGCTTCCTGGCTGGCCGGTTTACTTGGCACCGCGGGCAGCTGGCCGTCAGCGGTCACAGCCCTGCCAGCCTGGCTTCGCCGCGCGCAGCCAGCTGCTCGCGGAGGCGTGCCCCCTCTGCTGCCGGCAGGCCGGGGATGCGTGCGTTGGTGCCGGGCGAGGCTGTGTGCAGCTTCAGCGTGCAGAGGCCAAGGCCGCGTTCCACGGGCCCCACCGCGATGTCGACGTACTGCATCCGGCCGTACGGCACGGCCATGGCGCGCTGGAAGAAGATGCCGCTCCTGATCAGGAGGTCGTCGTCGCGCTCCGCGTAGCCGATGGCGCGGACCTGCCGCGGAATCAACGCCAGCCGCCACAGCGCGACGACCAGCATCACGGCAGGCACGGCGATGGCAAGCCACAGCGGCGGCCAGGACCACCAGCCTAGAAGTACGAAAACCAGCGGAAGGGACAGGACCAGGATGGTGGCAAGGTTGGCAGCGGCCCACTCCACCAGCCGCACCGTCACATATTTGGGTGACACCCGCTGCCAGGCGATACCGGGCGGGTCAATCGCCTCGGTATGCATACTCGCCTTCCCCGGCGGCCTCACCACGTGCAGCGCGGCCCTTCTTCCCCTCCACGCCGGTGGCGTCTCCGTCCTCCGGGGGAATGCGGCAGAACCGCTCCACCACCAGGCCCACCACGATCATCACCAGGCCGCCGCCGGCCATGACCAGGGCCAGCCAGGTGATGCCCTGGTCGCTGCGCAGGCTCCAAATCCTCAGCTGGTCCAGGAAGATCCCCACATGCCAGCCCAGCAGCACGGTCCCCGCGTAGGCGCAGGCCTGCGCCAGGACGAGGGTCCGGGCGGCCAGAAGCGGGTCCAGCTGAGTCTTCTTCGCCTTACTCCCGGGCTTGTGGCTGTTGCGCCACCGCAGGACCCGGATCCCCAGGACCAGCGTGATGATGACGATCACGGCCATGGTGGCCAGCGCGGTGGGGGGCAGCACCGGCGTGGACATGCCGTAGCGGCTGGTGACCACCGTTGCCGACCAGCCCGCCACCGCGAGGATGACGCCGATCAGCATCAGGCGCAGCGGATTGACCGGTTTCATCGTTCCTCCACCGCTCCCGCCGTGGGCATGCCGTCGAAGTCGCCAAAACCATCAAACGGGGCAAGGTCGCCGAAATCGTCCGCCCGGGCCGCAAGGGCGCTGATGCGTTCACCATCCAGCGTGGCCGACGGCTCAATGAGTGACCACGGATAGAGGACGAAGGCGCGGGAAGCCGCTCGCGGGTGCGGGAGGGTGAGGCCGGGATCGTCGCTGCGGATGTCGCCGTAGGTGATGATGTCGACGTCGAGCGTCCGCGGCCCCCAGTGCACCTCCCTGACACGGTGGTGCTTGTTTTCCACCGCCTGGCAGTGGTCCAGCAGCTCCTGCGGGGACAGACAGGTTTCCACGGTGATGACCATGTTCAGGAAGTCCGGCTGCCCCGCGGGGCCGCCCACGGCCTTCGTCTGGACAACCGGCGAAACGGCAAGGAGACGGACTTCCGGAGGATCCACGAGGTCCGCCACGGCCTCGGTCAGGGTCTCGTTGCGTTCCCCGAGGTTGCTGCCCAGGGCCAGCACGGCCTTGGTGTAGATTCCGTTCATGAGCGCACCCCTGGTGCATCGCGATGGACGGTCACTGCGACGTCGCCGAACGGAACCTCAATGGGGGCCTGCGGCTTGTGCACTGTGACGTCCACTGCCAGGAGCGGGAACTCGCGGAGCAGGCTGTCGGCGATGCGCACAGCCAGTGCCTCGATAAGGTTCAGGGGTTCCCCAGAAATCCAGTCAGTAATACGCTGCGCCACCTCGCCATAGTGCGCGGTGTCCAGGACGTCGTCGGACTCCGCCGCCTTGGTGAAGTCGAGGTGTAGCACCGCATCCACCACAAAGGGCTGGCCCTCCCGGCGTTCGAAGTCAAACACACCGTGATGGCCAACGGCGGTCACACCGGTCAGCGTAATCCTGTCCATGGGGTCCCCCGGCCCTAGGTGGTTCTGGGTGCTTCGGAACTGGGTGCGGCAGCCTTGGGTGCTGCTCCCATGCGGGCCGCGACCTTCACGGCGTCGAGGCTGGAACCGACGTCGTGCACGCGCACGGCCCAGGCACCGCGGTAGGCGCTGATCGCCGTGATCGCAGCGGTGGCGCCGTCCCGTTCATCGGGAGCGGCAGACTTGCCGGCAACGGTCAGGAGCGTGCCAAGGAAACGCTTGCGGGAGGCAGCCACCAGGACCTTGTGGCCCAGGCTGTCCAGCTGGTCCAGGTTCTGGAGCAGTTCCCAGTTCTGCGCATCATTCTTGGCGAACCCCAGGCCCGGGTCGATGATGATCTGTTCCGGCCCGACGCCGGCTGCGTACAGCTTGTCGCGCACTCCTGCCAGCTCCGCCACCACTTCCCCGGCCACGTCCGTGTACTCGGCGAGCGAGTTCATCGTCCTGGCGTCCCCGCGGCGGTGCGTGAGGACGTAGGGCGCCTTGGACGCTGCCACGAGCTCCACCATCTCGGGTTCGATGGTCAGCCCGGAGACGTCGTTGATGATGGCCGCACCGGCCTTCAGTGCAGCGGCTGCGGTGGAGGCATGCGTGGTGTCGATGCTGACCAGGGCTCCGGCCTTCACCAGCGCCTCGATCACCGGCAGCACGCGCCGCTGCTCTTCGTCCGGGGTGACGTCGTCTGCTCCCGGGCGGGTGGATTCACCGCCCACGTCAATGATGTCGGCGCCCGCATAGAACATGCGCAGGCCGGCTGCGATGGCGGTGTCCGCCGTCGCGTGCTTGCCGCCGTCGCTGAAGGAATCGGGCGTGACGTTCAGGATCCCCATGACCAGGGTGCGGTCGGTGGGGAGGTCCTGGAAACGCGCCGCCGGGCGCGGCTTGCGCAGGATGGGCAACGGCGAGGTTGCGGGCCCCGTTCCGGGGGCTGCAGCGAGTGAGTCCATGGTCTGTGGTTACCTTCCGAGGATGAGGCTCATGGCTTCGGCACGGGTGGCCGGGTCATGAAGCTGCCCGCGGACCGCGCTGGTGACGGTCTTCGCTCCGGGCTTGCGGATACCGCGCATCGACATGCACATGTGTTCGCATTCAACAACGACGATGGCGCCCCGGGGCTTAAGGTGGCGAACCATCGCTTCGACGATCTCAGTGGTCAGGCGCTCCTGCACCTGCGGGCGGCGGGCGTAGATATCCACCAGCCGGGCCAGCTTGCTGAGCCCTGTGACCCGGCCGTCATGTGACGGAATGTAGCCCACATGGGCCACCCCGTGGAACGGCACCAGGTGGTGCTCGCAGGTGGAGTAGAACGGGATGTCCTTGACCAGGACCAGCTCTTCGTGGTCCAGGTCAAAGGTGGTGGACAGGACGTCGGCGGGGTCGTGGTGCAGCCCGGCAAACACCTCGGCGTAGGCCTTGGCCACCCGCTTCGGGGTGTCAATCAGGCCGCCGCGGTCCGGATCCTCGCCAATAGCCAGAAGGATCTCGCGGACAGCCGCTTCAATCCTTGGCTTGTCCACTTTGCCGGCTTTGGGATGGGGGGAACCGACCTCCGCCAGGGATCCGGCGGAGGCGGAAACGTCGTCGTCGTCGAAGGAATTCACAGGGAAAGCTTAGCCGCGAAGGGTGTCAGGACCCGACTCGGGGGTCCCTCCCCGGAACGGGGCATCCTCGGAAACGCCCTGCGCGTGCGGGGGCTGGGCGTCCAGCGGCTCGTCCAGCCTGGCCCTCTTGGCCTCTTCCTGGGCTTCGCGTTCAGCCCGCTCCTGGCGGGTCTCCACGGGGCCTGCAAGGACCGGGCGGGTCTCCTTGGACAGCCACACTTCGCGGAAGTCGCGCTTGCGGACGTCGCGGAAGATGTCGGCGATTTCGGCCTGGTTAAGGGTCTCGCGTTCCAGCAGTTCCAGGGCGAGGAGGTCCAGGATGTCGCGGTTTTCCGTGAGGATGGCGTACGCCTCGTCATGGGCCTGGTCGATCAGGCGGCGCACTTCCTCATCCACCACATAGGCGATCTGGTCGGAGTAGTTGCGCTCGTGACCGGCGTCCCGGCCCAGGAAGGGTTCGCCACCGCCCTGGCCGAGGCGGACAGCACCAACGCGTTCGCTCATGCCGTACTCGGTGACCATCTTGCGCGCGGTGCCGGTGGCCTTTTCGATGTCATTGGAGGCGCCGGTGGACGGATCGTGGAACACGATCTCCTCGGCAACGCGCCCGCCCATGGCGTAGGCCATCTGGTCCAGGAGCTCGTTGCGGGTGACGGAGTACTTGTCGTTCTCCGGAACCACCATGGTGTAGCCCAGGGCGCGGCCGCGGGGAAGGATGGTGATCTTGGTGACCGGCGCGGAGTTCCGCAACGCGGCGGCAACAAGCGCGTGGCCGCCCTCGTGGTACGCGGTGATCTTGCGCTCGTGCTCCTTCATGACGCGGCTTCGCTTCTGCGGGCCCGCCATGACGCGGTCGATCGCCTCGTCCAGGGCACGGTCGTCGATCAGGTTGGCGTTGGAGCGGGCCGTCAGCAGCGCCGCCTCGTTGAGGACGTTGGCGAGATCCGCGCCGGTGTACCCGGGAGTCTTCTTCGCAACGGCTTTGAGGTCCACGCCGGGCGCCATCGGCTTGCCCTTGGCGTGCACCTGCAGGATCTGGTCGCGGCCGATCAGGTCCGGTGCCTCCACGGAGACCTGGCGGTCGAAACGGCCGGGACGCAGCAGCGCCGGGTCCAGGACATCGGGCCGGTTGGTGGCGGCGATCAGGATGACGTTGGTCTTGACGTCGAAGCCGTCCATTTCCACCAGCAGCTGGTTCAGGGTCTGCTCGCGTTCGTCGTTGCCGCCGCCGATGCCGGCGCCGCGGTGGCGGCCTACGGCGTCGATTTCATCCACGAAGATGATGGCCGGGGAGTTCGCCTTGGCCTGTTCGAAGAGGTCGCGGACGCGGGAGGCGCCGACGCCGACGAACATTTCCACGAAGTCCGAGCCCGAGATGGAGAAGAAGGGGACGCCCGCTTCACCGGCAACCGCACGGGCCAGCAGGGTCTTACCGGTACCCGGAGGGCCGTACAGCAGCACGCCCTTGGGGATCTTGGCACCAACCGCCTGGAACTTTGCCGGTTCCTGCAGGAATTCCTTGATCTCCTGCAGTTCCTCCACTGCTTCGTCGGCACCCGCGACATCGGCGAAGGTCACCTGCGGCATGTCCTTGCTGACCATCTTGGCCTTGGACTTGCCGAACTGCATGATCTTGGAGCCGCCACCCTGCATGCGGGTCATCAGGAACCAGAAGAGGGCGCCGAGCAGGATGACGGGGATCAGCAGGGACAGCAGGCCGGAGAACCAGTTGCTCTCGATCGGCTGGTCGGTGAAGCCCTGGGCCGGCTTGGCGTCGGTGACAGCCTTCACCACGTCCTGGGCGCGGGCATCCACGAAGAAGAACTGGACGCTCTTGCCTTTGTCCTGCCCGTCCAGGTTCAGGTTGTCCTTCAGCGTGAGGTCAACGCGGTTCTCGCCGTCGAAGATCTTCGCCTGCTCCACCTTGTTGCCGGAGAGCAGTTCCAGGCCCTTGTCGGTATCGATCCGTGACGCACCGCCGGGGGCGAGCGTTGCAAAAGCCACCAGGAGCAGACCGACCACGACGACGATCCAGATGCCCGGGCCTTTGAAGAAGTTCTTAGCTTTCATCTGTTCGGGGGCTGGCCCCGTCCCTTCCGGTAGTGCTGCACGGCGAGTAGTCTGCGCGCGTGATGGTGCTGCGTCAGCTTCTAGCTATACACCGTCCGGAGTACATCACGCATAGTGAAAAGCAAAAGTTCCCTTTGGGCGTAGCGCTTTAAGACGGCGTCACGGCCTCGCCGGCGCCACGTCCCCCGGCGCAGCGACGGACCCCCGGCTGACCAGCGGACACTCCAGGAGGACCGGCTCCGGGACCGGGCCGGTGGTGCCGGCTTCAATCACGTCGATGAGCCTGTCCGCCGCCCAGGCGCCCATGGCATAGTGCGGCAGGGCCACGGTGGTCAGCCCCGGGTGCAGGTTGGCGGCGATCAGTTCCTGGTCATCGAAGCCCACAATGGACAGGTCTCCGGGAATGGCCAGGCCGCGCTCGGCCGCGGCGCGGTACGCCCCCATGGCCATGCGGTCGTTGTAGCAGAACAGGCCCGACGGCGGGTTGTCGCCGTCGAGGATCCGGCCGGCAGCAGCGTATCCCCCGTCCGCATCGGACGACCCCGTGACGACAGGTGCGGAGCCGCCGTCCACTCCGGCGCGGGTCAGCGTCTCCCGGAAACCCTGCAGGCGCAGGTGCGTTGAGGGAACATCCTCGGTGTTGTTCAGGAACCCAATCCGGGTGTGGCCGGCGGCGAGCAGGGCTTCAACCGCGGCCGCCGCCCCGCCGTATTCGTCCGGCACTACGGCCGGGAATCCGCCATCCGCGGTGACCGCGTCCACCAGGACTGCCGGGACCCTGCCCAGGTTGGCCGGGGGCTGCAGGCGGCGGTGGTACATGGTGGCGTAAAGGATCCCGTCCACCTGGCGTTCCAACAGCGACTCGACGTCCGCGTCACGCAGGTCCGGGCCGGCCGCGCCTGACGTATTGATGAGCATCAGTGTGTAGCCGCGGGCCCGGGCGGCCTGGTCTGCGCCGAGGATCATCCGGCCGGCATGCGGCGTGGTGGCCACGTCCTCGCTGACCAGGCCAAGGACGCCGGACCTGCGGCTGCGCAGGGCCTGCGCCAGGCGGTTGGGGCCGTAGCCCAGTTCGGCGGCAGCCGCCTTCACTTTGTCCCGGGTCTCCGGGCTGACCCTGGCATAGGACACGTCATTGAGGACATGGGAGACCGTGGTGGCAGACACCCCGGCGGCCCGTGCCACGTCCTTGATGCCGACGTTCCTGGGCAAATCGTTGGGCGGCACGATGGTGCGGCGCAGCCTACTCGTAGACGTGGGGGGCGAGGGTGCCCACGAAGTCCAGGTTGCGGTACTTCTCGGCGTAGTCCAGGCCGTAGCCCACCACGAACTCGTTGGGGATGTCGTAGCCGACGTACTTGACGTCGATCTCCACCTTGGCGGCCGTCGGCTTGCGGAAAGCGGTGCAGATCTCCACCGATGCCGTGCCGCGGGATTCAAGGTTGGTCTTCAGCCAGGACAGGGTGAGGCCGGAGTCGATGATGTCCTCGACGATCAGCACGTCCTTGCCCATCAGGTCGGTGTCCAGGTCCTTCAGGATGCGCACCACCCCGGACGACTGGGTGCCGGAGCCGTAGGAGGAGACGGCCATCCAGTCCATGGAGATGTGGCTGTGCAGCGCGCGCGCAAGGTCCGCCATGACCATCACGGCACCCTTGAGGACGCCCACAATGAGGATCTCGCGGCCTTCGTAGTCCTTGTCGATCTCCGCAGCGAGTTCTGCGATGCGCTGCTGGATCTGTTCCTTGGTGTAGAGAACGTGCTTGAGGTCTGCCTGGACGTCGTTTGAATCCACCAATGGCTCCTGTTTAGATGCGGGGGTGCGACTATTTTGCGGGCGGCTTGTGCGGCCGGAATACTAGCTTCCCACAGCGCGCCCGTTCACGGGGAACGGATCCGGGGCTCTCCGGCGTCCCCGGCTGCGCGCCGGGCTTTGATCCTTCCAGCTGGGCCAGCGACAACCGGTACACGCTGACGCCCCCGGGAAGCTCCACCGGCCCTGCAGATCCCTGCCGGCGCAGCAGCGCTTCCGCCGCCAAAAGGCGCCGGTAACTGGGCTGCTGCCCGCCGGCGTCGGCCGCTGCCTTGGCAATGACCCGGAACCTGATGGCCGGGGCCAGGGCGCGCAGCGCCTCCTCGGGAAGGCCCAGTTCCCTGTCGTCCCGCTCCACGAGGGACGCGTACGTGCTTTCCGCCACATCCTCCAGGTAGTCGGCGTCCAGCTGCAGGATGGCGGCGGTCCGGGCCAGCGATTCGGCGACTCCGGGACCCAGCTTTTCCTCGAGGTGCGGGAGGACTTCCACCCGCGTACGCGACCGTGCGTAGGCCGGGTCCTTGTTGGTGGGATCGTGCCACGGGTCCAACTCCTCCACCGCACAGATCTCCTCGGTATCCGCGCGGCGCAGGCCCAGGAAGGGGCGCAGCAGGAGGACATCCCCGGGGCTGACGCGGGCCGGCCGCATCCCGGCAAGCGAGCGGGTTCCGGAACCGCGGGCAAGGCCCAGGAGCACCTGCTCCGCCTGGTCGTCGAGGGTGTGCCCCAGCAGGACCGCACCGGCGTTCTGTTCCCTTGCCGCGGCTTCCAGGGCGGCATGCCGGGCTTCCCGGGCGGCGGCTTCCGGGCCCATCCCGGCACCGCCCACCGTGACGGTCCGGATGTCCACGGGTGCGAGGCCGAGTTCCTGCAGCGCCTGGGCGGTGCGGGCGGCGACCTCGGCGGAGCCGGCCTGCAGCTGGTGGTCCACCACCACCGCGCCCGCCGTCACGGGGTGGCCGTCCACATGGCCGCGGCGGGCGAAGTACGCTGCGATGGCGGCAAGCGCCAGGGAATCGGGGCCTCCGCTGCAGGCCACCACCACGTGCCGCGGGTACCCGGCCTGCGCCAACGCGTCACCCAGCATTTTCCGGGCGGTGCCGACGATGGGCGCAAGCCTGCCGGGCCGCCGTCGGCCGCTGCCGCGTGATGCGGGGACGTCCGATCCGCTGGCGGGCACGTGCTCGTCAGGCAATCAGAGCCCCATCCGCTCAAGCCACAGTTTGGCGTCGTGGATCTCGGGCTCGGTGGGCAGGTGGTCCGCGGACTCCCACACTTTGTTGAAGCCTTCCATGCCGGCCACGTCAACCACGGCCCGGACGAAGCGGGCGCCATCGGAGTATTGGCGCATCTTCGCGTCCAGGCCAAGGAGGCTGCGGATGAACTTTTCGATGACGCCGCGGTCCTTGCCGCGGTCGTTGAACCGCTGGCGGATGGTTTTAACGGACGGGATGATGCTGGCGTCGACGGCGTCCATCACGACGTTCGCATGCCCTTCGAGGAGGCTCATCACGGCGGTGAGATGCGAGATGGCTGCCTTTTCCTCGGGGTCCTGCAGCAGGTCCAGGATGGCGCCGCGGCCCGGAGTGTTTCCGTTGCCGGAGCGGTCCTTGAGGGAACGGGCGGCTGCCGAGGCGCGCTCCATCAGGGTGTCGACGTTGCCCAGCAGGTGGCCGCTGAGTTCATCGATCTGTTCCAGCATGTGGTGCCGCAGCCACGGTGCGGCAGCAAACTGCACGCGGTGCGTCTGCTCGTGCAGGCAGACCCAGAGCCGGAAGTCCTCCGGCGTGACGTTGAGTTCCCGCTCCACCGAGACGATGTTTGGAGCCACCAGCAGGAGCCTGCCGGCGGCGGGTGCCGTGGAGTTTTCTGCCAGCGCCGCGAAGGGATCGTACTGGCCCAGGACCTTGCTGGAGAGGAAGGCCAGGACGGCACCAAGCTGGCTGCCGGTGATGGCGCCACTGACGTTGGCGGCGGACGGGCTCAGCGTCCCGCGGCGGTTGTCCAGCATCTTCTGCATGGCGGGCTTCAGCATCACGGCGAAGCTCTGTGTGTTGGCCTTGGCCCAGGACGCCCGGTCCACCACCAGCACGGAGGAATCCCGAAGGTCCCGCGCCGCTTCCAGCCCTGTGATCTCATGGACGTGCGGAACAGAGGCGTCCGCGAGCCGGCGCAGGCTGTCCACGGCCTCCCCGATGGCAGCCTGGCTGAGCACCGGGCCGGCGGGAGCCAGCCGCGCTGCTGCCGACGCCGCGAGGTCCCAGTTGATCAGGGAAGGCGCAGCGTTGGATGGCGCTGCCGGTGACTGGCCCGTTGAGGACTTTTCCGTTGAAGGCAGCATCGGTGCGGACTCGCGTGAAGTGGACTCCATAGGTCCCATCAGAACACAGGAGGCTGGGGAACGGCTTTAAGTTCGCCCACCGGGGAACTGCCCGCTAGCGGCAGCCGCACCCGGCCAGCGCGGTGGCCGCCCGGTCCAGGGCCTCCTTGTTGCCGGCCGCGCCGGGGGTCAGCCCATTCCCGACGAACGAAAACACCAGAAGCCGCCCGTCGGCGTCAACGACATAGCCGCTCAGCGCCAGCACGGTGTTCAACGTCCCGGTCTTGGCCCGCACCAGACCAGCGCCGCCGGACGTAGTGGCATCCCCGTACCGCATATCCAGCGTGCCCGTGAGGCCCGCCACGGGAAACCCGTCCAGGGCGGCGCGGAGCCGGCTGTCCGTACCGGAGGCGATGGCCCGGACCGCCTCGGTGAGCTGCCGGGCGGACACCCGGTTTTCCATGGCCAGCCCGCAGACGTCCACGAGTTTCAGGGCGTCCACGGGGATGCCGGCCGCCGCCAGCTGGGCCGTGACCGCCCCAACTGCTGCATCGCTGCTTCCGGGCTGGCCGGAGGCCACCGCCGCCATCCGGCCCATGGTTTCGGCCAGGTAGTTGTCCGATACCTGCAGCATCAGGTCAACCTGCTCGGCCACCGTGGCCGAATCGACCTGCGCCAGGACGGCGGGGTGCACGGCCTGCTGGGGTGATGCGTGGGCTGTACGTTCGACGCCGGCCGCGACCGTCAGCCCTGCCCCGGCACCTGCGGCGCGAAGCCGCGCGGCGAACTGCTCCCCGGCGGCCATGGCGGCGTCCTGGGGCCGCGGACCCGTGGTGACGGCGGGGTCGAAGCGGGCCGAGTTGAGGGCCAGCGGGTACAGCGGCGCCACCTCCCCAGCCTCCACATCCCCTGCCTGCCAGGCGGGGTTGAGGGCGGGGCCGCTGAAGAGGGAATCATCCAGCAGCACCTTGATGCTGCCGGTGGTTCCCGCCGCCTGCAGGGTCTCCACCGTGCGGGCGGCAAGGGTGGCCAGGCCGGCATGGCCCATCGTTGACTGCGGCTGGGACTCCCCCGCAGCCAGCAGGACGTCGCCGCCGCCCACCAGCACCACCTGTCCGGGCTCCGGGCCAGGCACCACGCGGGTGCTGAAACGGTGGTCCGGCCCCAGCGTGCGCAGCGCGGCAACAGCCGTCAGCAGTTTCAGGTTCGACGCCGGCACCCGGTTTTCCGCGCCGCCGCGGTCAAAGAGGACCTGGCCGGTCAGCGCATCCTGGACAACGCCGGTGAACGTCCCGCCGCCGTCAGCCTTCAGCACCGGATCCACCTGGGCCGCCACGGCTGAGGCTACGGGCACCTGGGCCGAGGGCTTCAGGGGCGCCAGCCCCTGCGGGGCCGAAAGGGTGGCAGGAACCTGTTGCCAGGCGGGTGGCGAAGGGGCCGGCGCGGACGGTTCGGGGCCGACGAAGCCGGGCGCCACCAGCAGGGCTGCCGGGATGGCGAGGGCAACCAGGAGCAGGGTGGCGAGGGCCAGCGGCACCAACCTCCCGAGCACGGCGGGAAGGCCGCCGGAACGCTGCGCGGGCCGGGCGCGCCGGCGTTCCGGGCCGGTTGTTTTGGTCATGCTGGTGCTGGTCCTCAAGTCCTGAAATATCCCCACAAGTTCCTGATTCCAGGGCCTCTCGCTATATCCTCAATAATAGTCGGCGGCACCGACACTCCTTTTTGCCGAGCGTCGGAAGTGCCGCGAACCCCTGTTATTGCCGAGGAGCATTCCATGAAGCACGACGTGACCATCGAGATCCCCAAGGGGTCCCGCGTCAAGTACGAAGTTGACCACGAGACCGGCCGCGTCCGCCTGGACCGCGTCCTCTTCACGTCCATGCAGTACCCCACGCACTACGGCTACTTCGAAAACACCCTCGGCGAGGACGGCGACCCGCTGGACGCACTGGTGCTCCTGCAGGACTTCGACCTGCACCCGGGAGTGATCGTCGAATCCCGCCCCATCGGCGTCTTCAACATGACCGACGACGGCGGCGGAGACGCCAAGATCCTGTGCGTTCCCGTGGATGCCCGCTTCGACCACATCCAGGAAGTCAGCGACGTCAACGAGTTCCTCATCAAGGAAATCGAGCACTTCTTCACCCGGTACAAGGACCTGGAGCCGGGCAAGTGGGTCAAGGCTGAGGGCTGGGGCGACCGCGCCGCCGCCGAAGCCGAGCTGGAAGCCTCCATCAAGCGCTACGTGCCGTCCGGACACTAGTCCCCACCGTCCCCCTAACCTCGCTTCGCTCGGTCAGGGAACCCTGACGGCGTGGGCCCACCCACCGTCCCCCTAACCTCGCTTCGCTCGGTCAGGGAACCCTGACGGCGTGGGCCCACCCACCAACAGCACGTTCGACGGCGGGTGCCCGGCTTTTCGAAGCCGGGCACCCGCCGTCGTTGTTTCAGGAAGTTGTGGCATGGTGGGGCTGTGAGTTCCGAGCCAGCCCTG
This sequence comes from Arthrobacter sp. E70, assembly GCF_058266945.1. Classification (NCBI taxonomy): domain Bacteria; kingdom Bacillati; phylum Actinomycetota; class Actinomycetes; order Micrococcales; family Micrococcaceae; genus Arthrobacter; species Arthrobacter sp. E70. The sequence goes on along the minus strand of NZ_JBYQFR010000007.1, from coordinate 104,635 downwards.
ACCTCCCAGCTCCTGTTCCACCCGCCCTGCGGCCCCGTCAGCGGTTGGCGCGACGGTGACGTTATCCGCGCCACCGGCATCCCCTACGCCACCGCCAAGCGGTTCCAGCCGCCAGCCCCTGCCGCCGGCTGGACAGCAGAATTTTCCGCCACCTCCCTTGCACCGGCCTGCCCGCAGGCGCCGGTGCCGTTCCTCGACGACGTCCTGGGCACCAGGTACGGCGAGCTTCCCGGCAGCGAAGACTGCCAGAACCTTTCCATCACGGTGCCCGGTGACCTCCGGCCGGGCGAACAGCTGCCCGTCATGGTCTGGATCCACGGCGGTTCCTACACCACGGGCTCAGGTGATCTGGCAATCTTCGATCCCGCCCGGCTGGTGGCCGAAAACCGTGTCATCGCCGTCTCGGTGACCTACCGGCTTGGGCTCTTCGGCTTCCTGGCCACCCCTGCGGGCAGGCCCGGCAACCTGGGGCTCCTGGACCAGCTGGAAGCGTTCCGCTGGGTGCAGCGGAACATCTCCGCTTTTGGCGGGGACCCCGGCCGTGTGACTGCCTTCGGCCAATCCGCGGGCGGTGACGCGATTGCCCACCTGATGGCCACCCCGGAGGCACCCACCCTCTTCCAGCGCGCCATCATCCAGAGCGCTCCCTTGGGCATCACCCGCGGACGGGCGAAGATGAACCATGCCATGGGCATCGCCGCGGATTCCGTGACCGAGGAGACGCCCGCCATGGACGTGGTGGCGCTCGAGGCACGGGTTGCCCAGGTGGCAAAGAAGTTCGGCATGCTGGCCGCCATGCCCTTCGGCACCCAGTACGGCCACGACCCCCTCCCGGAGGAGTCGGGCATCGAAGCAGCCTGGAACCGGAACGCTGCGGCCATCGAAGTGCTGATCGGCCACACCTCCGAGGAGGCCCGGCTCTTCCTCCCCCGCAGCCCGCGCCTGATGCGCCTGGCCGGCGTCCCGGTGGTGGGTTCCGCCGCCGTGCGCGCCATTGACCGGGCTGTCACCGAGACCGTGTACGGCCGGGCCACCAGACGGTTCGCCCGCCGGCACGCCAAGGCAGGGGGACGGGCACACAGCTACGTCCTGGACTGGCATGCGCCCGGCAACATCTTCGGTGCCGCCCACACCGTGGACCTGCCCTTGCTGCTTGGCACCAGGAAAACGTGGGACGGCGTGGGGCTGATCGACGGTGCCCGCTGGGAGGATGTGGAAGCAGCGGGCCGCGAACTGCGGGCGCTGTGGGCCGGCTTTGCGCGGGGCGGGGACCTGGGCGCGTCCGGGGAAATTCCCGGCGTGCTGCGGTACCGGGCTGCCTGAGTACCCCGTGAGAACCCTCGGCGTGGACCTCGCGGCGGCCACGAAGAAGACCGCGGTGGCCGTCATCGACTGGAGCGGCAACCCGGCCCGGCTCACCCACCTGGCCCTGGACGTGGACGACCAGGAAATCGTGGACCTCTTCGGCACCTGTGACACGGCCGGCGTCGACTGTCCCGTGGGCTGGCCTGACGCACTCATTCCGTTCCTCACCGGCCACCTCAACTTCGACCCCGCGCCGGTCCTGGAGCACGATGGAATCGCGGGCCGGCGGCTGCTCGCCTACCGCGACACCGACAGGTTCACCACCGCGCACACCGGGCTGATCCCGCTCAGCGTATCCGCGGACAGGCTGGCGCATCCTGCCATGCGCTGCGCGGTGATCCAGGCGAAGATCGCGTCACTGCATGGGCCCCAGCCGCGGGACGGCTCGGGGCGGCTAGCCGAGGTGTACCCGGCGGCTTCGCTGAAGATCTGGGGGCTCAACGGGCGCGGCTACAAGGGCCGGGGCGTGCCCGAAGCGGAACGCCTTGGCCTCCTGTTGTCGGCTCTTGAGGAACAGGCGCCCTGGCTGGACCTGGGCGGGTACCGGGACAGCCTGGCCGGCTCGGACGACTTGTTCGACGCCGTCATCGCCGCCCTCACGGCACGCGCCGTGGCGCGCGGGCTCACTCTCCAGCCGGATGCCGCCCATGCGGAGTCCGCCCGCAGCGAAGGCTGGATCCACCTGCCCTCCTGCGGACTGGACGGGCTTCAGTAAGCTACCCGCCGAGCTTCCAGTTCCGGATCTCCTCCGGGTCCTCGCCGTGGGTCCGCGTATGTCCGCGGGCGCGGTCCCGCCGGTCCTGCAGGTCCTGGCGCAGGAGTGAATACCGTTCCGCGAGGCCCGGCACGCGGTCGATCGCGTCGATCGCCAGGGTGAAGCGGTCGATCCGGTTCATCATCGCCATATCGAACGGCGTGGTGGTGGTCCCCTCCTCCTGGTAGCCATGCACGTGCAGGCCCTGCTGGTTGGTCCGCCGGTACGCCAAGCGGTGGATCAGGGCCGGGTAGCCGTGGTACGCGAAGATGATGGGCTTGTCCGGGGTGAAGATCCCGTCGAAATCGTTGGCCGGCAGCCCGTGGGGGTGCTCGCTGGCATCTTGGAGCCGCATCAGGTCGACCACGTTGACCACTCGCACCTTCAGCCCCGGCGCACCGTCGCGGAGCAGTTCCGCCGCGGCCACGGTCTCCACGGTGGGAACGTCGCCGGCGCAGGCCAGGACGACGTCGGGCTCCTCGCCCGGCACCTCGGATCCGGCGAACCCCCAGATGCCCAGCCCGCGGCTGCAGTGGTTCGCGGCGTCGGCGGGCCCCAGCCAGGTGGGCGATGGCTGTTTGCCGCTGACCACGATGTTCACGTAGTCGGTGGAGTCCAGGCAGTGCTCCATGACGGACAGGAGGGTGTTGGCGTCCGGCGGCAGGTACACCCGGATGATCTCCGCCTTCTTGTTCACGGCGTGGTCGATGAAGCCCGGGTCCTGGTGCGAGAAGCCGTTGTGGTCCTGTTGCCACACATGCGAGGACAGCAGGTAGTTCAGCGACGCCACCGGCTGGCGCCACGGCAGCGTGCGGTGCACCTTGAGCCATTTGGCGTGCTGGTTGAACATGGAATCGACGATGTGGATGAAGGCCTCGTAGCAGTTGAACACCCCGTGGCGGCCGGTGAGCAGGTAGCCTTCGAGCCAGCCCTGGCACAGGTGCTCGCTCAGCACCTCCATGACCCGCCCGGACCGCGCAAGGTGCTCGTCGACGTCGTCAATCCGGTACTGCCACACTTTGTCAGTGACCTCGTAGACGTCCTGCAGGCGGTTTGACGCCGTCTCGTCCGGCCCGAACAGCCGGAAGTTGTCCATGTTTTGCGCAATGACGTCCCGCATCCAGGCGCCCAGCGTGATCATGGGGCTGACGCGTTCGGTGCCTGGGCGCGGAACCTCGACGGCGTGGTCCCGGTAGGCGGGCAGTTTCAGGGCCCGGCGAAGCAGGCCGCCGTTGGCGTGCGGCGTGGCGCTCATCCGGAAGTCGCCGGTGGGCGCTGCCCTGGCGACGTCGGGACGGAGCCGGCCGTCGCCGTCGAACAATTCTTCCGGGCGGTAGGACTGCAGCCATTCCTCCAGTTGCTTGAGGTGGTCCCCGTTGGTCCGGACCTCTGACAGCGGCACCTGGTGGGCACGCCACGTCCCTTCCACCTGCAACCCGTCCACCTCCCGCGGGCCCGTCCAGCCCTTCGGCGAGCGCAGCACGATCATGGGCCAGCGGTGTCCGCCCTCCCCCGATTCCCGGCGGTCACCCTCTGCCCGGTGGGCGTCCTGGATGGCACGGATCTCCGCCAGGCAGCGGTCCAGGACCGCGGCAAAGTCCCGGTGCGCCTGTTCGGTGTTGTCCGGGTCGGCTACCGTGACGAAGTGCGGTTCGTGGCCGTACCCGCGCAGCAGCTGCTCCAGCTGTTCCTGGGGCATCCGGGCCAGGACGGTGGGGTTGGCGATCTTGTAGCCGTTCAGGTGCAGGATGGGCAGCACGGCGCCGTCCGCGGCCGGGTCCAGGAAGTTGTGCGAGTGCCAGCTGGCGGCCAGCGGGCCGGTTTCAGCCTCGCCGTCGCCAATCACGACGGCGGTGACCAGCTGGGGGTTGTCCAGCACGGTGCCGTAGGCGTGCGCCAGGGAGTACCCGAGCTCACCGCCCTCGTTGATGGAGCCGGGGCTTTCGGGAGCCGCGTGGCTGGGGATGCCGCCGGGGTACGAGAACTGGCGGAACAGCTCGGCCAGGCCTGCCTCGTCGTTGCCCACGTGGGCATAGATTTCGGAGTACGTTCCCTCCAGCCAGGCGTTGGCGACGACGGCGGGGCCGCCATGGCCGGGACCGGCAACGAAGAGCATCTCGGTTGAGTCGCGGCGGATGACGCGGTTCAGGTGGGCGTAGACGAAGTTGAGTCCGGGGGTGGTGCCCCAGTGGCCCAGCAGGCGGGACTTGGTGTCCTCCGGTTTCAGGGGCTGGCGCAGCAGCGGGTTGGAGCGCAGGTAGATCTGCCCTACGGAGAGGTAGTTGGCGGCCCGCCACCACCGGTCCACGAGTTCGAGCCCGTCCTGCTGCGTCTCGTCCTGCCGCATGTCTTCCTGCTGCGTCTCGTCCTGCCCTGTGCTGCCGGCCATAACCATCCTTACGTCGGGTGTGCCGCCGCGGGCGGCCTGTAGGGTAGTAAGTAAGCTTAGCTTCCCGGTATGGGGGGCTGGGGCAAATCTACTGTGGGGAGAGATAGACATGCCAGCCGAAGACGACGTTGTGATTCCCGGGGTTCCCTCCGCTGAACCTCCGGCACGTGAAGAACCCACCACCCCGCGGGAGCCGTTGCCGCCCAAGCCGGACCAGCGTGGCCCGGAGGCCGTGTCGCCTACCGGCAGCCCTACCGGTGCGCCGGCCACCGCACGCGCCCAGTCCGGCCAGTACCTGACCACAGCCCAGGGACTTCGGCTGCAGGACACCGACCATTCCCTGAAAGCCGGGGCGCGCGGTCCCATCCTGCTGCAGGACCACCACCTGCGGGAAAAGATCACCCACTTTGACCACGAGCGTATTCCGGAGCGCGTTGTCCACGCCCGGGGCGCGGGGGCGCATGGTGTGTTCCGTTCCTACGGGACCGCGTCGAAGGTCACCAAAGCAGGTTTCCTGGCCCCCGACGTTGAAACGCCGGTATTCGTCCGCTTCTCCACCGTGCTCGGCTCCCGCGGGTCCGCTGACGCAGTCAGGGACACCCGAGGGTTCTCCACCAAGTTCTACACGGACGAGGGCACCTACGACCTGGTCGGGAACAACATTCCGGTGTTCTTCATCCAGGACGGCATCAAGTTCCCTGATGTGGTCCACGCGGCCAAGCCCCATCCGGACCGGGAGATTCCGCAGGCCCAGAGCGCTCACGACACCTTCTGGGATTTCGTCTCGCTCCACACCGAGGCGCAGGCCCACACCATGTGGAACATGTCCGACCGCGGCATCCCCCGCTCGTACCGGACCATGGAAGGCTTCGGCGTCCACACCTTCCGGCTCGTCAACGCCGCCGGTGACACCACCCTGGTGAAGTTCCACTGGAAGCCGAAACAGGGCGTGCACTCGCTGGTGTGGGAAGAAGCCCAGATCATCAACGGCATGGACCCGGACTTCCACCGGCGCGACCTTGCCGACGCCATCGAGGCCGGCGCCTACCCGGAGTGGGAACTCGGCATCCAGACGTTCCCGGACACCGAGGACCAGATGTTCCAGGGCATCGACCTGCTGGACCCCACCAAGTTCGTTCCCGAGGAACTGGCGCCGGTGCAGCCCATCGGGCTCATGACCCTCAACGCAAACCCGACGAACTACTTCGCGGAGACCGAGCAGGTGGCGTTCCACCCCGGACACCTGGTTCCGGGCATCGACGTCACCAACGATCCACTGTTGCAGGTGCGCCTGTTCTCCTACCTGGACACCCAGATCTCGCGCCTGGGCGGCCCCAACTTCGCGCAGATCCCCATCAACCGGCCGCACGCTCCGGTCAACGACATGCTCCGCGACGGGATGCACCAAACAGCGGTCCACGCCGGCGTTGCCCCGTACCGGCCCAACTCCCTGGATGGCGGGTGCCCGTTCCTGGCCGGCCAGGACATGGGGGCGTTCGTGGACGTGCCCGAAGCGGTTGCCGAATCCATCAAGGAACGGCGGAATCCTGCCTCCTTCGATGACCACTACAGCCAGGCCCGGCTGTTCTTCCGGAGCCTGAGCGCCGTGGAACAGGACCACGTCATCCAGGCGTACACGTTCGAGCTCGGCAAATGCTACGAAACCGCCATCCGCGAACGGCAGCTCCTGGCACTGGCCAACATCGATGCCGGGCTCTGCGCCGCCGTCGCGTCCGGCCTTGGCATGCCTGCTCCGAAGGCCTCTGAAGAGGTCGCCGACCGGGACCCCAGCCCGGCGCTGTCCCAGGTGGGCGGCACGTGGCCGGTTGCCGGGCGCGTGGTGGGCATCATCATCGATTCGTCCAGTGACCTGTCACAGGTGGCGGCCGTCCGGGACGCGCTCGACGGCGGGGGCATGGTCCCGCTGGTCATCGCACCAACAGGGGGCGTGCTTTCCTCCGACGGGCTTTCGGTCACCGTGCAGCGCACCTTCCTGACGGCGCGGTCCACCGAGTTCGACGCCTTGATCGTCGCCGGCGGCCGCCATGCCGCGCCGGACGCGACCGCCGGGCGGGACGCCAAAGCGGGGGAACCTGTTGAAAGTTCCGACCCCCGCGTCGCCCTCATGGTGTCCGAGGCCTACCGTCACGCGAAGGCCATCGGCACGTGGGGCTCCGGCTCGTCCGTCCTGGCTGCGGCAGGCATTCCGTCCGAAGCGCCAGGCATTGCTGCAGGACAGGACGCGGCTGACGTAACGTCCGCGGTCCAGGAGCTCCTCGCCGCCCACCGCGCATGGGAGCGTTTCGCGGCAACCGGCGCGGCAGCCGGGCAGCCCCAGTGATTGAGCAGGAAAGGCTGGCTGCCGGAGGTTAGTCCTCCAGCATTGACTGAGGGTCCGCAGCACCGGTTGTGGACCCTCAGCCGCGCCGCCACCAGGAAGTGCACGGGCCGCCCACCAGCCGTAATACTCGCAGTCCCACCGTTCCTACTTCCGGGTAGTGTGTACCCAGAATGTTCACCCTGACCATCAACCAGACGGACAGCCGGCGCGACGGCGACCAGGTTCCGCAGCTGCTCAAGGCCCTGCGGCACATCCCCGCGCGCCTGGATTTTGACCGCTCGGTGGAGGACGAAGTTCAGGGCATTGTCGATTGTGCGGGCCAGGCGGTGGACGCGGCGCTGATCGCGCTGCGCAGCGGCTCCTGGTATGTCGGCATCGGTGTGGGGCCTGTGGACGAGCCGCTGCCCAACCAGATCAAGGACGCATCCGGCCATGGCCTGGTCTACGCGCGGCGGGCTGTCGACCGGCTCCGCAGCAGCAAGGAACGCGTTCCGGTGGCGGTGGAGGGGCCGCTGGCCGACGTCGCCCACGACGCCGAAGCCGTGCTGCGGCTGCTGGGCCACATCGTGCGCGAGCGCTCCGATGCGGAGTGGCGGGTGCTGGACCTGCTCACCCCCGGAGTCCGCGGCCAACAGAAAGCCGTGGCCCAGGAGCTGGGCATCACCACGCAGGCCGTCAGCAAGGCCGTTGCCCGCGCCCAGTGGAACGAAGAACACGCGGCCCGCCCGGCCGCCGCCCGGTTGCTGGCACTGATCCTCGAAGCGGGGTAAACCGGCTGGCCCTGGCCGCGGGCTCCAACCCGGCGGCCCGCCGTCGTCAATGGGGCGCAGCGAAGCCTGGCCGGCGTAGCTTAGCTGCCCGTTGCAGCCATCACGGGTTCGCCGTTGAAGTACTCCAGCTTCCAGCCATCGATCGCGTGGTGGTGCGCCAGGTTGAGCACGGCGTTGTCCACGCTGGCCAGGGTCTGGCCGATGGCGCGGCTGAGGGTGACGCGCAGCAGGGTCCCATGGGTGACCACCAGCAGCCGCTGGCCGCGGAACTCCTCCGCCAGGGCTTCCAGTGCAGCCAGGCCGCGGTCCGCGGCTTCGTCCTCGCTCTCGGCACCCTTGAAACCGCCGGGAACGCGCAGGGCATCGAGTTCCGGGCCGGCCTGCATCCCCTCGGCCGGGCCGAAGCTGCGCTCGGTCAGTTCCGGGACACGACGCGACACCGCCAGTCCAAGGCCTTCAGCGATCAGGTCCGCGGTTTCGGCCGCGCGGCCCAGCGGTGAGGAGACGATGGCGTCCCATTCGTACGGGGCAAGGACGGCGACGGCGTCACGCGCCTGGCCGCGGCCGACGTCGTTCAGGGGGATGTCGGTGGATCCCTGCAGCCGGCGCTCGGCGTTCCAGTCGGTCTGGCCGTGGCGGACGAGGGCGAACGTCGTAAGGGTCATGGCTTCTATTCTGCCTTGGCCGCGTCCGGGCACCGGAATCGCGGCAGCGGACGGTGTCCTGCAGCGCCTTACAGCAGGCTGCGCAGGACGTGGGCGGCGCCGTCGTCGAACACGGAATGGGTGACCTCGTCGGCGGCAGCGATGACCTCGGCCGGCGCCTGGCCCATGGCAACGCCCCGGCCCGCCCAGCTGAGCATCTCGATGTCATTGCGTCCGTCCCCGACGGCCACAGTCAGGTGCTGTTCGATGCCGAGCCGCAGGCGGAGGTTTTCGAGCGCGCTCGCCTTGGTCACACCAGCGGCGGCGATGTCCAGCCACGCGGTCCAGCCCACGGAGTAGGTCACCCCGGCGAGGCCCACGTGGTCAATGGCCTCGTTGAACTCCTCGGGCGTGTTTTCGGTGCTGAACACCACCACGCGCACGGCGGTCGCTTCCAGCATGGTGTGGAAGTCGACACCCACGGCCTCCACGCCGAAGCTCGCGTCCTGGAAGCGCTCGGTGGACAGGAAGTTCCCGTCGGCGTCCTCCAGCGCGTACTTGGCGGACGGAAGCCGTTCACGCAGGGCGCGCAGGGCCGGGGCGGGGTCGAACGTGGCCTTGTGGATCACCTCGTAGCCGTTCTCAAGGCCCGGGTGGAGCCGGAGGGTCACGCCGCCGTTGCAGCAGACGGCGTATCCGTATTCGATGCCGATCTTTTCGATGATGGGAAGCGTGGCGTTCAGTGACCGGCCGGTGGCGATCATCACCTCATGGCCCGCCGCGACCACCGCCTGCGCTGCTTCCCGCACGCCCGGCGTCATGTGTCCGTCGTGGTCCACCAAGGTGCCGTCCACGTCCAGGGCGACCATGAGTTTCTGGTCGATGCTGGCGAAGGCGCTGGTGGAGCCGGCGAAGCCGTTCGTGTTGTTCTGGTTGTTATCCCGCCGGTCATCGTTGCCGGCGACTGAGGTTTCAGTCAGCGTTGTCATTGAAACAGTGAAGCAGACGTAACTGACAGGCGCTAGGACGCAGGACACAGGTTTACTGAACTGTTGGTAAACACGGCGGGTTTCCACATGCCCCGCGCTGTGCCGGCGTCTCCGTTATGCACCCGCCTGCGGACACCTCACCCCCGCACGCGCCGGTGCCAGGTCCATTGGCCGATGCGAATATGAGATTCCTGGTTGTCCACATGCCCCGGCCGGCCGCTTCAACAGCTGCCCATTGGCCGGTGACCATAAGTGGCATGTATCTGATCTCCGCGCAGGACCTCCGCCGCACCACGGGGGACACCCGTTCACTCAGCCGGCGCTATGCGCAGGGTGAATTTGTCCGCGTCCGCAAAGGTGTCTACGCCGAGAAAGAAGCGTGGGTATCGCTGGCTCCGTGGGAAAGGTACCTCCAGACAGTCCGCGCCGTGGACTTGGAACTACCGGGCTCCACATTCTGCCTGAACTCGGCGATTGCTGTTTGGAACTTGGACCTGCTTGCAGTTCCTGGACACGTCCATCTGTCCGGGGCGTCCAGGGGACACACCGGCCGGAAGCAACCCACCACCTCCGCAGCGTGCAACAAGTCCGGTCATACAGGACTCGAACACATCACCGCTTACGGGGTTCATAGGCATCCCGGTCAACCTGCCACAGTGGAGCACGCAGGGCTTCAGGTAACTCCCCTGCCCGAGACCGTCGTGGAAGTCATTGCGAGGGAGAACTTTGCGGCGGGAGTAGTGCTGGCGGACCACGCCATCAGCAGCCGCCGCCCTTCGGGACCTGCGCTCGGCAAGGATGAACTGCTGAGCAAGGCCGCCCGGCTCCGGTCCGGAGCCCGCCGAAAGTGGGTGGCACAGGTGCTGGACTTCGCATCGTCCGAGTCAGAGTCGGCAGGTGAATCGCTCAGCCGCGCACAGATGCATCTTCTCGGCTTCCCGGCCCCTATGCTCCAGGCGAAGTTCCGGCAGGAAGGTTCGCTGCTGGCCCGGACTGACTTCTTTTGGCCCAAGTACCGGCTTATCGGGGAGTTCGACGGCGACGCCAAGTATCTCAGTGACGACTACCTGGGCACGCGGACGGCACGGCAGGCCGTACTGGCGGAGAAGAGACGCGAGGACAGGCTGCGGGCAGCGGGTTTCCGGGTGGTTCGATGGGACTGGGCAACGGCCTCTGACTCTGCCCGCTTTGCGGCACGCCTGCGGCAGGCAGGCCTGCCGAGTACCCGGAGCAGACCATCCAGCACCCGTTAACGGACAGTGCACCCCCGAGCGCGGGGGTGCACTGTCTGTTCAGGGGTGCACTGTCCGTGTCCGGGTGCACCAGCAAGAAGGGAACCTAGAGGACCGGGAGGACCTCGAGGCCGCCGAGGTACTTCTGCAGCGCCTTGGGCACGTTGACCGAGCCGTCAGGGTTCTGGTGGTGCTCAAGCAGGGCCACGATCCAGCGGGTGGTGGCCAGGGTGCCGTTCAGGGTGGCCACGGCTCGGGTGCCCTTGGAAACGCCCTCGGCGTTGACCACGCGTTCGCGGATGTTCAGGCGGCGCGCCTGGAACGTGGTGCAGTTGGAGGTGGACGTCAGCTCGCGGTACGCGCCCTGGGTGGGAACCCAGGCTTCGCAGTCGTACTTGCGTGCTGCGGAGGTGCCGAGGTCGCCGGCGGCGGTGTCGATCACGCGGTACGGCAGCTCGCACTTGGCCAGCATCTCCTCTTCCCACGCGAGCAGGCGCTGGTGCTCGGCGGCGGCCTCTTCAACGGTGGTGTAGATGAACATCTCCACCTTATTGAACTGGTGCACGCGGATGATGCCGCGGGTGTCCTTGCCGTGGGAGCCGGCCTCGCGGCGGTAGCAGGAGCTCTGGCCGGCGTAACGGATGGGGCCTGCTGAGAAGTCCAGGATCTCGTCGGCATGGTACCCGGCCAGTGCCACCTCGGAGGTGCCCACGAGGTACAGGTCGTCCTCTGCGAGACGGTAGATCTCGGCGTCGTGCTTTACGTCGAAGCCCGTGCCCTGCATCGTCTCCGGACGCACCAGGGTAGGGGTGATCATGGGGATGAAACCGGCCTCGATGGCCTGGTCCATGGCCATCTGCAGCAGCGCCATTTCCAGCCGTGCGCCGACGCCCTTGAGGAAGTAGAAGCGGGCACCGGAAACCTTGGCGCCGCGTTCCATGTCGATGGCGCCGATCAGCTCGCCGATCTCCAGGTGGTCCTTGGGCTCGAAATCCGGGAATTCGCGCGGCGTGCCCACTGTCTTGACCACAATGTAGTCGTCCTCGCCGCCCTCAGGAACGCCGTCCTCGATGAGGTTGGGGATGGTGCGCAGCAGTTCTTCCTGCTTGGTCTGGGCGGCATCGGCCTCTGCGGAGGCGGCCTTGACCGAGTTTGCGAGCTCCTTGACCTCGGCCAGCAGCGCCTGCTTCTCCTCACCCTTGGCCTTCGCCACCTTCTTGCCGAACACGTTCTGCTCCGCGCGGAGGTTCTCGAAACGGAGCAGTGCTGCGCGGCGGGCGGAATCTGCGGAGATGATCGCGTCCACCACTGATTCGTCGGCGCCGCGGGCGCGCTGGCTGGCACGGAACTTGTCCGGGTTTTCGCTGAGGTCTTTTACGTCGATCACCAGACAAGGGTATCCAATACCGCGCACGACGGCGGGCGGCGGGGACGGTGGGCCCACCGTGCCGTCCGCCGGGCTACTGTGGAACCACCATGAGCGACTGGATTCTGTACCTGCTGATTGGGGTGGCACTTGCCTTTGCCATCTCCAGCTGGTGGGGCGTGCGCAGGCTCAAGGCGCTGCACATGCGCAGCACGGTGGCCGGGGAGGCTTACGATTCCGGGCTGGCGCAGCAGCGGGTGGCCGTCCTGATCAATCCCATCAAGGCGCGGGCGGAGGAGGCGAAGGCAGCCATCCAGCGGGCCTGCCGCAGTGCCGGCTGGGACGAACCGGTTTTTTACGAGACAACGGCTGAGGACCCGGGCTTCACCCAGATGCAGGCGGCGCTGGTGGGAAAGCCCGACGTCGTCCTGGTGGGCGGCGGCGACGGTACCGTGCGGGTGGTGGCTGAGGCCCTCGCCCACACCAACGTGGCCATGGGCCTCATTCCACTGGGGACCGGAAACCTGCTCGCCAGGAACGTGGACCTGGACGTCAACGACCTGCACGGCAACATCCAGACCGCCCTGTTCGGCCGCCAGCGCTATATCGATACAGCCCGGATGGCGATCGAGAATTCCCGCACGGGGACCTACTCGGAACACGTGTTTACGGTGATTGCCGGGATTGGCATGGACGCAGAAGTCCTCGCCGACACGAACGACGGCCTGAAGAAGGCCGTGGGCTGGCTTGCGTACACGGAGGCGGGCATGCGCCACCTGCCGGGTCGGCGCAAGAAGGTGTCCATCTCCCTGGACGGCAGCCCGGAACAGGTCCGGAACATCCGCAGCGTGCTGTTCGCCAACTGCGGCCTGGTGCCCGGCGGCATCGACTTCATCCCGCAGGCCATGATCGACGACGGCATGCTCGATGTGGTGGTGATGAGTCCCCGCAGCGCCCTGGGCTGGCTGCTGCTGTACGTGAAGATCATGTTCAAGCACAGTGGCAAGCTGCCTATCATGACCGTCTACCGGTCAGGCAGGGTTTTGATCAAGTGCCCCGAGCCCATGCCTACCCAGCTCGACGGCGATACGTCGGGAGAGGCAACGCGGCTCACGGTCCAGGTGGAGCCGCGGTCACTGCTGGTACGGGTACGCGGGGAGGTTGCCGGCGCAGCCGGGGCCGCGGCCTAGCCTTGCCGCAGCGCAGGTTGTGCGCTTCAGGCGCCGGCTTCAGGCGCCGGCTTCCTTCGCGGCGTCGGCGGCAGTTTTGGCGGCGGCGTGGGCCTCAGACTGTTCGCGGATCATGGCCTGCTCCTCTTCAAAGCGGAGGCGGTCGGCGCGGTCGGCGTCGTCCCCGTCCCAGTCCTGGTTCTCCTTGGCCGGCTTGGGATTGACGATCATCCCCTGGCCGTCGTTGTCAGTGCTGCTGGTCATGACCCGCTCCCTTCGTTGGGGCCTCCCCCATGTGGATCAAGCAAGCATACGCATTGTCCACAGCCCGCGGAAGTACTCGGAAGGGCATTCGCCTACGCTGTGGGCGAAGCTGCGGAACCGCTTTCACCTGCGGGAAATTCCGTTCGGAGCAACGAACCAACCCATGCCCGCGCAGCGGCGAAGGCGTCGTCGGAGGTGTGTGCAGCCACCACGGTGGTTTGCCTGTCCGCGCGGGGATACGAGCCGAGGAAACGTGTCCCCGGGCTGATGCGGTGCAGGCCGGCCAGGGCATCGGCCACGCGCGCCTCGCAGGCGTGGCCCTCGGCATCGATGCTGAAGAAGTAATGCCCCAAATACTGCCCGGTGGGCCGGGATTCGATGCGGCTAAGGTTGACCCCGCGGCTTGCGAGCTGGTCCAGGATCTCCATGAGGGCCCCTGGGCGGTCTTCGGGAAGCGGCACCACAAGGGTGGTTTTGTCAGCGCCGGTTGGGGCAGGCAGTGTGCCGGGACGGCTGACCAGGACGAAGCGGGTCACTGCGCCCGGGTTGTCACCGATGTTCTCCGCCAGCACTTCGAGGCCGGAGTTCTCCTCAGCCACCAGCGGTGCACAGATGGCTGCGTCGTAGTGGCCCTCGTCCTCGAGCAGGCCGAGGGCGGCAGCCGCGGTGGACGAGCCGGGAACATATTCCGCGCCAGGTATGTTCTGGTCCATCCACAGCCGGCACTGTGCCCATGCGTGGCCGTGGGTGGAGACCCGCCGGACGTCCTGCAACGGGACACCCGGGCGCGCCACCAGGACGAAGCTGATGGGGACCAGGACCTCCCGGATAATCCGGAGTTCCTGGCCGGTGGCGATGGCGTCGAGCGTGGCTGTTACGCCGCCCTCCACCGAGTTTTCAATGGGGACCATTGCAGCGTCCGCGGACGCGGAGCGCACCTGGTCCAGCGCAGCATTGACGTTGGACGCCGGCACCCGGGTGGCCTCCGCGGCGCCGGGGACCTGCATGAGGGCAGCCTCCGTGAACGTCCCCTCCGGCCCCAGGAATGCGTAGGTGGGAGCAGGCTGCACTAAAGCACCATCGGCTTGAGCCCGTTGTCGGAGACCAGCGGCTTGCCGTCCTCCAGCCACTGGTCCATGCCGCCCGAGACGTTGATGGCGGTGTAGCCCTGCGCGGTCAGCCACTGCGCGGCGCGGAACGACCGGCCGCCGGTGCGGCAAATGACGTAGAGATCCTCATCCGGGTCGAGTTCCCCCAGCCGCGCCGGAATCTGGTCCATCGGGATGTGGAGGGCGCCTTCGGCGTGCCCGGCAACCCATTCGTAGTCCTCGCGCACATCCAGGATGACGGCGTCAGCCGGGATGTCGTGGACGGGGACGGTCTGGAAATCGCTCATCGGAGTCCTGTCTTGGCGGATCAGAGTCAGCATTAAGCCTAGTCCTTCCGTGGTGCGGGGGCCGTGCCACCCTCCGGGTGGCACGGCGCAGGGCAGGCTAGGCTGGAAGCGCCGAGGAGGTTGCCTTGCCCGCAGAGCCGAACGTCCACCCGCCTGCCCCCGAGACTTTCGTCCCGGGGCGCAACCACATCCTGGACTGGCGCCTCCTTGACTGAACTGAACGAGCTTTCGGCGGTGACCCTGCGGGACCAGCTAAGGCATGGTGGGGTCTCAGCGGTTGAGGCCGCCTCCCATTTCCTTGCCAGGATCGAGCACAAGAACCCTCTCCTCGGCGCCTTCATCACCGTCACGGCGGACCTCGCCATGGAACAGGCCCGGGCGGCCGACTCCCTGCACGGGATGACAGACGCGGCGGACCTGCCCATGCTGCACGGCATGCCGCTGGCCTTCAAGGACCTCACGGATGTTGCGGGGGTGGTGACCACCCACGGCAGCGCGGCCCTGGACCACAAGCCGGCGCCGGCAGACGCACCCCTGGTGTCCCTCTTCAAGGAATCCGGCGCGCTCACCCTGGGAAAGACGCAGGTTCCCGAATTCGGACTGACGGCCTACAGCGAAAACCGCATCGCACCGCCGTCGCGCAACCCCCATGCCCTGAGCAGGAGTTCGGGAGGTTCATCCGGCGGCAGCGCCGCGGCGGTGGCGGCCGGCCTGCTGCCCTTCGCACCCGGGACCGACGGCGGCGGATCGGTACGTATTCCGGCTGCGGCATGCGGGCTGGTGGGGTTGAAGCCGGGCCGGGGCCTGGTGGTCGCCGGGGAAAGCGCGGGTGATCCGGCCCGGCTGGTGGTGCCCGGCCCGCTGGCCAGGAGCGCAGCCGACGCCGCACTGATGATGGACGCCCTGGTACCCGGAGGCCAGTTCCTTGCGGCAATCGGCGAGTCGCCGCCACGGCTGCGGATCGGCGTCACACTGGACAGCCCGTGGGCCGCCACCTTTCCCTTCACCCCGGAGCCCGAAGCCCTCGACGCGCTCCGAACCGGCGAGGCACTGCTGGAGCACGCGGGCCACGTGCTCAGCGATGCATCCATCCGCTACGACAACCGCTACCCGGACGCTTTCACCACCGCCTGGACCGCTGGGGTGGGGGCAGCGCGGATCAACCCCTCCCGGGAAGCGCTGCTGGCACCGCTGACCCGGACGTTCCGGCGGCGGGCGCAGCAGCGCAGCCCGGCCAAGCTCGCCGAGGCGCTGGCTTTCCTGCGCCAGTTCGAGCATGACACCGTGGCCCAGTTTGCGCAGTGGGACCTGCTGCTGATGCCGGCCCTGGCACAGACGCCGCGGCCCGTGGGCTGGTTCACGGGGACCGAACACGGCGGCGACCGGTGGCCGTCGGCGCACTGGCCGGGGGACGCCGACGGCGACTACCGCAGGCAGTGCGAATTCGCGCCGTGGTCTTCGCTGGTCAATGTCTGCGGGCTGCCGGCCATCACCATCCCCGTGCACTGGACCGGCAGTGCAGGCGGGCAGGGCCTGCCGATGGGGATCCAGCTGGTCGGTCCTATGGGTTCCGAAGCACTCCTGCTGCAGGTAGCGCACCAGTTGGGGTACTAGCGTCGGATGCGTGCATCCCTGTTGACCTGAACCTAACGCCGGATTAACCCGCCTGTAACCCCGCCGGAGCAGACTGGAAAGGTACCGCACCCTCCACTCGACACCAGCCCGACGAGGAGTTGCCCGAGATGAACCCTGACCACCCCGCACCCAGCACTGAGGACGCGTCATCTGAAGCGGAAGCCCGTCCGGACCTCAGCAACACCAATGTCAGGGAGGACCTGGCCATGGCCGGCCGCTGCGCGCTGGTCCACCTGCCGACCGGCCGGACCTGCCTGCTCCCGCTGCGCCACCACGGACCGTGCGAATTCCATCAGCCGCAGGAGGCGCAGGAAGTGGTGGCCGGGAACCTCGACTCCTAGGCCTATCAGGAGGACGATTAAAGGGCAGTCACCATAAGGAGGTCTGTGATGTGCTACGGATACAGCAAGGACTTTGGGCGCGGTTACAAGAAGGAAGCCGACCGCCGGCCTGAAGCCGAGCAGGAAACCCCGGTGGAGACACCGGAGCCACGGGTCAAGGCGCAGGACTTCACGTTCTGGGCATTCCCCAGCTGGCGCAGGACGCCAACGCCCCGCACGCCTTCGGCCGAGCGGAGCAAAGAACGGGTCTGAGCCTGTTGCCACGGAAGGGCCTCCAAGGGGCCCTTCCGCCATGCCCGGCCTCCGGCGCATACCCCCCGACGACGGGCCGGTGGGCATAACGGCGCATGGCCGCCTGCCCCGCGGGTCCGTTGTGCTCCGGCGATCGGGACGGCTAAGGTTGCACCATAAGCATGCTTAGCATTCTGGGAAAGGGGACGAGCATGAGCGCAGGACAATACTCGCCAGGACCCGAGGGCCGGCGGGAACCGGGCAGAACAGTGACGCCGCAGGACACCGCCCCCGCCCCGGAAGGCGGTGTTGCCGGAAGCTACGGCAACGCGCCTTCCTACTCCACCAGCGCGGGGACACCCTCGGCCGGGACGGCCCCGGTGCCTGCCGCCCCGGAACGCAAGGTCACCCGCACCGGCGTCATCTGGGCAGCCGTTGTTGCCGCCCTGGTGCTGCTGATCCTGCTGATCATCTTCATCCTGCAGAACCAGGAGCTGGTCCTGGTAAAGTTCCTCGGCCTCGAGGGCGCTGTTCCGCTCGGAATGGCGTTGTTTATCGCGGCCGTGACCGGCGGCGTGCTGGTGGCGGCAGCGGGCGGCGCACGCATCCTTCAGCTGCGCGCCAATGCACACCGGGCACGGATCCAACAGCGGAGGTAGGTCCCGCCAGGCGGCGGCCTCAGCTGCCCAGGTTGCCGAACTTCAGGGCCCGGGCAGCCACAAGCTTCGGCACAGGAACCCCTGCCACCGCTCCCAGCTCGTATTCGATGGCGCGGGCCATGCGGGCACAGAACTCGCGTGGCTCGAGCGACGCATCGCCACGCTCATCCACGATGTGGTCCACCAGGCCGCTCGCGTACAGCGAGGCAACGTTCACGCCCTGGGCCTCGGCCATGGCGGGCGCGAAGGCCGTGGTCCGGTGAACGATGGCACTGGCGCCTTCCGGGGGCAGCGGCGACAGCCAGCTGTGCTGGGCAGCGATGGTCCGGTCCGCCGGCAGCAGGGCCAGGGCCCCTCCCCCGGCTCCTTGGCCCAGCAACACGGAAACCGACGGCGATTCCAGGCCGATCAGTTCGTGCAGTGAGCGCGCGATTTCGCCGGCGAGCCCGCCCTCCTCCGCTTCCTGGGACAGCGCCGCCCCGGCCGTGTCGATGACGGTGAGCAGCGGCAGCCCCAGTTCCTCCGCCAGCTTCATGCCCCGGCGCGCCTCGCGCAGTGAACCGGGCCCCATGCCCGCGGCGTCCTTGCGCAGCGGCCGCGCATGGCCCAGGACGATGCAGGACTGGCTGCCGAAGCGCGCCAGCGCCAGCAGCAGCCCGGGGTCCTTCTCCCCCTGCCCGGTTCCATTGAGGGGAAGGGCGTCGCCCGCACCGAACTTCAGGAGCTGGCGCAGGTCCGGGCGCCGCTGCCGGCGGGAAATCCCGATCGATGTCCAGGCGTCCACGGCAGCAGGCCGCACGGCCAATGTTTCGGGAGGCGGCACGGCCAGCCCCGCACCGCACGTGGTGGACAGGATGTCCAGCGCGCGGGCCACGAGGTCCGCAAGGTCCTCTGGCTGCACCACGCCGTCGATCAGCCCCTTGTTGAAGAGGTTCTCCGCCACCTGCACGTTGTCCGGGAACGCTTCGCCGTAGAGGGCTTCGTAGACCCGGGGGCCCAGGAAGCCCAGCAGCGCTCCGGGTTCAGCGACGTTGATGTGCCCCAAGGATCCCCAGGACGCCATGACCCCGCCGGTGGTGGGGTGCCGCAGGTAGACCAGGTAGGGAAGCCCGGCCTGGCGGTGCGCCCGGACGGCGCCGGTGATTTTCACCATGGATAGGAACGCGAGCGTCCCTTCCTGCATCCGTGTCCCCCCGGACGCGGGACCTGCCAGCAAGGGCAGTCCCTCCGCGGTGGCACGCTCGACGGCGGCGACAATCCGCTTCGCCGCGGCGTGGCCGATGGACCCGGCCAGGAAGGAAAATTCGCTGACAATCAGCGCCACCCGGCGGCCACGGATCAGCCCGGCGCCGGTGATCACGGACTCGTCGGTGCCGCTGCGCTCGCGTGCCTTGGCCAGGTCGCGGGCGTAGTCCTCGGAAAGCACGGGCTGTTCCGGCGGGGCGTCCCAGGAGACGAAGGAGCCTTCATCCACCACGATGTCCAGGAGTTCGGTGGCGCTCAGATGCCGCACCTTTTCCGCCGTCGGCATGCTACTTGGCCCCCGCGGCCGGGGCTGCACCGGCCGCGGCCAGGCCCAGCCACTCCCGGATGGCCGGCCCGTCCTCGTCCAGGAGCGGTGGCGCGTCGTGTTCGGTCAGCGTCGTCTCCGCGGCATCGCCGGGTGCGAAGAACCGCAGCGGCGGGCCAGGCAGGCTCACCTTGCCCAGCAACGGATGCTCAACGTCCACCACCAGGCCCTGGGAGGCCACCTGCTCCCAGGCGTACACCTCGTCAAGCGAACGGACCTTCCCTGCCGGGATCCCGGCGTCGTCCAGTTTTTGCAGCAGTTCCTCCGCGCCGTATCCAGCAAAGGCGCGTTCGACGTCGGCTATCACCCCTGCCCGGTTCCGCACCCGTTCGGCGTTGCTGGCAAAGCCCGGGGCAGCGGGGTCCAGGCCGAAGGCCGAGGCAAACGAGGCCCACAGCTTCTCGCTGCCCACGCTGATCTGCACGCTCCCGTCCTTGCAGGTGAACAGCCCATAGGGCGCGATGGACGGGTGGTGGTTGCCCTGGGCCTGCGGCACTTCTCCCGCGACCGTGGTCCTGGTGCCCTGGAAAGCGTGGACGCCGATCAGCGATGCCAGCAGTGAAGTGCGCACCACCTTCCCCTGGCCGGTCCGGTACCGCTCCACCAGCGCGGCCAGCACACCGAGCGCCCCGTTCATGCCGGAGAGCAGGTCCGCGATCGGGACGCCGACGCGTTGGGGGTCGTCCGGCCCCGACCCGGTGAGGGACATCAGGCCGGCTTCGCCCTGGAGGATCTGGTCGTAGCCGCTGCGCCGGGACTCGGGCCCGTCATGGCCGAAGCCCGTGATGGAAAGAATCACCAGCCGGGGGTTGAGCTCATGCATTGCGGCAGTGGAGAAGCCCAGCCGGTCCATGACGCCGGGCCGGAAGTTCTCGATGACAACGTCGGCCCGCTCCAGGAGACCACGCAGTACCGCCTGTCCGTCCCCGCTTTTCAGGTCCAGGGTGATGGATTCCTTGTTGCGGTTGCAGGACATGAAGTAGGTGGACTGCAGGTTGCCCTCGGGACCAACGAAGGGCGGACCCCAGCCCCGGGTGTCATCCCCCGTTCCCGGATTCTCCACCTTGATGACGCGGGCGCCCAGGTCAGCGAGCATCATGCCGGCGTGCGGTCCGGCCAGTGCGCGGCTGAGGTCGACGACGGTGTGCCCGGCCAGCGGGCCTGGGGAATTCTCTGCTGAGCTCATGTGCGGGGTTTCCTTTCTCAAAGACGGGCGGCTCTCAGGTGGTTGCGCCGGTTAGAGCCAGCCGGGGACCACCAGGGCAAGCCAGGCCAGGACGGGTCCGGCCACGATGACGATTCCGCTGTAGCCGAGGATCCGCTTGTAGAACTGGTCCTTGTCCACGCCTTCGGGGGCGTTGGCGAGCACCAGGGCGCCGTTGGTGGAGAAGGGCGAGACGTCCACGATCGTGGCGGAGACGGCGAGGGCGCAGATGACGCCGACGGCGCCGATCTCGCCGGTGGAGAGGAAGGGGACGGCGAGCGGGATGAGCGCGGCCAGGATGGCGGTGGAGGATGCAAAGGCGGAGACGATGGCGCCGATGAAGCAGATCAGGAGGGCGGCCACAAGGGGCATCCCCAAACCGGCGACACCGTTGGAGACGAATTTGATGGTGCCGGCTTCTTCCAGGACGCCGACGAAGGTGAGCATGCCGCAGATGAGCAGCACCGTGGACCAGCTGATCTTGTTGATGGCGCCCTTCTGTGCCGCGGGAGAGACCAGGGCCAGCACGATGGCGATGGTGATGGAGACGAATCCGACGTCCATCTTCAGACCGAGGGCGACGACGGCGAGGACGACCAGGCCGGCGATGGAGACCAGCTGCGGGATCCGCTCCTTGCGCTCCTTGGTGGCCGCAACGCCGTCGCCGGCCGGGTCGCGGGGGTCGTACATGCCGGAGCCGAAGCCCTTGAACGGGACGTCGCCGCCGGCGGCCCTGGCTCCGACGCTGACGGACATCCGGGCTTCGGCTGCCTGCTCCACGAAGTGGCCGACCTTGGAGGACATGAGGTTTTTGCCGCCCAGGACGACGAAGAGCACCAGCGCGATGACGAGGTTGAAGATGAGGCTTGAGAGGAACAGCGCCGTGGGGCTGAAGGCGAGGTCGGTCTTGGCCAGGATGCCGTTGACCGTGACGCCGTACACGGCGATCGGCGAGAAGCCGCCGGCCTGGGCGCCGTGGATCACCATCATGCCCATCAGCAGGGGGCTGATCTTGTACTTTCCGGCGAAGCTCAGCGCGATGGGGGCGATGATGGCGACGGCGGCGGGAGACAGTGCGCCCACGGCCGTGATCACAGCGGTAATGGCGAACATGACCCAGGGGATGAGGGCCACGCGGCTGCCCACGAGCTTGACGGCGCCGCGGACCAGCAGGTCGATGGTGCCGTTGTTCTGGGCTATCGCGAAGAGGTAGGTGACGCCGACGATCGTGAGGAAGAGTCCGCCGGGGAAGTTGGAAAGGATCTCGTTGGTGGACATGCCCAGCACCACGGCGCCGAGCAGGAACGCGCCCACAAAGGCGAGCGCGCCCATGTTGAGGGGCAGGACAGTGGCGAGCAGGAACATCGCCGCGAGGATGATGATCGATAAAACAGGAGCGGACATCGTTGGTCCTCCAGTGGGGAAAGAAAGAATGTGACGTGAGTTACTGGCTCACTGGACTAGCCTCTTAGAGAGTGAGTCTATCTGTCAATAGGGGCGCGGGGTATTCTGGTCCTGGTTAACCTCAGGAGGAACTGTGGAGAAGACGGCACGGGCAGGTTTGGAGCGGGTCACGCGGCCCCGGCTCTACGAACAGCTGGTGGAGCAGATCCTTGCCTACATCGAGTCCGCCCAGCTCCGCCCGGGAGACCTGCTGCCGGCCGAGCGCGACCTTGCCGAGCGGCTCGGAGTCTCCCGTGCCACCCTGGCCCAGGCCCTCGTGGCCCTTGAGGTGCTGGGTGTCATCGACGTGCAGCACGGTACCGGCGCCGTCCTGGCGCGGCGCCCCAGCGTGGCCTCCGTGATCAAGGGGCTGCGCGAACACCGGAGCCGGTTGCCGGAAATCGTCGAGGCCCGCAGCACGCTGGAGGGAAAGCTCGCGGCGCTGGCTGCGGAACGCCGTACGGAGGACGACCTCGCCGCTATTGACCACGCCCTCGATGTCATGGCCCGCGAAATCAACGACGGCGATCGCGGCGCCCACGGGGATGAGCTCTTCCACCAGGCCATCACCGCCGCGGCCCACTCCTCGGTGCTCGCGCAGCTGATGGCTTTCATCGCGGAGATGATCCTGGAAACCCGGATGGAGTCCCTGGGCCAGCCGGGCAGGCCGGAGCAGTCGCTGGCCTCCCACAAGAAGATCGCCGACGCCATCCGTGCACAGGACCCGGATGCTGCCGCCACGGCCATGCTGGCGCACATTGAACTTGTCTCGGACGTGGAGCTGCTCCGCTAGCAGCGGCCAAGCCGCACCAGCTCGACAACTCACCGCTCCGCGGACCAGTCCGCCGGTCGTGCGCGGGGGGACCCGTCCATTGGGAGGGGACCCTTGCAAGTGACACGCCAAAATGTCTGGTTTCCCGGACACTGCGGCACCCTGGGCGGTGTTGCCCGGGCACGGATTCCGATGTGATGGAGCCTACGTTTTCATCACTGAGGAGTTTGGGCATGGCCGGAGGCAGTACCGCCGTTGAGGCACGATCAATCGACATGATTCCGCCGGGCGAGCGCCACGGAAGCCCGCGCGGACAGTTCACGCTATGGTTTGGCGCCAACGCCCAAATCACGGCCATCGTGGACGGCGCCCTGGCCGTGGTGTTCGGCGCCGATGCCTTCTGGGCGATCATCGGCCTGCTCGTGGGGAACGTCCTTGGCGGAGCGGTGATGGCACTCCACTCGGCCCAGGGGCCCCGGCTGGGCCTGCCGCAGATGATTTCCAGCCGCGCCCAGTTCGGCGTCTACGGGGCTGTGATCCCGCTGGCGCTGGTGATTCTGATGTACGTAGGGTTCGCCTCCACGGGCACCGTCCTCTCGGGGCAGGCCATCAACCTCATGCTCGGTGTGGACTCTCCCGCCGTCGGAATCCTGATCTTTGGGGCCGCAACAGCATTGTTGGCCATTCTGGGCTACAAGTACATCCACGCACTGGGACGCGTCGCCACCGTGCTGGGCCTGGCCGGCTTCCTGTACCTGACACTGGCTGTCACCACGAAGTTCGACGTCACCCAGGTGATGATGGTGAAGGGCTTCGAATGGCCCACCTTCCTCACCGCCGTTGCGCTGGGCGCAGGCTGGCAGCTGACCTTTGGCCCCTACGTGGCCGACTACTCACGCTACCTCCCGGCCGACACCTCGGAACGGAAGACCTTCTGGTACACGTTCGCCGGCTCCGTGGGCGGCGCGCAGTGGGCCATGACCCTGGGCGCCCTGGCAGGCGGCCTCTCCGCCGCAAAGCTCGGTGGCGATTTCCTGAAGAACCAGGTGGGCTACATGGGCGACCTGGCCGGCGGCGGCCTGATCGCCGTCTTCATCTACCTGATGATCGTCACCGGAAAACTCACGGTTAACTGCCTCAACGCCTACGGCGCCTTCATGTGCGGAGTCACCATCAGCACGGCGCTGAACCGGCGGGACTCGGTGTCCAGGACCGTGCGGATTGCCTTCATCATCGCGGTCATCGGAGCCAGCGTGCTCATTGCCCTATTTGCCAGCAAGGACTTCCTGAACCTGTTCAAGAATTTCGTCCTGCTGCTGCTCATGGTGTTCACGCCCTGGTCCGTGATCAACCTCGTGGACTACTACAAGATCTCGCGGGACAGGCTGGACATCCCCGCGCTCTACAACCCCGACGGACGCTACGGCCGCTGGAACGTGGCAGCCTTGGTTTCCTACGGAATCGGCGTCGTTATCCAGATCCCGTTCCTGGCGCAGGCACTGTACACCGGGCCCGTCACCAAGCTGTTGGGCGGTGCGGACATTTCCTGGCTGGTGGGCATCGTGGCGACCCTGGCTGTCTATTACCCGTGGGCCAAGGCCACCAACCGCGCCCCCGCGGAGTCCATCTATCCGGAGTCCCCGGCTGAAGCTGCGGCGGCAGCACAGGTACGGGCCGGATAACGGACGACGGCGGCCGCGCAGGCAGGTGCCCGGCGGCCGCGCAGGAGGGGGAAGAGTCGCTAGAAGGTGCCGCTGGTGCCGTTTGTAGCGGCGAGCGCCAGGCCGATAATGAGCAGCAGCCACATGGCACCCCAGCCCAGCAGGCACAGGTATCCCAGCACCAGGCCGGCGATGGACATGCCTTTCCCGGAGGGTTCGCGGCGGAGCGCCAAGTGCCCGGTGACGATCGCCGCGACCTGCGGAATCATCAGCCAGCCCATGATGACCGAGGCGATGCCGCACACCATGCTGGCGATGCTCAGGGTCTTCGGTCCGGCGGGCTGTCCATAGTAGGGCAGTTGGCCATAGGGGGAACTCTGCCCGTATGCGCCTGGGGCCTGGTAGTCGGGCCACGGCGCCCCCTGCGGCCCGTAGCCGGGACGCTGGTGTTCGGGACGCTGGTAGTCCCGGCCCTGGTAGTCCGGGCGCTGGTGCTCGGGGTAGTGGGACGGCTGGTTGCTCATGGTTTCTCCCCTGCGGCTCGGATTCCAGCGTACGTCAGGGCGGGCTGGCCGTTAGTGCAGGACCAGGCATACCGCCAGGATGATCATCAGCACGCCAATGCCCGCATCGATCCACCGCCAGGTGCGGGGACTCCGAAGGACTCCGGCAAGGGCCCTGGCACCGTATCCAAGTACCGAGAACCAGAGGATGCTGCCCGTGACCGCCCCGCCGGCAAAAGTCCAGCGCAGCCCCGGGCCCTGCTGGTTGGCGAGGCTGCCCAGCAGCACCACGGTGTCCAGGTAGACGTGCGGATTGAGGAACGTCAGGGCCGCCGTGGTGGCCACCACCGAGTGCCGTGAGCGGGGTGCCTGCTCCGCCAGGGCAGAGGGATTCAGGGCCGCCCGGAACGACCGCACAGCGAACCACACCAGGTACGCGGCCCCGGCCCAGCGCAGCACTTCCAGGGCCTGCGGGAAGCGTGTCACCAACGCCCCGACTCCGGCCGTGCCGCCGACGATCAGCAGCGCGTCGCCGGCCATGCACACGGCCACCACGGAGCCAACATGTTCCCGCCGGATCCCCTGGCGCAGGACGAACGCGTTTTGGGCGCCGATCGCCACGATCAGCGCCAACCCCGTCAGCAGCCCGGTGATCCCAGCAGTCATCATGCCATTGACGGTAGATAGCCGACGGAGATCAGGCAAATAACGGATTCTCGTCTTTCATTAGAATTTCTTCATGAATCTTGAGCACCTTAAAGCCCTCACCGCGGTGATCGACGAGGGTACTTTCGAGGCGGCGGCTGACCTGCTTCGAATCACGCCGTCCGCCGTGAGCCAGCGGATCAAGGCGCTGGAAGCCTCGGTGGGCCAGGTCCTGGTGCGCCGCCGGCTGCCGTGCACAGCCACCGACGCCGGGTCCCTGCTGTTGCGGATGGCCCGGCAGGTGCAGCTGCTGGAGGCGGAAACGTCCGCGGCCCTTGGAGCCGCCTCACCTGCGCGCGCCCGCCTGCCACTGGCCATCAATGCGGACTCCCTGGCCACCTGGTTCGTCCCGGTCCTGCACCGCGCGGCGGAGTGGACGGACGCCGTCCTTAACCTCCACGTGGAGGACCAGGGCTACAGCAGCCAGCTGCTGCGCGAAGGAACCGTGATGGGCGCCGTGACGTCCGACCCCATCCCCGTCAGCGGATGCCGCGTGGAACTGCTGGGCCACATGAGGTACCTCCCGGTGGCAACCCCGGAACTCGTCCGGCGCTACTCTGCCTCCGGCGGCATCGATTGGGCTGCCATGCCGGTCCTGAAGTTCAACGCGAAGGACAACCTGCAGCGGCAGCTGCTCGATTCCAAAGGCGTGGCCCAGTCCCCGCCGACGCATACCGTGCCGTCCTCGGAAGGGTTCCTCGCCGCCGTCACGTCGGGCCTGGGCTGGGGGATGCTCCCCGAGCTTCAGCTGGCCGGGAAGCTGGAGTTCGGGAAAGGGCGCAGCCGGAATGGGCACGCCAGGACAGGGCACGTCAGGACAGGGCAGCGCACGGCAGGGCAGGGGACAGCAGACAACACCCTGGTCCGGCTCGAGGATGCTGCCTACGAGGACGTCCCCCTGTACTGGCAGGCCTGGTCGTTGGATTCGGATCGGCTCAACCGGGTATCCGCTGCAGTCCGCAGCGCCGCGAAAGAGCAACTCCGGCAGCCGTCGGGGCACGCCGGCGGGTCCGTCCCGTCAGAACCTGTGCGCGGAACTAGTGGCCCAAGTAGGGCAGGATATACACGGCAAAAATGACGAACGCCGCCAGCAGCGCGAGCCTGCCCCCGCTGGTGCCGCCATGCTGGTGTGCCTTCATGCTGCGCCCGACCCCTGATCCTGCCCGTCCTGATCCTGACGCCCCCGACCCCGCACGTGCTCCCGCTCCGGCCGATGGGCCCGCTTTGGGCAGGGCACGGCCCGCCGGATGCCGGGAGGCACTGCCGTTCCGGCTCCTGTCCAGTGCCCCGGCCCTGTCCACTCCCCCGGCCAGGCCCGACCCCTTCGACGCGTCCGGGCGGGGCGCGCGGGGCGGCAGGGCACCTGCCGGCCGGACCACGGCTCCGGGCCGGACATTTCGCAGTGCCGTGATGCCGGGTTCCTGTTCATGGGTGAGCTGCTGGCCCAGGTACTCGTAAAGCCCCATCACTGCCTGCTGGTCCAGCACGGGAGGCAAGGCTTCGATGGCCCCCACCAGGCGCTGGGAACCGGCCACGGCAACATCGGAACTGGTGATGCCGAAGAGCTCGGGCTGCGCGGCCATGCAGATCAGCGGCCGCACCAGCCGGCGGTGCGGCGGTGTCAGCACCGACGCCACCGCTGCGCACTGTGCCAGGGCACCTTCCACAGCCTGGGTCCGGGCATAGCGTCCTTGCCACAGCACCCCGGATGCCACCCGCACCTCGCCGGTCCAGTTCTTCGCGTCCACCACCACGACCCCGCCCGGCCCGACGAGGACGTGGTCCAGGTTCGCTTTGGGTCGCCCCGGCCAGTGGACGTCGTGCAGCACGTACCAGCCCCGCGGTACCAACTCGCTGAGTTTGTCGGCCACCACCCGCTCGCCTGCGGCACCGGCGTCCCACGCCTTCGTGGTCCGCTCGGCCTGGTCCAGCTGCCGCTTAAGCCTGGCAACCCTCTCGGCAGCCAGCCTGGACTGCTCCGCTGCCCCGTCTCCTGCCCCCATCGGACGTCCCCGCTTCCCTGCCGGACAGGACGGCGGCGGCAGGCCGCCGTCGTCCGTTGCTTCAGTGGTTTTCCCGGATTTTCTTGAAAGTATGCAGCGCGCCGGGCGCCCGGTATATAAGTACTTTCCGGGCCCTGTACTCAGGTGGACTACTTGGTTGGCGAACGTCATGGCATGTCACAGGGTCCGGATTCTGGGCGCGTCGTTTTGACTCGTGCCAGCTTCTGGCATGCTGTAGCCATGGCTAGCCGCGCGGGTACAGTTGCCCAACCCCAGGACCTTGTTGACATCACTGCGCTCCTTGACGCGTACTACGACATCTCACCGGACCTGGCCGATCCCGGCCAGCGCGTGGTGTTCGGGACCTCCGGGCATCGCGGCTCCAGCCTGAAGGCGTCCTTCAACGAGCCGCACATCGTCGCCATCACCCAGGCGATCGTGGAGTACCGGGCGGCGCAGGGCGTCACCGGCCCGCTGTTCCTGGCCAAGGACACGCACGCGCTGAGCGAGCCGGCACAGAACTCCGCCCTGGAGGTGCTGGCTGCCAATGGTGTCCAGGTCCTCGTCGACGCCCGCCACGGCTACACCCCCACCCCGGCACTGAGCCACGCGATCCTCACCTACAACCGGAAGGCTGCGCCCGGCGCCCCGCAGGCGGACGGCATCGTGGTCACGCCGAGCCACAACCCGCCGGCCGACGGCGGCTTCAAATACAACCCTCCGCATGGCGGCCCCGCGGATTCCGACGCCACCGGATGGATCGCCAACCGCGCCAACGAGCTGCTGGAGAACGGGCTGCGCGGCGTCAAGCGGATCCCGCTGGCCGACGCCCAGGCCGCGGACACCACCGGCAAGTTCGACTTCCTCAGCAGCTACGTGGATGACCTCCCGTCCGTCCTGGACCTGGACGTCATCCGCAACGCCGGGGTGCGGATCGGCGCCGACCCCATGGGCGGCGCGTCCGTGGACTACTGGGGCGAGATCGCCGAGCGCCACCACCTCAACCTCACCGTGGTGAACCCGACTGTGGACCCCCAATGGGCCTTCATGACGCTGGACTGGGACGAGAAGATCCGGATGGACTGCTCGTCACCGTCCGCGATGGCGTCTCTGATCCAGCGGATGTCCGACGCCAAGTCCTCCGGGCAGCCGGCCTTCGACGTGGCCACGGGCAACGACGCGGACGCGGACCGCCACGGCATCGTCACCCCCGACGGCGGACTGATGAACCCCAACCATTACCTCGCCGTCGCCATCGACTACCTGTACCGGAACCGCAGCGGCTGGAACCCCAACTCGGTGGTGGGCAAGACCCTGGTGTCCTCCTCGATCATCGACCGGGTGGCCGAAAGCCTGGGCCGCAAGCTCGTGGAAGTTCCCGTGGGCTTCAAGTGGTTCGTGCCGGGTCTGCTCTCCGGTGAGGGCGCGTTCGGCGGCGAGGAATCCGCCGGCGCTTCCTTCAACAAGCGGGACGGCAGCGTCTGGACCACGGACAAGGACGGCATCCTGCTGGCCCTGCTGGCTTCCGAAATCACTGCCGTCACCGGCAAGTCCCCATCGCAGCTGTACAAGGGCCTCACGGACCAGTTCGGCGCCCCGGTCTACGCCCGGATCGACGCCGCCGCCACGCGTGAGCAGAAGGCCAAGCTGGGCAAGCTCTCCGCTGCGGACGTCACTGCCACCGAACTGGCGGGCGAGGCGATCACCGCCAAGCTCACCGAGGCACCGGGCAATGGCGCGTCCATCGGAGGCCTGAAGGTCGTCACCGAGAACGCATGGTTCGCCGCACGGCCGTCCGGTACCGAGGACGTGTACAAGATCTACGCGGAGTCCTTCAAGGGCGAGGAGCACCTGAAGCAGGTGCAGGCCGAAGCCAAGGCGCTGGTGGACAGCGTCATCGCCTAGCGTCCAAGGCTGGCTTCCGGCCCCACCTCGTGAGCTTCGAGGCGCCACAGCCGGAGAACGCGCCGTATGGTGTGGTCGCCATCGGGCGCCATGTCCACCAGGGCGATGCAGTCAAGCACGACGGCGTCGCCCTGGCTCAGGCGCTTAATGCCCGCTCCCGGAGCGGCGTGGTGGGAGACGTGGGGGCGGTAGCCGGACAGCGTGTGGCGCGGGGTCAGGATTTTGCCGCCCGCATCCACGACCGCCTGCACCAACTTCTCGTGCAGCGACTGCAGGGCCGGGTGCGGGTCGACGAGGCTGACAGGCACCGAGCCGTTCCGCCCGAAACCTGCGTCCTCCCCTACCCTCAGGTCCGCCCCGAGCGCTGCCATGGCCGGCGCCTCCGCCTGCCCCGCAAGGAACCCGGCGGGGTCGGCACTTGCCGGGGAGTCGACGTCGAATCTCACCAAGGTGATGTGCAGCGGCCAGTTCGTGCGCGGGAACACTTGGCCGTCAGCCACCGGCTCGACGAACGCCACGAAGATCAGGTTCCGCATGGGCATAGCCACAGTCTCCCACCTCCCCCGCAAACGCCCCATCACGTCCTGCCGTTAAAACCCAACGCGCCATCGCTAGGTGATGGCGCGTTTGGAAATAGCGGGCAGGACGTGATGGGGCGTCCCGGAACAACTTGCAGGAGGTGATGGCTCCGGTGGGGGTTAGACGGTGCGGACGGCGTCGTCGTAGGAGAACTTGGGCTTTGCCTCGCCCCAGGCATCCTCACCCGGCTGGCCGATGTTGACCACCAGGAAGCTCTTCTGGTCACCGGCCGGGAAGAAGGCGGCGTCGATCGCGTTGAAGTCCGCGCCGGTCATGGGGCCGGCGGCGAACCCGAGCGAGCGGACGGCCAGGATGAAGTAGCCGGCCTGCAGGTGCGCGTTGTTGTTGCCGGTGGCGGCGGCCAGTTCAGGGTCGGCGTCGTACATGGCTTTGGGGGCGTTGTAGCCGGGGAGGAAGTCGTCCCACTTGCCGGCCCAGTCGGTGTCGTAGCTGAGGATCGCCACCAGCGGCGCGGATGCGGTCTTGGCGCGGTTGCCCTTGGACAGGGCGTCGACCAGGGTGGCGCGGGCCTCGTCGGAACGGACGTAAGTGACGCGCAGCGGCTGGGAGTTGAAAGCTGTGGGACCGAACTTGGTGAGTTCGTAGATGGCCTGGGCCTGCTCCTCGGTCACTTCTCCGGTAAAGGAGTTGGCGGTCCGGGCCTGGGCAAAGATGGCGTCGACGGCTGCCGAATCGATAACCGCTTCTTCATGGGCAATAGTCATTGCGTACCTTTCGCTGCGCCGCCCCGCCTTCCGGGGGTGGCCTCGTTGCTTTCCATAGTTGCAACTTCAAGCGCTTCGACCCTCTTCCCATGACGGCCGGTGACCTTGGCCACAGGGAATCCGGCCGGGAGGCCGGGGAGTATTCTGGAGCGAGTTGATCTTCGCCCCCTCGAGGCACCCCCTGAAAGGCATTCCTTCCCATGAGCATGCTCGGAATCAAATGGAAGCTGCACGGCACCGGTAAAACCATCAAGCCGGGCGGCGTCGTGGCGCCGGACGAGCGGCTGGCCTGGCCGCTCACCATCGGCGTGGGCATGCAGCACGTGGTGGCGATGTTCGGCGCGACGTTCCTTGTTCCCCTCATCACCGGCATGCCCCCGGCCACCACGCTGTTCTTCTCCGGCATCGGCACCCTGCTCTTCCTGGTGATCACCAAGGGCCGGATCCCCAGCTACCTGGGTTCAAGCTTCGCGTTCATCGCACCCATCATGGCCTCCCAGCAGCAGTTCGGAGTCCCCGGAGCGCTCGGCGGGGTGGTGCTGGCCGGCGTGGTCCTGGCGCTGGTGGGCGCGGTCGTGCAGAAGTTCGGCGCCGAGTGGATCAACCGGCTCATGCCGCCCATCGTCACCGGCGCCATCGTGGCGCTGATCGGCTTGAACCTTGCCCCGGCAGCCAAGCAGAACTTCGACGCCGCGCCGGTCACCGCCGTCGTCACCCTGGCAACCATCATCCTGGTCAGCGTCCTGTTCCGCGGGATTCTGGGCCGGCTCAGCATCCTGGTGGGCGTGGTGGTGGGCTACCTGGTGGCCATGCTCCGCGGCGAGGTGAAGTTCGACAAGATGGACGCCGCCGCCTGGGTGGGCCTGCCGCACTTCCAGACCCCCGAGTTCCACATCGGCGTCCTGGGCCTCTTCGTGCCCGTGGTCCTGGTGCTGGTGGCAGAGAACATCGGCCACGTGAAGTCCGTTGCCGCCATGACCGGGCAGAACCTCGACGGCGTCTCCGGACGTGCGCTGATGGCCGACGGCGCCGCCACTGTCCTGGCGGGCTTCGGCGGCGGGTCCGGCACCACCACCTACGCCGAGAACATCGGCGTCATGGCGGCCACCAAGGTTTATTCGACGGCGGCCTATTGGGTGGCAGGCATCTTCGCCATCCTGCTGAGCTTCTCGCCGAAATTCGGCGAACTGATCGCCACGGTCCCGCCGGGCGTGCTGGGCGGTGCAGCCACCATGCTGTACGGCATGATCGGCGTCCTGGGCGTGAAGATCTGGGTGCAGAACAAGGTGAACTTCTCCAACCCGGTGAACCTGACCACCGCCGCAGTGGCCCTGGTGATCGGCATTGCGGACTACACGTGGACCGTCGGCGACCTCAAGTTCAACGGCATCGCCCTCGGATCCGCGGCAGCCCTGGTGATCTACCACGGGATGCGGGCCATCGCGAAGGTGCGCGGCAGCGTGGCCGAGCCGGAATCCGAGCAGTCCGGGCTGCCGCCGGCCGTCAGGGCAGCGATGAACGCCGCCAAGCGTACTCCCAAGAAGCGCTGAAGCCCGCCTAGGCCACGTCGCCCATCACGGCACCCCTGCCACCAGCACCCGTACCCTGGGTGACCGTCTTCACGGTGGCTGGAGCAACGGCCGGGTGCCCTGCCGGGAAGGGGCCCGGCCGGCCCAGGCCGAACACGGGGCCCGGCTGCGGCCGCTTTGCCGCAAGTGACGCTGCGGCCGGGTGCGGACGCAACTGTTTCAGGACCCATGGGACGAAGTACTGCCGCACCCACACCAGGTCTTCGGCCCTGGCCTGCGTCCAGCCGTGGGCAGGAAGCGGCCGGGGCTGCAGTGGCTCAAGGGTGTGCGGCACGCCCAGGGCGTTGAGGGTTGCCATGGCCACCGCGTGGTGTCCCAGCGGGGACAGGTGCAGCCTGTCCGGGTCCCACATCAGCGCGTGCTGGAGTTCGGGCAGGCACCAGAGGTCCACCATCACGGCGTGATGGCGTGCCCCGATCGAATGCAGGTGCTCGTTGTAGATCGCCACGCGCCCGCGGATGGTGCTGAAGACAGGGGTGTTGCCCCAGTCCGGGCCGGCGAACAGGAGCACGGTGGCTCCCGTGGCTGCCAGGGTGCCGATGGCCTGGTCCAGCTTGTCCGCGAGCTTGTCCGGGTCGCCGTGCCGGAAGATGATGTCGTTGCCGCCGGCGGCGATGGCCACCAGGTCCGGCTTCAGCGCCAGCGCGGCTGCCAGCTGCCCGTCAAGGATCTGCCGCAGCAGCAGGCCGCGGATGGCCAGGTTGGCATACGCGAAATCCGCCTGCCCGGCCGTCAGTTCCTCGGCCACCCGGTCAGCCCAGCCGCGAAGGCCGCCCAGGCTCCGCGGCTCAGGGTCGCCCACCCCTTCCGTGTAGGAGTCCCCCAAGGCAACGAAACGGTGCCAGGGGTGGCCCGCCGTGTCCGCGCCGGCCCGCACGTCCTGTTTCTCGATGGTCATGCCGTCCTCCCTTCCGCGGCGCGCGGGGGTTCTGCCTCCGCCGCACCGTCCTTCCGGGGCGACGTTCCGGTTGGAAGGTCCCGCCCCACTGCCGACGGCCGCGGTAGCTCCGTGACGCCGTCGTACGTTTCCTGCCCCGGCCCCGGAGGCTGCCCGCCGCCCGGGTTCAACCCGCCCGGGGCCACAACGTTCAAGGCCGCGTCCCGGAGGTCAACCTCGTGGTGCAGTGCCTGCGTCTGCAGGAACCGCAGCGCACCCTCCCGGGTGAGGCCGTATTCATTCATCAGGCTGCGCACCGCCAGGTCCACCAGGACCAGGGAGCTTTGGACGACGGCGATACCCGCCGTCGCTTCAGCACGCTCGGCAACGCGGACCACAACGCGCAGGGCGCGGGCCATCTGGCGGGCGTAGTTGTGGCTTGCGAGCAGGTCATCGCTGGTGAAGGCGTGCGGCACGGGTGCGTAGAGAGTGATGGCCGCGCTGGTTGCGCCTTCGCTGAAGATGGGGACCGCGAGCAGGGACTGCACGCCATGGGCGGCGGCTGCGCTGGCATAACCGGGCCACCGCCGGTCGCGGCTGAGGTCCGAGACCACCACGAACTCCCCGCTGCGCAGAGCCTCCATCAGCGGCCCGTCCGCGAAGGAGCACTGTTCCCGGTCCGCCTCGCGCGCCTGTTCCGTGCTGGCCGCAAGCGTGCGCGCTTTTCCAAGCCGGAAGAGGGTGGCGGCCCAGCCGATGCTGCGGCGGTCACCCTTGATGTCCCTCATGAAGTCATGAGCGACTTCCCAGAGGTAGGTTTCGACATCCTTGCTGTCGTAAACCGGCTCCGGTGGAACTGGAAGCGGTCCCCAGCCAACCTGCCCCGAAGGTTCAGCGGCCATGTTCCAGCCTTGGTAAAAAGCGGGCGGCCTACTGCAAAACCTATTTTTAAGAATACGTCCGGAAAGCGGGTGAAGGTGCGTGAATCCATCAATTGGGGGAATTGGGGGATTCGCCGCACGGGCCGCGCCGAGCCCTGCATCCTTGCTTCCGCCACGGGCCCGGGCAGTAGCATCGGGAGAGGGAGCACCGAATAGTCCCTGTCCACATGGGTACGGTTTGCCTGGACAGGGGTTTGGAAGCATCCACGCCAGCACGGAAACGAGCAAGGGAAAGAGGAGCTTATGCGGGAGCCTGATACCAGCGAGCGCATTTCTGAATCGGATGCCGCCGCAGGTAATGGGGAAGTGGACCAGAACGCGGCCGAACCGGCCGCGGAGCTGGATGCCACTTTCGATGAACAGTTTTTCGCAGCCCGCCCGAAGGCCCTGAGGCCCATCGCGCGCCGGCGCCAGTTCGTGGGTGACCGGCCGTCCTTTGAATTCGACGGACGGAACGCGGCGTACGTGGAGTGGCTGCGCAACCAGGCGATGCTTGGAGATGCGAACACCCTCGCCCGGCAGCTGTCCGGACAGGCCAGCATGTGGCAGAACTCCTATGCGCACCCGAATCCGCGGGCCGCCGTCGAACGCGCCTCCGTGTGGTTCACCGCCTACCCGCTGTCCTTCATCACCCGTACCGGCCAGTCGTTCCTCTCCGCCCTGGGCGATCCGGAAATGTGGAAAGCCTTCCGCGAAATCGGGATCCGGGGGATCCACACCGGACCAGTGAAACTGGCCGGCGGCATCAGCGGCTGGTCCCACACGCCCAGCGTGGACGGCCACTTCGACCGCATCAGCATGGCCATCGACCCCGTCTTTGGCACCGAGGACGAGTTCCGCCGGATGTGCGAGGTGGCGGCCGAGCACGAGGGCACGGTCATTGACGACATCGTCCCGGGCCACACCGGCAAGGGCGCGGACTTCCGGCTGGCCGAGATGAACTTCCGGGACTACCCCGGGATCTACCACATGGTGGACATCCCGGAAGAGGACTGGAACCTGCTTCCGGATGTCCCGGAGGGTGCCGATTCGGTCAACCTCAGCCCCGACTCCGAGCAGGCGCTGCAGAAAGCCGGTTACATCATCGGCAGGCTGCAGCGGGTCATCTTCTACGAGCCGGGAGTGAAGGAAACCAACTGGAGCGCCACCCGGCCCATCGTGGACACCACGGGAAAGACCCGCCGCTGGGTTTACCTGCACTACTTCAAGGCCGGCCAGCCCTCCATCAACTGGCTGGACCCCACCTTCGCGGGCATGCGCCTGGTGGTGGGCGATGCGCTGCACTCCCTGGTGGACCTCGGCACGGGTGCACTCCGGCTGGACGCCAACGGGTTCCTGGGCGTGGAAAAGAGCGCCGAGGAACAGCCCGGCTGGTCCGAGGGCCACCCGCTGTCCGAGGCGGCCAACCAGCTGATCGGCTCCATGATCCGCAAGGTGGGCGGGTTCTCCTTCCAGGAACTGAACCTCACCATCGACGACATCAAGGCGACCTCCGAATCAGGCCCGGACCTCTCCTATGACTTCATCACCCGGCCCGCCTACCACTACTCCCTGGTCACGGCGGATACCGAGTTCCTGCGGCTCACGCTGCGGCTGTCCATGGAGATCGGGGTGGACCAGGCCTCGCTGGTCCATGCCCTCCAGAACCATGACGAACTCACCTACGAGCTCCTGCACTTCGCCGCCGGACACCGGGACGAGATGTTCGAACTCAACGGGGAGGAACTGACGGGCGGGGAGCTTGCCGAACAGGTCCAGCAGACCCTGCGCGAGCGGCTGACCGGCGAGAACGGGCCGTACAACGCGGTGTTCACCACCAACGGCATCGCCTGCACCACGGTCAGCTTCATCATGGCCGCCCTGGGCATCAAGGATCCGGCCACCGTCACGCCGGAACAGGAAGCCCAGATCCGGGACGTCCACCTGCTCCTGGCCATGTACAACGCCCTGCAGCCGGGCGTCTTCGCGCTGTCAGGCTGGGACCTCACGGGCATCATGGCCCTGGACCGCAGCAGCGTCCGGGAGCTGACCGCCCAGGGCGACACCCGGTGGATCAACCGCGGTGCCCACGACCTCATGGGGACAAGCCCGGACGCCACGACGTCCTCGGCAGGCATGCCCCGCGCGCGGAGCCTCTACGGGCCGCTGCCCGAGCAGTTGCAGGATCCGGACTCGTTCGCGCGGCGGCTGCAGCGGATTCTTGCGGTGCGGGAGGACAACGGCATCGCCACGGGCACGCTGCTCGACGTGCCCGAGGTCTCCAACCGCGGGGCACTGGTGCTGGTCAACCGGCTGAAGGACGGTTCGCTGCAGGTCACGGCTCTGAACTTCTCCGGACAGGACATCGCCGGCAGCATCCAGTCAAACGAGCTGCCCTCTGGAGCCAACGTCAAGGACCTGTTCTCGGGGGAGACCGTGGGGCAGGTGGATGACCTGCACAGCTTCTTCCTCGAACTGCCGGCCTACGGCGGCACCGCGCTGCTGCTGACCGAGGCGCCTGAGCCGGAGGCCGAAGCCTAAAGCCTGGGGTGGCGCCGGGAAACCCGGCGCTACCCGGCTGCGGCGGCCGTCAGCGTGGCTTCGATGACGGCCGGGGAGAGCACGTGCCGGGTCACCAGCTGGCTGGCCCCGAGGACCGCCGCCTGGGCACCCGCTCGCGAGACGCTGATGCGCAGGTGGGAGGTGGCCAGGACCGGTGAGCGGCGGTACACCACCTCACGGATGCCGGCCACGAGGTGCTCACCGGTTTCCCCCATGCTGCCGCCCACCACGATGACGGAGGGATTGAGCAGGTTCACGACGGTGGCCAGCACCTCGCCAATGTCCCGGCCTGCCTGGCGCAGCGCCTGGATGGCCTGCAGGTTTCCGTCGGCGGCGAGCCGGAGCACGTCGGCGCCCTTGGCCACGTCCAGCCCCTGCCCACGCAGGAAACGCGCGACGGCGGGCCCGGACGCCAGAGCTTCCAGGCACCCGTAGTTGCCGCAGGCACACAGGACATCCCCGCCCCGCGCCACCTGCACGTGCCCCAGGTCCCCGGCTGTGCCGTTGGCGCCCCGTTGCAGTTCGCCGCTGCTGATGATGCCGGAGCCGACGCCCGTGGCCACCTTCACGAAGAAGAAGTTGCCGTGCTCGGGGCAGTAAGCGGTCTGCTCCCCCAGCGCCATGATGTTGACGTCGTTGTCCACCAGCACGTGGACCGGCAGCGACCGCTGGACGTAGCTGACGACGTCGAAGCCGTCCCAGCCCGGCATGATCGGCGGCTTCACCGGCTTGCCGGTGTCGTGCTCCACGGGCCCGGGCAGCCCGATGCCGATGCCGGCGAGTTCACCCGCGCTGCGTCCGGCGGACGCCAACAGCTCCTTGCCCTGGGCCACCACCTGGTCCAGGACCGCTTCCGGTCCGTCCGCCACCTGCTGCTCGAGCCGGTGCTCGGCAAGGATCTTTCCGCCGAGGTCCGTAACGGCAACGATCACGTGGGTTGCCCCCACATCCACGGCCAGCACCAGGCGGGCGGACGGGTTGAAGGCAAAGCGCGACGGCGGCCTGCCGCCACTGGAGACTGCCTCGCCTGCCGGACCCACCAGGCCGGAGGACATGAGGGCATCGATCCGGGAAGCGACGGTGGAGCGGGCGAGGCCGGTGGTCAGTGCCAGCTCGGCACGCGTCCGGGCCTTGCCGTCACGCAGGAGCTGGAAGAGATCCCCCGCACGCGACAGGCTGCCGACGTCGGCGTGTTTCGCGGCCTGCTTACCTGTCGCTGGAGTCATGGTCTAAGTCATAACACTCTTACTTCCAGCTGTCATTCCGACAGAAGTATGATGAGCCACAAACGACTTTTGCTTGAAGCACGGCAAAAGTCGTCCTAAGTTGTGATGGAATGCACATATCCATTAAAGGAATGCCGGACATCAGCCGCAGTGATCCTGCACGAAAGACCACCCGTCAGCGCCCGACCTCGCTGCTCGAAGGAAACGACCCCAAAGGAACCCGATGTCTTACTCACTGCAGCTGTACACGCTCCGCAACGCCATCTCCGAGGACCTTCCCGGCACCATCAGGAAGGTGGCGGACATCGGATACACGCAGGTTGAGCCCTACAACTTCGTGGCCACGGCGAAGGAACTCGGCGCCGCCCTGAAGGAGAACGGCCTCACGGCCCCGTCCGGCCACGCTCCGCTCATGAGCCAGGACCAGGACGAGATCTTCGCTGCAGCGAAGGAACTGGGCATCACCACCGTGATCGACCCGTACCTGCCCGCGGAGCACTGGCAGAACGCCGAGGACATCCAGGCCACGGCCGCCAAGCTCAACGCCGCGGCGAAGAAGGGAGCCGAGTACGGCATCAGGGTGGGCTACCACAACCACGCCTGGGAGCTGGAGTCCATTATTGATGGCCGCACCGCACTGGAGTACTTTGAAAGCCTGCTGGACCCGGAACTGGTCCTGGAAGTGGATACCTACTGGGTTGCCGTCGGTGGCCAGGACCCGGTGGACATCCTCGCCAAGCTCGGTGACCGGGTGAAGTTCATCCACATCAAGGACGGCCCGTTGACCAGGGACAACAAGGCCCAGCAGCCGGCGGGCCAGGGCAAGGTACCGGTCCTGGACGTCATCGCCGCGGCAAAGTCCCTCGAAGTGGGCGTGGTGGAGTTCGACGACTACT
Source organism: Arthrobacter sp. E70 (assembly GCF_058266945.1). NCBI lineage: Bacteria > Bacillati > Actinomycetota > Actinomycetes > Micrococcales > Micrococcaceae > Arthrobacter > Arthrobacter sp. E70. The sequence continues at coordinate 65,950 of NZ_JBYQFR010000007.1, read as the reverse complement.
CCGGGGACATCTTCGAGGGCATCGCCCAGAGCCTGGCCTTCCTCAACAACGCAGACAACAGCACCACCGAAGGAGCCACCGCGTGAGCACCCCCGCAGCAGCATCCGCCCGCAAAGGACCTGTCGGCGTCGGCGTCATCGGCGCCGGAGTCATCAGCAAGCAGTACCTGGACAACCTGACCGCGTTCCCGGACCTGAAAGTCCATGTCATCGCCGACCTCTTCGAAGAGGCCGCCGAAGCCCGGGCCAAGGAATACGGCATTTCCGAGTGGGGAGGCGTGGACAAGGCCCTGAAACATCCGGACGTCGAAATCATCGTCAACCTCACCATCCCGGCCGCACACGTTGAAGTAGCCACCGCCGCCGTCAACGCAGGCAAGCACGTCTGGACCGAAAAGCCGTTCAGCCTGGACCGGGAATCCGGCCTGGGCCTGCTCAAGACCGCCGACTCCGCCGGCATCCGCCTCGGCTGCGCCCCTGACACGTTCCTCGGCGCCGGCATCCAGACCGCGCTGCGGCTGATCCAGCGCGGCGACATCGGCACCCCGCTGACCGCGATGACCACGTTCCAGACCCCCGGTCCGGAGTCCTGGCACCCCAACCCGGCGTTCCTGTTCCAGTACGGCGCTGGCCCCCTGTTCGACATGGGCCCCTACTACCTCACCACCCTCATCCAGGCGTTCGGCTCCATCCGCAAGGTGGCCGCCGTCGGCTCCAAGGCCAAGGACGTGCGCGTCATCGGCTCCGGCCCCAGGGCAGGCGAGGAATTCACCGTCGAGGTGCCCACGCACGTTTCCGCCATGGCCCAGTTCGAGTCCGGCGCCTCCTCGCACAGCGTCTTCTCCTTCGAGTCCCCCCGCACCCGGATGGGCTTCGTGGAAATCACCGGCACCGAGGCCACCCTCTCGCTCCCGGACCCCAACTACTTCACCGGCGACATCAAGCTCTGGCGCGCAGGCGACGAGGACTGGACCACCATCCCCGCCACCGGCCCCGCGAACGGCCGCGGCATGGGCGTGCTGGACATGGCCCGCTCCATCCGCGCCGGCGTCCCCCACCGCGCCACCGGCGACCTCGCCTACCACGTCCTGGACACGATGGTCTCCATCAGCGAATCCATCGACTCCGGCACGTTCGTCGACGTCGAAAGCTCGGCACCGGCAGCCGCGGCCCTCCCCGAGGACTGGGCACCGGAAACCGCCACCATCTGATTCAGCAAAACCAGCCCAGCAAGCAGGAAGCACGCAGGAACACACCATGACCACCCCCGCACACCCGACCGAACCCCAGGCCGCCCGCCCGGCCTCCCGCCCGCTGGGGGTGGCCGCCATCGGTTACGCCTTCATGGGCAAGGCCCACTCCAATGCGTGGCGGAACGTGGCCAGCTTCTTCGACGTCCCGGCCTTTGAGCAGAAAGTCCTCGTGGGCCGGGATGCCACCGCCGTGGCCGACGCCGCGGCGAAGTACGGCTGGGCCGAATCAGCCACGGACTGGCGCACCGTCATCACCCGGGACGACATCGACATCGTCGACATCTGCGCCCCGGGCTGGATGCACGCCGAGATCGCCGTTGCCGCGCTGGAGGCAGGCAAGCACGTCCTGGTGGAAAAGCCGCTTGCCAACACCCTGGCCGAGGCCGAACTCATGACGGCCGCCGCTACCAAGGCCCGGGCCAAGGGCGTGCAGTCGATGATCGGCTTCAACTACCGCCGCGTCCCCGCCCTCGCCCTCGCGAAGGAACTGATCGCCGAGGGCCGGCTGGGCACGGTCCGGCACGTCCGTGCCGCATACCTGCAGGACTGGCTCGCCGACGCCCAGGCCCCCATGACCTGGCGGCTGCGCAAGGAAACCGCCGGGTCCGGCGCACTGGGTGACATCGCTTCCCACGCCATCGACCAGGTCCTGTTCCTTCTCGGCGACCAGGTCACCGAGGTCTCCGGCCGGCTGAACACCTTCGTCAACCAGCGCCCCGGCAAGGGCGGCATGGAAGAGGTAACGGTCGACGACGCCGCCTGGGCCACGCTGTCCCTCGCCTCCGGGGCGGTCGCCTCAGTGGAGGTTTCCCGGGTGGCCAGCGGCAGGAAGAACTCCCTGCAGATCGAGATCTACGGTGACAAGGGCACCATCCTGTTCGACCTGGAGAACCTGAACGAGCTCGGCTTCCTGGACGCCACCGCACCCGTCAGGGAGCAGGGCTTCCGGCGGATCCTGGTCAACGAACCGGAGCACCCCTACCTTGCGGCATGGTGGCCGCAGGGGCACATTATCGGCTGGGAACACACCTTCACCCACCAGGTCCGTGACTTCCTCACCGCCATCAAGGACGGAACCCAGGCCTCGCCGTCGTTCGAAGAAGGACTCAACGTCCAGTACATCCTGGACGCCGTGGAAGAATCCGCGGCCAACAAAAGCACCCTCACCGTGGTCCGCCACTAGCACCGCCCACCAGCTAAGGAATCCCCATGCCCCGCCCTTTCACCCTGTTCACCGGCCAGTGGGCCGACCTGCCCTTCGAAGAAGTCGCCCGCCTCGCCTCCGGCTGGGGCTACGACGGCCTCGAAATCGCAGTCTCCGGCGACCACCTGGACGCCTGGCGCTGGGACGAACCCGGCTACGTCGAGTCCAAACTCGAGATCCTGGACAAGTACAACCTCAAAGTCTGGGCCATCTCCAACCACCTCACCGGCCAGGCCGTCTGCGATGACCCCATCGATTTCCGCCACCAGGCCATCGTGCGCTCCAAGGTCTGGGGCGACGGCGACCCCGAAGGCGTCCGCCAGCGCGCCGCCGAGGAAATGAAACACACCGCCCGGCTCGCCAAAGCCCTCGGCGTGGACACCGTCGTCGGGTTCACCGGCTCCTCCATCTGGCAGTACGTGGCCATGTTCCCGCCCGTCCCCGAAAAAGTCATCGAGGCCGGCTACCAGGACTTCGCCGACCGCTGGAACCCCATCCTGGACGTCTTCGACGAAAACGGCGTCCGCTTCGCCCACGAAGTGCACCCCTCCGAGATCGCCTACGACTACTGGACCACTGTCCGCACCCTCGAAGCCATCGGCCACCGCGAAGCGTTCGGGCTGAACTGGGACCCCTCCCACATGATGTGGCAGGGCATCGACCCCGTCTCCTTCATCTGGGACTTCAAGGACCGGATCTACCATGTGGACTGCAAGGACACCAAGGTCCGCCAGACCGGACGGAACACCGTCATGGGCTCCCACTTGCCCTGGGGCGACCCCCGCCGCGGCTGGGACTTCGTCTCCGCAGGCCGCGGCGACGTCCCCTGGGAAGCCTCCTTCCGCGCCCTCACCGCCATCGGCTACACCGGCCCCATCAGCATCGAATGGGAAGACGCCGGCATGGACCGGCTCCACGGCGCCCCCGAAGCCCTCGCAGCACTCAAGAAATACGACTTCCCAGCCTCCCAAACCAGCTTCGACGCCGCCTTCAGCACCAAGGACTGAGCCTGGTGCGGAGGCGGGGGGTCGGGCTCAAGCTCGCGGCCGCTCCCGGGCATTAGCGCGGCCGGGTCAGACCGGGTCCTGCTGGAGGACGACGTCGTACGCCTCCACCCGCCGGTCCGTCACCGTGGTGGGAGATTCGAGGTGGACGGCGCCTGAGGGGAGGATGCCCGCCCCGCCGAACCGTTCCATGACCTGCCACTGGGCCACGACATCCTCGCCAGCATGGGCCGCGGGCAGGCTGGTCCAGAAACTGAACCCGCCGGCGTCGAGCAACGCCTCGCGGCGGTACAGCACGCAGCCGCCCAGCCACGCCACGTGGTAGGGCACCCACTGGCCCGGTTGCAGGTCGAGTTCAACGCTGAGGTGGCTGAGGTTGGCGGCACTGTGCAGGGGCCACCGCTCGAATTCGGCAGTGCCCGGGCGGACCCGCTCCGGAGTCACGGGCCCCTCCCACGCGGCGAAGGCTGCCGTCTCTTCCGGCCTGCGGTCGTTCAGGAAGGACAGTCCCTGCGGCGCCATTCCCACGAAACCGCACCCAAGCTTGGCCAGGGCCTGGCTCAGCCGGTCCAGTGCCCCCGGTTCCAGCCAGACGTCGTCGTCCAGGAAGAGGCATTGGTCCGCCGTGGACTGCTCCAGCAGGAACTGGCGCTGTTCGGCGAGCCCGCGCCGCGGCAGGTGGCGGTGCCGGGTGACGGGACGGCCTTGGGCTTCGAGCACCCGGACCATGGCGGCCGCGGCGGGGTGTTCCCACGCCGGCTGGCCGGCTGACTGGTCGCTGATGACGACGGCGAACGCGGGCCCGGCCTGCCCGGCCAGGCCGGCAAGGGTGACGGCGAGCTCCGCCGGACGGTTGCAGGTGGGCACCAGGACGTCCACGGCCACGTTGCCGGGCCGGTCCTGTCGCTGTGCCCACTGTTCCGAAGTTCTCCTGCTCACAGCCCACCCTCCTTGCATCGGGTCCGGCCCCGGGAAGGCGCAGCGCACGGAAGGGTGCAGTGCACGGGAAGGCGCAGTCCGGCAGTCGCTGCTGCCGGGGCCGGAGAATTGGTTTCGTCCTGTCCTGTACCCAACGGCGCCGGATGTATGCCGACGGCAGTCCGCGGGATCCAGGCACGGCAAAGGCCCCCGCTCCTGCTGCCGGATGGCTTCGGGGCGGGGGCCTTGGGGCGCTGGCGCGGATTACCCGGCGTCGAAGCTTTCGTCTTCGTCGTTGGGCGATTCTTCCTTCGGAAGATCGTTCCCGCTGCCGTCGGGGATGCCCGCAGCCTCCTGGCCAGATTCAGAAGAAACCGGCGCAGACCCCTTGGAGTCATCGTTTGATTCGTCGATCTCCGCCGCGCTCGAGGGGACGTCCATGTCGTGGGGCACCTGCTCCTGCCCCACCCCGGCCTGGGGTTCGTTCGTCTCGGCGCCGCCCGAAGTTCCCCCCGACGGCGTGCCGCCTGACTGGCCCTGGCCGGCCTGCGTCCCTGCCGCCTCCTGCTCGGCGGTGGGGGTGCCGTAGCCGCCCGGAGCCGTCTCGGGTTCAGCCTGCTGGTTTTCCTGCGTCATGCTTCCTCCTGTTGTGGGTTGCCGGTGTTGCTGGTCTGGTGTTCCTGCCTAGAGTCCCTTGCCGCCTGTGACGGGAAGGACCGCGCCGGAGATGTACGAGCCGTCCTCGGAGGCGAGCAGCACGTAGGCCGCCGCGAGCTCCGCAGGCTGGCCGGCACGTTCCAGCGGCGTGTCCTGGCCGAACTTGGGCAGCTTGTCCGGCCACTCGGTAGCCGGGATCAACGGCGTCCAGATGGGCCCCGGGGCCACGGCGTTGACGCGGATCCCCTTGGGACCCAGTTCCTGGGCCAGCGCCTTGGTGAAGGCCACCTGCGCCGCCTTGGTCATGGCGTAGTCGATGAGTCCGGGCGAGGGGTTGAAAGCCTGGATCGACGCCGTGGTGATGATGGACGCCCCGGCCTTGAGGTGCGGTACCGCGGCGCGTGCGGTCCAGAGCAGGGAGTAGAGGTTGGTCCGGAAGACCCGGTCGAACTCTTCGGTGGGAAGGGTCTCCAGGCTTTCGCGGTTCTTCTGGTAGGCCGCGTTCAGGACCAGTACGTCGAGGCGTCCGAACTCGGCGACGGCCTGCTCCACGATGCGGGTGCTGAATTCCTCCTCGCGTCCGTCCCCCGGCAGCAGCAGCGCGCGTTGGCCGGCCTTCCGGATCCATTCCGCGGTGTCCTGGGCGTCATCTTCCTCCTCCGGCAGGTAGGAAATCGCGACGTCGGCCCCTTCCCGGGCGAAGGCGATGGCCGCGGCCTTGCCGATGCCGGAGTCGCCGCCGGTGATCAGCGCTGCTTTGCCGTCGAGTTTGCCGTGCCCCTCATAGCTGAGTTCCCCGTGGTCCGGCTTGGGGTCCATTGGCGCGGTCAGCCCTGGCTGCTTCTGTTCCTGCTCCGGGAAAGGTCCCGAGTGGTAGCCGCCTCGGGGATCCTTCGGCTGGTCTGTCTGCTTGTCCGTGTCGCTCATAGTCCGCCTGCCTGTGTCGGTTGACGTGTGTCATGTGACCTGTGTCGGTAAAGAAGCGCCCGTGCTCCGGCCCTTCGAAGCTATCCCGGCCGAAGGACGAAGTCCACCGGCACGGGCAATAATCAGTAAACTTACCAAATGTTGCCGCACGCGCAACGGACAGCCTTGTTTCTGGGTACGGGGGGAGTAGAAAGAAGGGACACACGCTGGCCGGACAAGGAAGGAGGGCCGATGTCCGAAGTGGAGGACTACACGGGCAAGTCGGGACGCAACGAGACCCGCGAAGAGCAGCTGGACCGCAACTGGGCGGAGCTGCTGCAGGAATTGCGGGTCCTGCAGACCGGGGTGCAGATTCTGGCCGGATTCCTGCTGACGCTGCCTTTCCAGCAGCGGTTCGAGGAGCTGGACGATTTCCAGGTCAATCTGTACCTCATCAATGTGGTTGTTGCCGCCTTGACCACGGCCTTCATTCTTCTGCCGGTCAGTGTGCACCGCAGGCTGTTCCGGAAGCGGCTCAAGGAAACCCTGGTATCCAGCGCAGATTCCATCACCAAGATCGCCCTTGCCGGGATCGCGCTGCTCAGTACCGGAACGGCCGCCCTGGTGTTTGACGTGACCGCGGGCCGGTCGGCGGGGATGACCGCGGGCGGGGCACTGCTGGGAATCCTGGTGGTCCTGCTGGTGCTGGTTCCCCTGCACCTGAATAAGCGGGCCAGCGACAAGAACCACACTTCGGTGCGGGATAAGGAGTAAATCATGCGTAAATGGGCCAAAGAGCACGGGCTGCTGCTGGCGAACCTGGGCCTGTTCCTGGCGTTCTTCGTGGGTATGATCCTCTCCGGCGCCGCGTCCTACAGCGAGGACCAGCAGGCCCACGGGGAGCCGGCAGTCGGCGTTCTGCAGTTCCTCGCCACCGGGGCCTTCGTGGAGGCTACGTTCGAAAACTGGGAATCGGAGTTCCTGCAGATGGCCATGTATGTGGTCCTGACGGTGTTCCTGTTCCAGAAGGGCTCCTCCGAGTCAAAGCCCATGGGCAGGAAGGCGCCGCAGGACGAGGATCCGAGCGAAGCCAAGCTCAGCAGTGCGTCACCGTGGCCGGTCAGGCGCGGCGGCGCAGTCCTCAAGCTCTACGAGCATTCCCTGTCCATCATGTTCTTCGTGCTGTTCCTGGCCTCGTTCCTCCTGCACGCGGCCGGCGGTGTGGATGAGTACAACCAGGACCAGCAGAGCCACGGCGAGGCCACCGTCAGCTTCCTGCAATATTTCGGCACCAGCCGTTTCTGGTTCGAGTCCTTCCAGAACTGGCAAAGCGAATTCCTGGCCGTCGCCGTCCTGGTGGGCGCCTCGGTCTACCTCCGGGAAAAGGGGTCCCCGGAATCGAAACCTGTTGCAGAACCCCACTACGAGACCGGCGCCTGAGGCCCGGTCGACCAAGAGGAGAAACTGTATGCGAGCACTTGTCCGGACCGCCCTTTTGGCGCTGCTGCTCCTGACCGCCCCGGCAATGCCCGCCGTCGCCGCGGGGGCAGCGGCGGCAGGAACCGCCGTTACCCAGGCCGCCCCTGCCCACGCCGACCTGGGAACCTCCCCCACGCCGTCCCCGGGCGACACCGCGTCCACCGGCCCCGCCAACCCGGGCACAGGCGAATCAGCGCAGAACGAATCGACGCGCGTGAACTACGCCCCCTGGGTTATCGGCGGAATCGCTGTGCTGGTGGTGATTGCGGTCCTGGTCTTCCGGCGGCGCCGCAACACCACCATCGTCGGCTAGCTGTACAGCTAGGCCCCTTCAAGTACCTGGCTTGTTGCCCAGGCCAGGTACTTGCCGGCGTTGGCGACGGCGTCTTCGGGGCTTGCGGCGACATCCAGCAGCTGCGCGGCGGCCACCACCCCGTGCCCGGCCAGGTCCTCGAGCGTCACGAGGATCCGGCCGGCCACCACGATGACCGGGATGCCCAGCTCCCGGGCAGCGTCTGCGAGCGCGATGGGCGCCTTGCCGGTAAGCGACTGGGAGTCCATTGAGCCTTCCCCGGTGATCACGAGGTCCGCTCCGGCCAGCTGCCCGGCCAGGCCGGTCAGGCCCGCCACGAGCGCGAAGCCCCCTTCCAGCGTGGCACTGGTGAAGGCAAGGAACGACGCCGGGAAGCCGCCGGCGGCGCCTGCCCCGGGGACGTTCACGTCCCGGCCCGTCACTTCCCGGAGAATGGAAGCCCAGTTGCGCAGCCCGGCGTCGAGCAGCTCTTCCCCCTCCTGGTCCGCGCCCTTCTGGGGTGCGAAGACGTGGGCGGCGCCGGATGGCCCGTACAGCGGGTTGCGGACATCGACGGCGATGCGGAAGGTCGTGGCGGCCAGGCGCGGGTCCAGGGCGCTGGTGTCCAGCGAAACGACGTCCGCCAGCGCTCCGCCGCCCAGCGGCACCACGTTTCCGGCGGCGTCCAGGGGCTTAAGGCCGAGGGCACGCAGCGCTCCGCTGCCGCCGTCCGTCATCGCCGAGCCGCCCAGACCCAGCACGATCTCGGTGGCCCCGGCGTCCAAAGCGGCCGCGATCAGCTGTCCGCAGCCGTAGGAATGCGCGCGCAGGGCGTTGGCTGGCGTCGGCTCCATGTCCGCCAGGCCGGAAGCCTGTGCGGTTTCGATCACCGCGGTGACCTTTCCGTCGCCGGCCTTCCGGATCGCCCAGGCCGCGCCCAGAGGGGCGAGGATCGGTCCGACCACGGCGTTGAGCCGCTCCTCATAGCCTGCGGCCACAGCCGCCTCCAAGGTGCCCTCGCCGCCGTCGGCAATGGGGAACTGGGTGGTAACGGCATCCGGGTACACCCGCAGCGCCCCTTCCGCCATCGCGGCGGCGGCCTCGGCGGCCGTGAGGGAGCCCTTGAATTTGTCCGGAGCGATAAGAATGCGCATGCGCTCCATCATGCCAGCCACGCGCCGGAAAGCGCTTGCCTCATCCGTTATGCGGACGAAGGCAGATGCCGCGCGGGTCTTGACTGTGCGCGGTTAGGCCTCGCGCCACTCGTTGCCGGTGATGTGGGAGCCCGCCTGCGGCCCCATTTGCAGCATTCCACCGTCCACGACCCAGGCGGCACCCGTGACATAACTGGATGCCGGGGAAGCGAGGAAGGCGATGACGTCGGCGATTTCCCACGCGTTGCCGGGCCGGCCCAGCGGCACGCCCGGCCGTTCCGTCGCCGTCGGGTCCTGGTCCTCCTGCCCGGTCATCGGGGTGGCAATTTCGCCGGGGGCAACGGTATTGGCCGTAATCCCGTAGGCTCCGAGCTCCAGGGCGAGGGTCTTCATCAGGCCGCCCAGGCCGTGCTTTGACGCGTCATAGGCGGATGAGCCAACCCGGGGCTGGAACTCGTGCACGCTGGACACCGCTATCAGCCGGCCGCCCTTCCCCGCCTTCACCATCCGCCGGGCTGCGGCCTGCAGGCAGACGAAGGCGCCGTTGAGGTTGGTGTCCAGGGTGCGCATCCAGCCGTCGATATCCAGATCCAGGAACTTGGTGCCTTCGCCCGTGCCGGCGTTGTTGACGAAGACGTCCACGCCGCCCAGTTCGTCCGCCAGGGCATCGATCACTCCTGCCGCCGCCCCGAGCTCGGTGGTGTCCAGTTGCCGGACCACGGCCTTGCGGCCCGCGCCCCGGACCTCGTCGGCCGTGGCTTCCGCCCCGGCTTTGTCGGAGTGCCAAGTTACGCCCACGTCCATTCCGGCGCGGGCCAGTGCGACGGCTGTAGCTTTTCCAATTCCCGAGTCCGAACCGGTGACGATGGCGGTGGTGGGCGCGAAGTTGCTGGTGTCTGGCATGGTGCAGCCTTTCGGTTGGGTCAAGCTGGGCGGCGGAGTTCCGGCTGGTAGGGTCCTTCATCCGGCAGGCCTGCCGCCTCCCGTGCGGCAGGTACCTCCGGCACGGCAGCCACGGACGGCGCCTCCGGAACCGCCATCAGCGGCACGGCGAAAGTCACCACGGGACGCCCTGGATCATCCGCGGCCCGGATGGTGAGGCTCCTGGTCCCGGGAGGCACCGACGGCGTGAAGACCTGCAGGTTCCGGGAATCAACGACGGCGGATTCCTGCAGCGAATATGTGGTGCCGAAGTGGTCCTCCAGAATCAGCCGGGGGGCGGGTCCGCCTTCCGAGGCCAAGTGGACGTTGACCACCAACCCCGAGGCCCAGACCTCCACTGAGAGGATGGTGAATTCGCTGGCGGGGGTTACGTGCCGGCCGTAGGTGGGCGGCAGCAGCATCCGGCGAAGTGCGCCGGACGGGATGAGATTGCTCATGGGGTTTCCTGTAGGTCTTGCGCCAGCGGTCGACTGAAGGGCGCCGGGGGTGGCCCGGCGCCGGCGTCGAAAGTTGGGGCGGTGCGGCTCAGGCGTCTTCGCGGTTGGGGTTCTCCAACCGGAAGAAGTTCGATTGCGTGCCGTCGCTGCGTTGTTCCTGGTAGATGAAATTCAGTTTCCGGGAGTCGAAGGTGTCAAACCACTCCTCCCAGCTGACGTGGCGGAGCTTGTCGTCGTCGCCGCCAAAGTCGATGCGCAGCACTCCAAGGTGGTCGCCATGCTCGGTGCCCTCCACCGTGGCCGGGACGCCGTTGCGCTCCTGCGCCCATTGCCTGATGACCTCATGGTGCGTGGTGGCCAGGCTGCGGCCCTCCCGTTCCGGTTCATCCTCGGTGGAGGTGACCTCCTGTGAGTACTGCAGGGATTTTGAGGACTCGGGTCCGCGGCGGATCTTGCCGCCTTCCGGGCCTGCGCCGAGGTCCTCGTCATCCCCGCCTTTACCCGTTTCGCCGGTGTTGTTTCCTTTGTCCTGCGCCACGGCACCGTCCTTTCCCTGCTACTTAGTAAGTCTACTTACCATGGAGCCTCCCGGTCCGGCCGCGTGTCAAGGGGCACAGCGGTACTGTGCGGGTAGCCTGCGGGGAAGTGTGCGGTTCTGCAGGGGGCGCTAGGTGTCCCTGGGCAGTACAGCTAGGGCAGCGGGCGGACCACCGCGTAGTAGCCGGGTACGCGGTCCTGGCCCGCAACGCCGGTCACCGGGTTGGTCCGGATGGCAACATCGCCGTCTTCAAGCAGTTCCCAGGCCGACGCCGGGAACACCCGTTGGCGTTCTGCGGGGCCGAAGTGGCCGGGCATGGGCAGCCCGCGGATGGCCAGTTCCAAGGGCGCCGGGATACCCCGCCTGGTGGCACCAAGATGGGAGACGTATTCCAGCGGATTTCCCTGGAAGTTGGTTTCTGCCATGAACACCGCGCCCCGGGCCCCGGCGACGGCCTTCAGGTTTTCCACCAGCGCCGCCCGGTCGTCGTCGTCCAGCACGTGCAGCACGCCCCGGATGAAAACGTTGGCCCCGCCGTCGTCCACCAGCCCTGCGGCCGCCAGTGCGGCACCCGCCCCGGGCGCCGTCAGGTCACGGACATCAAACCTGACGTTGCCGATGCCACGGGACTCGGACCGGGCCCGCGCCACCGCGTGTTCCGAAACGTCGACGCCGATGGCCTGTGGAAAGATCCCGGCGAGCGCGCGGGTGAAGCTGCCGTGGCCGCAACCGGCATCAACGACGGGAAGCCCGGGATCCAGGTAGCGCAGCAGCGTGTCTTTGTAGCCCAGGAACTCGGAGTCGCTGCCGGAGTCCCACAGCACCTCGCCGCCCTCGCCCGTCGCGGTAATGCCCGCCCAGTAGCGGTCCCAGGCCGTGGGCCGGTCCTTCGGGGCGTGCCGGGCGAGCCTGATGATCCTGGGGAGCATCAGGAACTTCTGCCAGGCGGGCACCGGGGGTTTCGCTGGGGTGGACACCGCTCAAATATATGTTCCAGGACGGGACAGCCGCTGGAGCAGCGCCATATTACGCCGCGCGCCCTCCCCGCACCCGATTCGCCGGTGAATCTATGGAACCGCAGGGGCCGGATCCCCCTAGAATGTAGAGAACTGGGAGGGAAGGGGGCACTGTGACGGCTGTGCCGAATGAGGTACGCGCTCCACGCACAGCGGTCGTGGCTGATCCGGACCCCCGCCGCCTGGCGGTCAACGCCGAGGCGCTGCGCCACGCCGGCTATAGCGTCCTCGAAGCCCGGGACACTGACAGCCTCGCCGCCGCACTCCGGGCCTCCGAGCCATCTGTCATCGTGGCCGACGCCTTCCTGGCGGCAGTCAGGTCACCGGCCCCCGTCCTGGTGATGGTGGACCTGGACAGTCCTGCGGAGATCGCCGCCGCCAACCCTCCGGGCATCCACGACTGCATTACCAAGCCGCCGGTCCCCAGGGAGCTGGTGCACCGCGCCACTGTACTGATCGAGCAGGCGGCCAGGCGGCGGGCGTCCCGGCAGGAGGCCGAGGGCCTGCGGGAGCAACTGCGCGAAGTGTCCGCCGCGGTCCGCGCCACCAACGACCCCCAGGAAATTGCCGACCATGTCGTTTCCGGGTTCGGCCGGACGTTCCGCGCCGACCACGTGGTCCTGGCCACCTTCGAAGACCCCAGGGTGCCCCCGATCGTGGCCACATGGCGGCGCCCCGGGCTGCCGGAACTGGGCCAGGACGCCGTTCCCGGCGAAGAAGAGGCCCGGCAGCTGGCGGACGCCCTCTGGGCCGGGACGGAAACGCTGTCCGCAGACGGTCACGAAGCGCAGGGACGCCCGCACGACAAACCCGCCGCAACGGTTGCGGGCGCGGTTTCGTCGCTTGCCGTCCCTATCGGGGAAGGCAACTCGTCCCTCGGCATCATCTGGATCGCCATGATGGACCGGCCCCGGAGCTGGTCCGACGCCGAACTTGGCCTCATCCAGCACGTGGCGGGCAACGCCGCTTACGGGCTGATCCAGAGCCACCTGATCAGCAGCCAGCAACAGGTGGTCAAGCGGCTGCGGGAGCTCGACAAAGCCAAGACGGACTTCCTGGCCACCGTGAACCACGAACTGCGCACCCCGCTGACCTCGATCATGGCGTACCTGGACATGATCCAGGAAAGCACCCAGCACCCGGTGTCCAAGGAAGTCCACCAGATGCTGGACATCGTGGTCCGCAATACCGAACGGCTCCGGACACTCGTGGAGGACATGCTCAGCGTCTCGCGCCACGGGCCGGACGACGGTCCCATGCACCTGGCCCCCGTGCACCTGGGACAGACCCTGGGCCTGGTGACCGCGGCACTGCGCCCCCTTGCCACGCTGCAGAACGTCACCATCGATGTGGATCCCGTGCCCGAGGATCCGCAGATCCTCGGCGATGAAGTGCAGCTGCAGCAGGTGTTCACCAACCTGGTGTCCAACGCCATCAAGTTCACTCCCAGTGGGGGGCGGATCGAGGTCGGCAGCGAATCGCACGCAGCGCCTGACGGTTCCCAATGGGCCACGGTCCGGGTTGCCGATACGGGCATCGGCATCTCGAGCGATGAGATCGACCACGTGTTCACGCGGTTCTACCGGGCCTCCAACGCCATGTCCGGCGCCATCCCGGGAACTGGGCTGGGCCTGGCCATTTCCAAAGATATTGTGGACCGCCACGGCGGACAGATTAATGTGGCCTCCACCCTGGGCGGAGGCACCACGGTCACGGTCAGCCTTCCGCTGGGCACTGACCGGGTCCAGTCCAACTAGGCGGACAGGAGGACAGCCGATGTTTGCCGACGACGACCCCCGGCTTTCCCAGCTGCTGGAAGGCATAGTCCGGCTTGCCTCCGGAGACCTGACCTCCCGGATCGAGGTCTCCCCCGCGCGGGACGAACTCGATGCCATCATCATGGGCACCAATTTGCTGGCCGAAGACCTGCAGGTCATCTACCAGGAACTGGAGCAGCGCGTCCAGGTCCGCACCCAGCTCCTGCACGAGGCACACCTGGAAATGCAGAAGATGGCCATGCAGGACCCGCTCACCGGCCTGGCCAACCGTTCAGCGCTGATCGAGGCGCTCAAGACCGCCTTGGCGGGCCACTCCGCGCCGGAAGAGGCCGCCCCGGATGAAGGGCCGGCCATCCTGCTGATTGACCTGGATGCCTTCAAGTCCATCAACGACAGCATGGGGCACACCGGCGGCGACCAGGTCCTGGTCACGGTGGGCGAAAGGCTCCGCGACGCGGTGCGGGCGTCGGACGTCGTGGCCCGGCTGGGAGGTGACGAATTCGCGATCGTCATGCCATCGGCGTCGGCGGACCAGGCGGCCGTCGTGGCATCGCGCATCGCGGCCGCCCTGAGCGACCCTATTGAGCTGCCGGGCAGGAGTGTGCGCTGCGGAGCCAGCATCGGGCTCAGCATCGCCGATGACGGCCAGAGCCCCGAGGACATGCTCATGCAGGCCGACGTCGCCATGTACGCCTCCAAGGCAGAGGGCCAGAACCGGCTGCACCGGTTCGAGCCGGGGCTGCTGTTGATGCGGCGCCTCCGCAGCCAGTTGGTGGAAGACCTGCGGGCAGCCATCAAGGACGACGCCCTGACGCTGTACTACCAGCCCGTCGTGGAGCTCGGCAGCGGAAGGATCGAGGGCGTGGAGGCGCTGGTCCGGTGGGACCACCCCACCCGCGGCTTCATCATGCCGGACGAATTCATCCCGCTTGCCGAGGAAGCGGGCCTAATTTCCGATCTTGGCCACTGGGTCCTCCGGACGGCAGTGAAGCAGCTGCGGGCCTGGATCGACGCGTCCCTGGTGGACCAGCGCTTCTCGGTGCGCATCAACATCTCCGCCACGGACCTCCAGAGCCTGCAGTTCATCGAGGACGTGCGGAACGTGCTGCAGGAAACCGGCGTGAAGCCGCACCAGGTAGTCCTGGAGCTGACGGAAGTGGCAATCGTCAGGGGCAACGAGCTGGACCGCTACTCACTGGGCGGCCTCCGGGGGCTGGGGGTCGGGATAGAGATTGACGATTTCGGCACGGGATACTCGTCCATCAGCTACCTCCGCCGGCTTCCCGTGGACAGGGTCAAGGTTGACCGGTCGCTGATCGCCGGGCTGGAAACGGACCCCAGCCAGCCGGCCCTCGTGGCCGCCGTCCTCCAGCTGGTGCGCGCCTGCGGGCTGGAGGCCGTGTGGGAAGGCGTGGAGACGGCGGAGCAGGCAGAGATCCTGCGGGGCCTGGGGTGCCTCAGCGCCCAGGGCTACTACTTCAGCCGCCCCGTGCCCCCGGGGCAGATTCCCGCCCTGCTGGCGGGCCAGCCGGAGAGCGCTAACCAGTAGAGCACAAACTACTGCGCTTTCAGTTCGGCCGATATACGATCAACGTGCGGTGTCTGGTTTTCGTCGCCGCGGAAATCAGGTCGAGCAGTAACACCGGACTTTTATAGGGCGTTTGGAAATTTGAACATTAATTGGGCCATAGGGTCATTACTTCGTCAACTGGGGGCGTAGCTAATGTCGGTTCGAGTACAGGCATGGGGAATTATTGCCGCCGTATTGGCGGACACGGATCCCGCGGGAGCCGCAGTCCGGCAGCGCCTGAGCAACAGCCTCGATGAGAATCCGGGCGTGCCTGAACGGGCATTGCTGGAGTACCTCCTGGAATCCCGCCGGAGCGACGCCGATACCGCGGAGACACCGGAGAGTGGCCGGGATACGCGCCTGACGCCCCCCGCCCTGCCGCCGCAGTTCGCGGAGCAGCTTGATGCCATCCGCAGCATGTCCCGCATCAGCGCCCTGCTGGAGAACCAGATGCTGATGACCGCGTTCCAGCCCATTTACGGCCTGGAAGGAAAAGGTGTGGTGGGGGCCGAAGCCCTTTCGCGTTTCGTCAGCGACGACGGCGCGGCTGCCGAATTGTGGTTTGCCGAGGCAAATGCGGTGGGTCTGGGGGCCAACCTGGAATTCTCGGCGCTGGGATCGGCCGCCGCCGCCGCGCGCAACCTGCCCGGGAACCTGTACGTGTCACTCAACATTTCCCCGACGTCCTGCCTGGACCCACGGCTTCCCGAGCTATTCGACCATATTGAACTCCCCATTAACCGGGTGGTCCTCGAATTGACTGAGGACATTCCCGAAGAGGAGTACCTGCAGTTCATCTCTGCGATTAATCCGCTGCGCGAAAGAGGGCTGCGGATCGCCGTGGACGACACCCACACCGGGGCGGGCGCGCTCAGCCGGATGATCCACCTGCGGCCCGACTTCCTCAAAGTGGGCCGCAACGTCATCAGCGGCGTCGACACCGACGGCCTGCAGCATGCACTGGCTGCCTGCCTGGTCGACTTCACGGACCAAATCGGCATCACGCTCGTCGCCGAAGGCATCGAAACCGTGGGCGAACTCAGGGTCCTCACGGAACTGGGCGTCAGCGCCGGCCAGGGCTACCTGCTGGGCCGCCCCTCGGTGCGCCCGGAGGACTGGGCCAACTGGAACAGCAAGCTGGACCTGGACGGGCTCAAGCGGCACCTCCCCGGCCCCGAAGATTTGAGGACCGTCAGGCAGGGCAAAGAATCGTGACGTACTACGGGCGGGAGCGGTAAGCCCCCGCCCGTAGTGGTGACCTATTCGGAGTGGCCCTGGTCCCGGCTCATCTGGTCCTCCGCCGGCGGCGTCTCCCCCGGGGGCACTCCCCCGCCCGGCTCCAAGCCCGTGATGTTGCCTTGGGCCGGATCGGGGTTGGGCGAGCCGCCCGCCTCCCTGCTGGGCTGCCGGTGGAGGTCGGACTGGGCCGCGCCAACGTCGTCCTTGCCTGGCCGGTCAGGGTTCGCCGGATCATTTTCCGGATGGTAAGTGCTCACGGTGCTTCTGTCCTTCCTCTCCGGCTGCGGTCCGGTGCCCCAGCTCTGGACTAATTGTAAGCATGCTGATAATTCTGGAGGAGTAGGGCCGGGCGCCGCTGGGGCGACGGCCGGTGATCTCGGAAGGAGCAGTCACATGGGAATCGGCGACAGCATCGGCAAGGCAGCGGAGAACGCCATGGAGGATCTGGCCGGGACATCCAAGCCCACGGAGAAATTGGACGTACCCGATCCCACGGACCCCAATGACGACGTGGAGGTCCACTCGTCCCTGAGCGAGGGCTCGAACGCCATGGAGGCGGAGAAGCAGAAGGCTCCCGGCCTGAAGGCGGGCGCGGCGCCAGGCCCAGTGTCCAGCAGTCCGCTGGGCGGGGACACGGATGAGACAGATACAGACGCCGGGAACGACGGCGGCGCCCTGGCCGGAGACGCGGCCGCACCTGGCGGTACGGCAAGGTCAGGAGGCAGCGTCCGGGGGTCCGGCGGGCTTCCGGAGAGCAATCCGGATGAGCTGCGGGCCGATCCCACCGAGGGCGACCAGGACCCGTCCACCAGCACGGGACGGAGTTAGGCCGACCGGGGCAAGCCGGCCGGCGCTGGGTGGAACCAGCGGCGGCCGGGTATTGGCCAGGAGCGGATTCAGGCGGATGGCTGGCCCGGCCATTCTCCCCGCTCCATGAGCACCTCACGGAGCAGGTCCGCCCGGTCCGTGACAATGCCGTCCACGCCCAGGTGCAGGAGGCGGTGCATCTCCTCGGTGTCATTGATCGTCCAGACGTGTACCGCCAGATCCAGGGAATGTGCGCGGCGGATGAAGCCGGGGGTGACCACGGGGATGCGCCCGTAGCGTACGGGCACCTGCAGGGCGTGGACGTCGCGGAGGACCCACCGCATCAGCGGCCGGAAAAGCGGGCCGGGAAGCAGCGGCCCCAGGAACGTGAACAGGGCGTTGGAGCCCACCCCCGCCGATGATGCCACCGGCTGGCTGAGCAGCTTCAGCACTGCCCGCCGCCGCCGGTCCGAAAAGCTGGCGACCAGCACCCGGTGGTGCACCTGGTGCCGCTCAATGGCCGCGGCGGTGCTGCGGACCGAGCCCCACTCCTTGACGTCGAGGTTCAGCCGGGCATCGGGGAGTTCGGTGACCAGCTCGTCGAACGTCGGAATGGGCTCGCGGCCGTTGATCCTGGCGCGCGCCACGTCCCCGGCCGCCAGCTCCGCCACCTTGCCGCGGCCGTCCGTAACGCGGTTCAGCGTCTCGTCGTGGAAAAGCAGCAGCACGCCGTCGGCCGTTGTGTGCACGTCTGTTTCCAGGTACCGGAAGCCCAGGTCGGCGCCGGCGCGGAACGCAGCCATGGAGTTTTCCAGCCCCTCAGCGGAGAACCCGCGGTGGGCCATGGCGATCGGAAGCTGCCGGCCGTCGCCGTCCGGGTGCTGGAAGAAGGGCAGGGTCACACTGCGAGCGTACCGCGGACCTGCCGCGCCATTATCAGCAAACCGTCCCGGCGGTCAGTCCCGGCAGCCGGTCTCTCCGCAGGGGACGATGTCCACGCCGTCTGCGCAGTGCAGCAGCGTCCGGCCCCGGCCTCCGTCGAGGTGGACCCAGACCGCCGTGTGGTCCGCGGTGACGGTGTCCACGATGCCGCCCGCCTCAAAGCCCGGGGAGAGCAGGACGCGGACCCGGTCGCCCTGGCGCAGCTGTTTCCAGTGCGGAGCGGGCGTTGCTTTGCGCAGCGGGACGTCCGCCGCATGCTGCTTGGCATTCCTTGCCATCGGTAACCCCCTTCGAGCGCAGGACGGTGCCTGCTCCGGTTCACGCTAGGGGAGGAAGGTAAACGCCAGGTGAGCGCCGGCTGGAAGAATCAGGAAAACTGGACGCCGAGGGCGGCGAGCCGGGCCTCCAGAACCTGGGCCACGCCGTCGTCGTCAAAATGCGGCGCCTGCCGGTCCGCGGCCCGGATGGCATCCGGATGGCCGCTGGCCATGGCGTAGCCGTGTCCGGCCCAGCGCAGCATCTCAATGTCGTTGGGCATGTCGCCGAACGCCACCACGTCAGCGGCGTCGATTCCCAGCCCCGCGGCGTACTCGGCCAGCGTCACAGCTTTGTTGACCCCTGGCACGCACAGCTCGAGCATGGCGACGCCGGGCGAGGAGTGGGTGGCGGCAGCCAGGTGTTCGACGGCGGGACCCACTTCGGCGAGGAATTCGTCCGGCGTGCCGTCGCGGACGATCGCGAGGAATTTCACCACGGCATCGTCGCCGGCCAGGGTTTCAGCCAGCGGCGCCGGGGTGAATTCGGCCAGCAACTCGCTGGATTCGTTCTCGATGAAGCCGGGTTCGAGGTGGAACCGGGTGAGCGTCTCGGCGGCGAACAGCGCAGCCGGGCGAAGCTTCTTGATGATGCGGCGCGCCTCCAGGACAGCATCGAGGGCGAGGGTGCGGGCGGAGACCAGGCGGTCCGCCTCGAGGTCCCAGACCACCGCGCCGTTGGAACAGATCACGCGGCCCGTATGGTCCAGCTGTTCCTCAAGCGGGTGCAGCCACCGCGGCGGCCGGCCGGTAACGAAGACGAGTTCGACGCCGGCATCACGGCAGGCGTGGAAGGCGCGGACAGTGCGCGGGCTGATTTTTCCGTCATGCCCGAGGATCGTTCCGTCAATATCGCTTGCAACCAGCCGCATCCTGCAAGTCTACGTGGGGTTCCGCCGCCGTCGTGCGTTCCAGTGCGGTGCTGTGGACGAAGGCAGGACGGGCGGTCCGGGCGTCAGGGAAGGACAGCAGCTGTATCCACCGACAGGAGCCTGCCGTAGTTCAGGCACATGCTCAGGCTTTCGTTCGCGGCCACGCGGGCACCCCCGAGCGACATGCGGCTTCCGGCGGAGAGCGGCGGCCCGGCGGGCAGGAGCAGGGTTTCGCCGTCGAACCGCGACCCTTCGGGGAAGATCAACGTGTAGTCGTCACCACCTTCGGCCAGCAGGATGACGCAGCCGGCGCCGTCGTTGCCCAGGGTTCCCTTGAGCTGGGCCGGCACACGCGGGGCTGACCACTGCCCCGAATGGACGATGGCCTTCTGGCCGCCGGCGCTGTGGAGCAACGTGGTGGGCAGCTCCTGCTGCGCGGGAACCAGCCTGAACGCGTACCTGCCTTCCGTGCCGCCGCCGGGGCTCATGATGAACTCCACCCCCTGGGCGGCGAGCGCCACCTGCGCCTTGAAGATGTTCCCGTCACAGGGAACCTGTGCCGGGGCGAGGACCTCGGCGCCGGCGTCGGTGGCGAGCGAGAGTTGGGTCTCGGCGGGCCCGTCACAGATGAAGTGCACTTCATAGCTGCCCTGCTTCGCGGCAAAGCCAAAGCTGACGGTGGTGTTGGAACTGGTGGAACCGGCGAACTGGCCCGGCACTGCGGGCTGCAACTGCTGCGCGGACCAGTTCCGCATCTCCTCCAGCTCCGAGGCGCGCGGATCCGGCGGGCCGCTGTACTCGCACCCGGTCAACGCACCGAGCAGCACCGCCGGGACCAGCCACAATTCCACACTTCGCATCCGCTTCCCCCCAAAAGCCGGCAATAGTCCCAGCCTAGCCCCAAGCGTCCCAGCCCCCTTCGCACGCCGGCGCCCATTCCAGCCCCGCCGGAGGGGTGCCCTTGTCAGCGGCCGGAGCTACACTGAACTTATCGAACATATTTTCGAATAGAGGTGTGTTGTGGGCGTTATTGTCGGTCCCCGCGTGATAGATGCGGGCGCCTCGTTGTTCTCGGTGCTGATCTCACCGGTGGCTGTCGCGGCGGGGTTTCCGTCCCCGGCGCAGGACTATTTCGACGGCCGGATCGACCTGAACGCGCACCTCATCAAGGACATCACCAGCACCTACGTGGTGAGGGTGACCGGAAGTTCGATGGAGGGCGCCGGCATCAGCGACGGCGACGAACTCATCGTGAACCGTGCGCTGGAGCCCAAGGACGGTTCGGTGGTGGTGGCGGTCCTTGACGGCGAACTGACGGTCAAACGCCTGCGGATCACGCCCGCAGGCGTCGTCCTCCAGGCGGAGAACCCGAAGTATCCGGATATCCGCGTGGCCGCACTGTCCGAGCTGACCATCTGGGGCGTTGCCACCAGGTGCCTGCACCACGTGTGAGTGCGGTAATGGCTAGGCCTGCCATCATGCGGCAGCTGCCGCAGATCGCCCACGTGGACGTCAACTGCTTCTACGCCTCCGCGGAGCGCGCGTTCGATCCGTCCCTGGAGGGCAGGCCCCTGGTGGTGCTGTCGAACAATGACGGGTGCGCCGTCACGCGCTCCCCCGAGGCCAAGGCGCTTGGCATTGCCACAGGCGAGCCCTGGTTCAAGATCGCACCGCGGGCCAAGGAGTGGGGGCTGGTGGCCAGGTCCAGCAACTACGAGCTGTATGGCGACATCAGTGCCCGGGTGATGGAACTGCTGGGGAGGTACTCGGCGTGGCTGGAGGTCTACAGCATCGACGAGGCGTTCCTGGGCGTCAAAGGTGGGCCGGACCAGCTGCTGGCCCTGGGGCGCAGGATGAAGGATGCTGTCCGCCGGAACGTGGGGGTGCCGGTCTGCGTCGGAATCGCCCCCACCAAAACGCTCGCCAAGCTGTGCAACAAGTGGGCCAAGAACAATGCCGCGTTCGGCGGCGTCTGCCTCTGGGAGTCCGTCCCGCCTGGCGCGCGGGAGGCTCTGATGGCCCGGCTGCCAGTGGACGAGGTCTGGGGCATCGCCGGCCCACTGTCCAAACGCCTGAACGCCATGGGGATCTTCACCGTGCTGGACCTCGTCCGAGCCGACCCGGTGGCGATCAGGGACAGGTTCTCGGTGGTGCTGATGCGCACGGTCCTGGAACTGCGCGGAACTGCCTGCATTCCCATGGAGGAGGAACGCATTGGCCGTGACCAGCTGATCTTCTCCCGCTCCTTCGCCACGCCGGTGACCACCGCTGCAGGCCTGCGGGAGGTGCTCAGCATTTATGGGCAGCAGGCCAGCGCCAGGCTCTCGAAGCACGGACTCCAGGCGAAAGTCCTGACCGCTTACGCCGCCACGTCGCCCTTCAGGAACCACGAACAGGCCTACCCGTCCGTGTGTGTTTCCCTCCCGATGCCCACAGCCGACCCGCTTCTGCTGACCAAGGCCGCGCATGCGCTGCTGCCGAGCATCCGGGACGGGCTCAAGTATGCCAAGGCCGGCCTGATGCTTACTGACCTGCGGCCCAGCGGCAACCAGCCGCCGCTGGAGCTGTTCGAGAACCGGCATGAGGAGCGCGGCATCGGGCCGCTGCTGGAGGATGTGAGCCGCCGTTTTGGGCGCGGCTCAATCGGCCTGGGCCATGCAGGCATCAGGTCCGGCCTGGACTGGACCATGAAGCGGGACATGTGCTCGCCGCGGTACACCACGCACTGGGACGAACTGCCCCTGGTGAAGGCGGCCTGACATGCTGGCGTCCCGCCGCCGGCGCACCGGCTGGCGGCGGGGACGCTGGCCATGCCTAGACGCGGGACCTGCCGCGGAGGAAGTGGAAGATCAGGACGACAACCGCGACGACCAGAAGGATGTGGATAAGGCCGCCGCCGATGTTAGCGAGCAGTCCGAGAAGCCAGAGAACGGCGATGATAATAGCGATCCAAAGCAACATGAGCGTCTCCTTGATGAGTTTTCCATTGCCCCCATGCCGCGTACGTACCCACCACCGCGCCGAACAAATCAGGGCCGGTTCCCGCTGACGCCTTCCACTTGAATGACAGGCAGGCGTGCCACTGCCGGACGAAGACGCTGCGCGACGTTTTTTGACGCTCCGCGACGCCGCGTTGAGCGTTCGCGTCGTCCGGTGAACGCCTGCTACGGAGGTGATTGTGGGGCGAATGGGTGCTCCGTAACCTCGTCTCAGCATCCGCCCCAGCAAAGGATTTCCCCATGGCAAACCAGCAGGACAAGAGTCCCCGGAACCAGCAAGGTTCCACCCGTATCGTCGCCGGTGAGCCGGCCCGGCCGAAGCGCCCTGTTGGCCTGAAGATCGGCATCGCCGCAGCCGTCCTGGCGCTCATTGGCGGGGGCGTCGCCGTCGCCTCTTCCGTCAACAGCGGCACCCCGGCCGCCACCCAGGAGGCTGCTCCATCCGGAAGCCCCGCCGCGGAGCTGAAGCTCGGCTATTTCGGCAACGTCACCCATGCCCCCGCCCTGGTGGGTGTCAGCAAGGGTTTCATCGCCGATGAACTGGGCAGCACGAGCCTCAGCACGCAGGTGTTCAACGCCGGCCCCGCCGCTATCGAGGCGCTGAATGCCGGCGCCATTGATGCCACCTACATCGGCCCCAACCCGGCCATCAACTCGTTCGTCAAGAGCGGCGGCGAGTCGGTGAACATCATCGCCGGCGCTGCCGCCGGCGGCGCCCAGCTGGTGGTCAAGCCGGAGATCAGCTCGGCGGCCGACCTCAAGGGCAAAATCCTCGCCTCCCCGCAGCTTGGCGGCACGCAGGATGTGGCACTCCGCGCCTGGCTCACCGCGCAGGGCTACAAGACCAACGTGGACGGCAGCGGCGATGTGGCCATCAACCCCACCGAGAATGCCCAGACCCTGAAGCTGTTTCAGGACGGAAAGATCGACGGCGCATGGTTGCCTGAACCGTGGGCGTCAAGGCTCGTACTGACCGCGGGAGCGAAGGTGCTGGTGGACGAGAAGGACCTGTGGGACGGCTCGCTGACCGGCAAACCGGGCGAGTTCCCCACCACCATCCTGATCGTGAACCAGAAATTCGCCGCAGACCATCCGGACACCGTCAAGGCGCTCCTGAAAGGCCACGTGAAGTCGGTTGAGTGGCTGAATAAGGCGTCCGACTCCGAGAAAGCCGGCGTGATCAATGCAGCGCTGAAGGAAGCTGCCGGCGCGGAGCTCAAAGCCGACGTGATTGACCGGTCCTTGAAGAACATCGTGTTCACGGTGGATCCGCTGGCCGGGACCTACCAGAAGCTCCTCGCCGACGGTGTCACGGCCGGCACCACCAAGCAGGCCGACATCAGCGGCATCTTCGACCTGCGAGCCCTCAACAGCGTCACGAACGTGAAGACACCGGCAGCGGGACTCGGAAAGGAGTAGGCCCACCCCATCGATTGCTCCGTAAATGTCCTTTTGAACGCTCAAAACGGCATCTGCGGAGCAATCGTTTGGCCCTAGCCCTCTTCGGCCACCACTCCGTGCAGCTCCGCGCGGGTGGGAGGGTTGGCGCCCGGGCGGGAGACCGTGACGGCGGCCGCGCGGGCAGCATGTTCCAGCAGTTCGGCCAGCGTCTCCGCCGGAAGGTCGCGCAGGTCCTGGCGGTTCTGGGCGCCGTCGAGTTCCCGGTCCACCAGGCCGGAGAGGAGGGCCGCCATGAACGAGTCGCCCGCGCCTACGGTGTCGGCCACCTCCACGGTGGGTGCGGGAACGGAGGCTTCGCCGGCCCGGCAGGCGCCCCAAGGGCCCTCCGCGCCGCGGGTGACCACCACCAGCGCCGGTCCCTCTTCGCCACCCATGGCCAGCCATTTACGTGCCGAGTCCAGCACGTCCTGCCCGGGGTAGAGCCAGGCGAGGTCCTCGTCGGAGGCCTTGACCACGTCGGAGAGGGCCACGAACTTTTCCACCTGGCGGCGGGCATAGTCCACGTCGGTGATGATGCTGGGCCGGCAGTTGGGGTCGAAGCTGATGGTGGCGGACGGGTGCGCATATTCGACGGCGGCCAGCACCTCGGTGGCACCCGGCGCCAGCATCGTGGCGATGGAGCCGGTGTGCAGCAGGGTGGTGCCCTGCAGCATGAAGCCGATCCGGTCGGTGAGGCCGGGAAGTTCCCAGGCGAGGTCGAAGGTGTAGGTGGCGGCGCCGTCGTCGTCAATCAGTGCGGTGGCCACGCTGGTGGGCAGCTCATCCGGCGGAACCGGCAGCATCACGGAACTGGACCGCAGGTGCGCGGCCACGGCGTCCCCGTAGGCGTCGCGGCCGTAGCGGCCGATGAACTGGACGGGGTGGTCAAGCCGGGCCAGGCCCACCGCGACGTTGAGCGGGCTGCCGCCCACGTGGGCCTCGATCCCGGAGGCGCGCTGGACAACGTCGACAAGGCCTTCGCCAATTACTGTGAGCATGCTCATACTCTGCCAGAAACAGCGGCCGCGGAGCAGTTCGTGTCAGCGGAGCAGCCCGCGGACCAGCTCCCGGCATGTGGCATAAGCCTGGGTTGTTACATCGATCAGGGCGAAGTGGTCGCCGGGGACCACCACAAGTTCCGGCGGGACGGGCCCGCGCCGGCCCGCTTCCACGTATGTCATGGACAGGCTGAGGGGCACGTCCTCGTCGTGCTCGGCGTGGACGGCGTAGACCGGGACGTCCAGCGGCAGCGCGGCCATGGGGTCGGCGCAGCGGTGCCGTTCGGGGAATTCCGACGACGGTCCACCCAGCAGGTTACGGACGGCACCCTTGCTGAGGTTAAGGCGTTCGGCCTCGGCCAGGTTGAGGACGCCGGACTGGCTCACCACCCCGGTGAGCCGGACGCCGTCGCTAATGTCCCGGACGCCCAGCTCAACCAACCGGCCCCGCCCCGCGGCCCACACGGAAAGGTGCCCGCCTGCCGAATGCCCCAGCGCCACTACGCTACCCAGGTCCAGGTTGTGCGACTCCGCGAGGTCTCCGAGCTTGTCGATGCCCGCCAGGATGTCCTGGAAGGTCCCGGGCCAGCCCCCGCCGTTGCCCGCCCGGCGGTACTCCAGGTTCCAGGCGGCCATGCCGTGCTCCGCCAGGTCCTTCGCCAGCGGCTCCCCCAGCTCTGCACCGTAAGTTGAGCGCCAGTAGCCGCCGTGGATCACCACCACCACGCCGTGGTGCGTGGCTCCAGCCGGAATATCCGGCAGGAACAGCTCGCCCCACTGGCTGGGGTCGGGGCCGTAGTCATACCTATGCCGCTGCACCATGTGCCGAGACTACAGGGTTGCCTTCCAGCCGCTTCGTTTAGCGGCCCTCCTTTATGGGCACGGCTGAGGACATGGAAGAAGTGACCACGCAGGAATCGACGGTTGAGGAATGGACGCGCGCGCTGGCGGAGTCCACCGGGTCGCCCGGCGGCGGGGCGGGAACGGGCCTGATGCTGGCGATGGCGGCGTCGCTGACCTCGATGGTCGCCGGCTACAGCGAAGGCAGCAGCGGGGACGACGGCGGGGAGCCTGGCCGGATCCGGGACCGCGCCCGGGCGCTGCGCCGGGAAGCCCTGCGCCTGGCCGACGAAGATGCCTCCGCCTCCAAAGCGTTCGGGGCCGCGTTCCGCCTCGAGCCTGGGCCGGAGCGGGATGAAGCCATCCGCAACGCCTCCCTGGAAGCCGCCGCATCCTCCGCGGTCCTGGGCGAACGCGCCATCGAGGCCATCGAAGACCTCGCCTGGCTCGCAACCAAAGGCAACCGTGCGCTGGTTGCAGACGTCGTCGTCGCCTTCGGCGCCCTCCGTGCCGCGGTGGCAGGTGCGCGCACCAACGTCAGCTTCGACCTCGGGTCGCTCCGCTCGGCAGGAACCAGCCTGGAGCAGGTCCGGGAGCAGCAGCCCGAGCTGTGGGCCGCCGTCGAAAAGCTCAACGCAGCCATGGACCGCATTGACACCCTGGCCGCAGACATCGACCACCGCGCGGCCCCGACGGACGCCGTCTGACCCTTGCCGGGCACTCGGAGCGCCATGCTCCCGGTAGTCCCGCCGCTTGGACTCTGCCTCTGACCTGCGCCTATGGTGGATAGCACTGATTGCACCTATGCCCGGGGGGAGGCGTACTAAGTGAAGTCGAAACCGGGCGCCTGGGCGTTTCTTCGCCCCCTTCTGATCGCCGTGGCCGCAGTAGCCGCGTGGGTGGCTCTGTCCGCCACGGGCGCGTCCGCCGACTCTTCCACTTCCAGCGACCCGCTCCTGGGAACTGCCGGAACTACGTTGAGCTCAGTCACCAGCACCGCCGGTTTGGCCGACCAACTGGTTCAGACTGTTCCGGTGGTCACCACGGCCGTGCCGGCAGGAACGGTGGCGGCAGCAGCGGATCCCGTTGACGCCGTGAACAGCGTCGTCGGCGGGACAGTGGCCACTGCCGTTCCTTTGGCGGATACAGTCCTCGAACCCCTTCAGCCTGTCCTTGACCCGGTCATCAACACTGTTCCCCTGCCCGTGGTCACACCGGCCGCTCCCCCGACGGCGGCACCTGCCCCTCCTGCCGCCATCCCGCTGCCCGGTGAGGACGCGCCTTCCCGGGCCGCCGAACCGCAGCAGGCGAATGCCGGCCCCGAAATCGCCTCCGCCCCTCCCCTCAGCCACCGCGTGCTGTCCAACCCCGGCCCTGCCTGTGACTCGGGGCTGAAGCCTGCAGCCGCAACGGCCCTGGTCCCAAAGGCGGGCCCGGGCGGCGCCCCGTTCCGCATGCCGTCGGACGTGCCGTCTGCCCTGCCCGGCGCCGCTGGCGGAA
Organism: Arthrobacter sp. E70; assembly: GCF_058266945.1. Classification (NCBI taxonomy): domain Bacteria; kingdom Bacillati; phylum Actinomycetota; class Actinomycetes; order Micrococcales; family Micrococcaceae; genus Arthrobacter; species Arthrobacter sp. E70. The sequence goes on along the minus strand of NZ_JBYQFR010000007.1, from coordinate 38,852 downwards.
GCAACTCATCCGGTGGCAATGACCCGGCGGCGCCTGCCTGGATGTGCTCACATCGATTCCCTGCTGCAGTGGCTGGCACCACCGCCGCCCAAGGCCGTTTGCTCGCTCCCCCCGCACCGGTGTCCTTCGACCCCGGTTCATCTCCTGACTAGTTGCGGCACCTCCGCGTCCCTAGCGGAAACCGAGCCGACTCCGGGCTGACCAATAAGCCCAAACCAACTTTTCAGGAGAACTCTCCCATGATGAATCGCACCATTCGCAGGTACCTGCTCGGAACCGTCCTCGCAGGCGGCCTCTTGGTCTTAGGTGGTGTCGCCGCCAACGCAGCTGACAGCGGGCCGGGAAGCCCCGGTGTCGATACCGGCAAGCTGGCAGTGGGCCTGTTGTTCCTTGCCTTCGGAGTATTGCTGGCGCTGTTCCTTCGCCGGAAACGGCCTTAAGCCCGCCCTGGAGTAGCGTGGGGTCAAATCCACGAACGGGAGGGCCCCGCATGGCACGCGTCTTCATCACCGGATCGACTGACGGACTGGGCCGGGCAGCCGCGGCATCGCTCCTGCGGGACGGGCATGAGGTGATCGTGCACGCCAGGTCCTCCCGGCGCATCCCCGCGGTGCAGCACCTGCTGGACCAGGGGGCGCAGTGCGTCGTGGGGGATCTGGCCATCGAGGAGGAGGTCCGTCAGATCGCGAACGAGGCCGTCGGGATCGGCGGCCTCGACGCTGTCATCCACAACGCCGGAATCCTGGACGGCCCGGCCCTGCTGCCCGTCAACGTCGTCGCCCCGTACCTGCTGACCGCCCTCATCCCCGGGCCGCGCCGCCTCATCTACCTGAGCAGCGGCATGCACCGCGGCGGGGACACCGGCCTGGACGGCCTGGACTGGTCAGGACGGACGACGACGGCCTCCTACTCCACCACGAAGCTCCACGTCACTGCGCTGTCGGCAGCGGTGGCCCGCCTGGTGCCGCACGTCGCCAGCAACGCCGTCGACCCCGGCTGGGTGCCCACCCGGATGGGCGGCCGGTCGGCACCGGACAACCTGGAACTGGGCCACCGCACCCAGGAGTGGCTGGCCACCAGCGACGACCCGGCCGCGCTGGCCAGCGGTGGCTACTGGTACCACCAGCACCGGCAGAAGCCGCACCCGGCCGCCACCGACCCCACGTTCCAGGACGCACTGCTGGCGCAGCTCGCACAGCACACCGGGGTCACCCTGGACGCGCTGCGCTGATGCGCGTCAGGCAACCACCGCCGCGAACTCCCGGAGAGTGATCCCGGAAAAGGTTGCCGGACCGCCGTCGGTATAGAAGGAGATTCCGGTATCACCGTCGGCAAAATGCACCTGCTGCGAAAGCACCGTATGCCCGGCGTTGACGAATACTTCCACGCTTTGCATGTCCACGAAGATGCGCAGGTGCATGGACCGGGCAGCCGGATCAATAGGGGCCGCGGCCCGCGTGTACGGCACCAGGGAATACCCGGCCAGGTCCGAGGAGGCCCGGTCAACATACAGGTCGGCCCCGTACTTGCCGATATTTGTGTGCCGCGAGCCGTCAGCGGAGCGGCCCACCGAGACCCCGACGTTCGCCGCGGAACCCCAGGAGATGTCCAGCTCCAGCTCATAGGCGCGCCCGTTCCACGGCAGGACCGAACTGCCATCCACCGTCCGGTCGGGGAGCACCGTGGTGGAGGTGGCATACCCGGCGAGCGCGCTGACCGGGCTGCTCAGGAGGCTGTACCAGCCGCCGGGCTGGCGTTCCAAGCGCAGCTCCCGGACGATGGAGTTCTGTCCGTTGTACCCGTCGGTGGCGTCGGTGGGCACATCCCGCGCAGCGTATTTCCAGTTGTTCATCCACGCCACCGCATATCGCTTCGTGTCCGGCGCGCCGACAGAAGGCCATGTCACCGCCGCGTACCAGTCCCAGCCCCAGTCCAGCCACTGCGGGTTGTCAACGTCGTCGGCCAGGAACTGGCCGCCGTCCCACGTCCCCGTCCAGTAGGCGTAGGTCATGGGCATCCCAATGCTGTAGGCATCCATGCTGGCGCCAAGCACCCAGTGCCGCGTCCCGTCGCCGGCTGTCATCTCGAAGAGGTCGGGGCACTCGATGCCGCCCAGCGCGTGGTTCGGATAGTCGAAATTGCGCTGCAGCTGCCAGTCCCTCAGGTTGGCGGACGTGTAGAAGGCGGCGTACCGGGCGCGCCCGATGATGCACACCCACTCGTTGCGTGCCGCATCCCAGTGGATCTTCGGGTCGCGGAACCACTCCGCGTTGTCGATCTCCGCGTGCGTGGTGGCGGCCCGCCCGTCGGTATTGGGAATCACCGGATCCGGCAGGGCGGAGAAGGTGTATCCGCCGTCGGTTGACCAGTAAAGATACTGCTCCTGGTACTTGCGGATCCCGTCCGTGGGCTGGGTGGCGAGCGCGATGATGGCGCCCGCGCCGAAGCCCGCGCAATTGGCGGTGTCCACCACTGCCGATCCGGACCAGACGGGAAAGTCCGGCTGCAGCGGCAACGCGACGCCCTGGTGGCTGAAGGCCACTCCGTCGGTGGTGGTGGCATGGTCCCAGCCGCCCTGCCCGTTGTTGGTGCTGGAGTGCAGGTAGTACAGGTGGTGGGCGCCACCAACGTACACCGGGCGCTGCGGATCACAGAGCCAGCCCGACGGTGGCGTCATATGGAAGTGCGCACGCAGGGAATTCTGCGCCTTGGCAGGGGCGGGGCGCCTGGTGGCGCTGCCGAGCAGGGCGAGGGCTCCTGCTCCGGTGCCCTGCAGGACATGGCGGCGGGATACGGCATGGGTCATCATCGACTTCCTCTCATGGGATGGCGTCATCGCCGGGCGCCCGGGATCGGCGGAACCCTCACTGGTCCCGCGGAATCCTCCTGTTGATTAAGCGCTTAAGCAGGAGAAGATACCCGGGGCCTGCTGGACCGGTCAAGCGTTTCAGCAAAATGGGCACCTACCGGCCGCAAATGAAAAAACATCTTTGCTAAAACGCTTGATCACCGCGCTTTTCCGCGCTACCTTCATGGTGATCAAACGCTTTAGCAGAGAGACATCACCGCCGATGAGCTATCCAGTCTTCTTCCAGCCCGCCGATGCCTGGGTTGGCGACCTGATCCCCTTCCAGAAAGACGGAGAGTTCCAGCTCTTCTATCTCCACGAGGTCCGCGGCGAGCCCAAACCGGGCACCGCATGGAACCTGGTCACCACCAAGGACCTCATCCAGTTCCAGGACCACGGCGTGGCCCTTCCCCACGGGACCACTGAGGATCCGGACTTCAACTGCTACACCGGCAGCATCGTCACCGACGAGTCCGGCATCCACCACCTCTTCTACACCGGCCAAAACCCCGCCAACCTGGGTGCGGACGGACTGCCGCTGCAACTGGTCATGCACGCCACCAGCACGGATGGCATGGGCAGCTGGACCAAACACCCGGAACTCACCTTCGGCGCCCCGGACGGATACGAGTCAGCCGACTGGCGGGACCCCTTCGTCTTCCGCGACGAGGAGGCCGGCCTGTGGCGCATGCTCCTGGCTGCCCGGCATTCGGAAGGTCCGGAAAGGCGCCGCGGCGTCATCGCCCAGTGCGTCTCCACCGATCTCATGGCGTGGACGCACACGGACCCCTTCTGGGATCCCCGCCGCTACATCACCCATGAATGCCCGGATGTCTTCCAGTGGGGCGGCTGGTGGTACATGGTCTATTCCGAATTCTCCGAAACCTTCACCACCCGGTACCGCATGGCCAAGAGTCCCACCGGCCCGTGGACGGTCCCTGCCCTGGACAGCATCGATGGGCGCGCCTTCTACGCCGCAAAAACCGCGGAGCGGGACGGCCGCCGGTTCTTCTTCGGCTGGATCGCCAGCAAGGAAGGGAATTCCGACGACGGCGCCTGGCAGTGGGCGGGCACCATGGCCGTTTTGGAGGCGCGGCAGAACGCCGACGGGACGCTGGCATTCGGCTTTCCTGACGAGCTGGTGGACAGCTTCTGGGACGGGGTGCCCCTGCAGGTTGAGGACCGGCCCCTCTCCGGCAGGCTGCCCCTCCGGCTGGACGTCCCGGACGGGTACGCCGCCGTCGTCCCGGAAAACGACATGCCCACCCAGTTCTATGCCAGGGCAGTACTGGACATTGCGCCCGGCACCACCGAGTGCGGGATCCTGCTCCGCTCCACCCCGGACGGCGACCACTCCTACATCCTCCGCCTCGAACCGAAACGCGGGCGCCTGGTCTTCGACCGCTGGCCCCGGGCCGTCACCGGCAACGCGCAGTGGCACGTATCCGGCGACGTCCCGTTCGCCGTCGAACTCGAACGCCCCTGCCACCTCCCACCCGGCCGGCACACCCTGGAAGTGGTGGTGGACGGGGACCTGTGCGTCGCCGTCGTGGACCGCCAGGTGGCCCTCAGCACCCGGATCTATGACCTTCCCACCGGCGGAATAGGCGTCTTCGCCGGCGAAGGATCCGTGACCCTCACCGATTTCGAAGTACGCAAGCGCACCGACAACTGAATACCCCTCCGTTCCACCCGACCCGTCCGAAAAAGATCCGCTCCAATCAAAGGAGATTGCCGCAATGAAAAACCTGTTCCGCGCTGCCGCCGTCGCAGCTGTTACCGCCCTCGCCCTCACCGGCTGCGGGAGCGGAGGCTCCACCAACTCCTCCAACGTGGCCCCCACCGGCGACATCAAGCCCCGGGAGATCTCCTGGCTGCTGTCGCGCCCCGCCGACGGCGCCGTCATCAACATCATGAAGAAGCTCGCGGACGACTACGGCAAGGACCACCCTGGCTTCGCACTGAACCTGATCACCACCCCGGACCGGCCGTCCTACATCCAGAAGCTTGAGACTTTGGCGGCGGCCAACAAGCTGCCCGAACTGTTCGACACGGACGCAACGCCCTTCGCGCAGCAGCTGGCCAAACAGGGCAAGATGCTCGACGCCGAAAAGCTCCTGAAGACGCTGGGCATCTACGACAAATACCGCCCCGGCGCCCTGGACTACCAGCGGTTCGACGACGGTTCCCTCTACATGATCCCGTTCCAGTACGAGCTGGAATACATCTGGTACAACAAGGCCCTGTTCGCCAAGGCCGGCGTGCCAGTCCCGAAGTCGCTCGACGACATCCCGGCCATGTGCACCGCACTGCGCAGCGCAGGCATCACCCCCATCGCCATCGACGGACAGGACCAGTGGCCACTGGAGAGGTACGTCGCCTACCAGCCCTTCCGCGCGGCCGGCCCGGAGTTTGTGCAGAAACTGAAGAAGGGCGAGGCCAAGTTCGCGGACGCCGCCGGGCAGAAGACGGTCAACTGGATGGCGGAACTGGGCAAGGCCAAGTGCTTCCAGGACGGCTTCTCCGCCCAGGGCTACTCCGACGCGCAGAACCAGTTCACGTCCGGCCAGGCGGCCATGTACAACATCGGCACGTGGGAGCTGTCCAGCTTGGCCACCGACAAGCTGAACCCCGCCGTCCGCAACGACGTCGACTTCTTCACCCTGCCCACCACCGCCGGATCGGTGACGGCGGCGAACGAGTTCGTCTCGCCGTCGGGCATCGGCATGGCCGTGAACGCCAAGACGTACGATCCGCTGGTCAGCGACTTCCTGAAGTTCGCCCTGGCGAAGTACCCCGCTGAATACGCGGCCACCGGCGCTCTCTCCCCCACCACCGACGTCGAGACCACCGTCCCTGCCAACGCCACTCCCCTGTACCGGAAGGCCCTGGACCAGGCCAAGGACCTCGGCTCCAAGCAGGCCATGCCATGGGACACCCAGCTGGATCCGACCACCAACACCCGGCTGCAGCAGGAGCTGGTCCTCTTGGTGCAGGGCGAGATCACGCCCCAGCAGTTCACCGACACGATGGACAACACCATCGCCCAGAACGCCCCGAAGTTCTTCAAGTAAGCCCGGTCCTTCACGTAAAGGCACGCCATGCAACCCACCCGCATGCTTCCCAACAGATCGAGGACCTCCGTCCTGGTCTTCCTGCTCCCGCCGCTGCTGCTCTACGGCGCAGCGGTCCTGTTCCCCATCCTCCAGTCCCTGTTCCTGAGCTTCTTCTCCTGGAACGGCATCAGCGATATGGAATTCGTCGGCCTGGCGAACTATGCCCGGATGTTCACCGGTGACGACATCTTCTGGCGGGCCTTCGCGAACGCCCTGGTCTACCTCGCCATCTGCCTGGTCCTGCAGCTCGGCGGCGCCCTGGTGGTGGCCAGCCTCCTCACCTCGCTCCGCCGCGGCCGGGAACTGGTCAAGACCCTCTACCTGCTGCCTGCGGTGATCTCCACGGTGGCCATCGCCTTCCTGTTCGTGCGGATCTACTCGCTGGAACCGGTGGGCCTGCTCAACCAGCTGTTCGCCTGGGTTGGCCTGGGCAGCCTGGAACGCCCCTGGCTTTCGGACGTGAACACGGTGCTGGCCGCCGTCTCGGCGCCTGAGGGCTGGCGCTTCACCGGGCTCTACATGCTCATCATCTACGCGGCGCTGCTCGCGGTGCCCAGGGAACTGGAGGAGGCGGCGGTGCTGGACGGCGCCTCCCGGTGGACCCTGTTCACCAAGATCCGCTTTCCCTACATCCGCCCGGTCTGGATCACCACCACCATCATGGCCACCACCTACGGCCTGCGGGGCTTCGACATCCCCTACCTGATGACCAACGGCGGCCCGGGCCAGTCCTCCGAACTGCTCACCACCTACATGTACAAGACGGCCTTCACCAGCACGGACTTCGGGTACGCGAGCACCATTTCGGTGTTCATCGTGATCGAGTGCCTCGTGGCCGTCGGCCTCATCCTGTTCCTGCTTAAGCGGAAGGCAGACGCATGACCATCCAGGCAGCCCCGCCCACCCGGCCGCCCGCCGTCGTACCTTCCAGGCCTGCCCCGCAGCGCCGCAAGCGCCGACCGGACCTGTTCCGCACCCTCTCCCGTGTGCTGGTCATGCTGATCGTGATCGTGCAGGTGTACCCGCTCGCATGGCTGTTCCTCACCAGCCTGCGCAGCGAGCACGACTTCGCCACCGGGGACCCGTTCGCCCTGCCCAGTTCGCTCACGTGGGAGAACTACGCCAGGGCGTTTGAGACCGGCAACCTGGGACAGAACATCCTCAACAGCTTCGTGGTGACCATGGGCGCCAACGTCCTCATCGTCCTGCTGGGCATGATGGCCGCCTACGCCATCCAGGTGCTGGGGTTCCGGTTCAGCAAACTGGTCCGCGGGCTGTTCCTGATCGGCATTATCGTGCCGGTCCAGATCGCCCTTGTCCCACTGTTCATCGACTACTCGAAGGTGGACCTGCTGGACACCTACCAGTCAATGATCATCCCGCTGGCCGGGTTCTCGCTGCCGATGTCCGTCTACCTGTTCTCCTCGTTCTACGAATACATTCCCAAGGAAACGTACGAGGCCGCGTCGCTGGACGGCGCGGGACCGTACCGGATCTTCGGGCTGATCACGCTGCCGCTGTCCCTGAACACCGTTGTCACAGTGGTGCTGGTCAACAGCATCTTCATCTGGAACGACTTCATCTTCGCCAACACGTTCGTCCTCTCAGAGGAGCTGAAGACCATTCCCTTGGGCCTGCAGAACTACATCGGCGCCATGGGCAAGGTGGACTGGACGGCCACGTTCGCCGCCGTCTGCGTGACCATCACCCCGCTGCTGCTGGTGTTCCTGGTGCTCAACAAGGCCATGATCCAGGGCCTTGAAAGCGGGGCGACCAAGGGATGACAGGCCGGCCGCTGGATATACTCCTGAAGGAGGGCAGATGAGTTCAAAGGAGAATGCCGCGGATAAGTCCGCGGCCGGGCCGGGCAGCCCCTCGCCGAAAGCGCCGGAGCGGGCACACCCTGTCACCCTCCGCGAGGTGGCGGAAGCCGCCGGAGTTTCCACCGCCACCGTGTCCCTGGTGGTCAACAAGAAGAAGGACGCGCGGATCGCCGAGGAAACCCGGCAGCGGGTCAAGGACGCCATCCGGGCGCTGGGCTACCGGCCCAACGCCATGGCGAAGACACTGGTCAGCGGAACCTCGAAGTTCATTGGGCTGGTGGCCGACGGCGTCGCCACCACCCCTTTCGCCGGGCAGATCATCCACGGCGCCCAGGATGAAGCGTGGAAGCATGGCTACGCGCTCCTGATCGCCAACACCGAGGGGAACAGCGAGCTGGAGCGGGACGCCATCAGCATGATGCTGGAGTACAAGGTGCGCGGCATCCTCTACTCCACCTGGTTCCACCGCCAGGCCGATGTCCCCGCGCCGCTGCGGGAAGCGGACTTTGTCCTCGTGAACTGCTTCTCCAGCGAGCAGGGGGCACGCGCGGTGGTCCCGGACGAAGTCCAGGGCGGCCGCTCTGCCACGGAGATCCTGCTGGCCCACGGCCACCGACGGATCGCCTTCATCAACGCCACCATTCCGGCCCCGGCCAAGGACGGGCGGCTGCAGGGGTACCGGGAGGCGCTGGAGAATGCGGGCATCCCGTTCGATCCGGACCTGGTGATGGAGGCGTACCCGGACCAGGAGGGCGGCTACCTGGCGACAGCCGCGCTGCTCAAGCGGGGAGCCTCCGCCGTGTACTGCTACAACGACCGGATGGCGATGGGCCTGTACGACGGCCTGCGCGAACAGGGTCTGTCCATCCCGGGCGACATGGCGGTGGTGGGCTTCGACAACCAGGAGGTCATCGCCGCGCACCTCCGCCCGCCGCTGTCCACGGTGGCGTTGCCGCACTATGAGCTCGGCGCCGCGGGGGTACGGATGCTCCTGGGCATCGATGCTGCCACCGACGGGCCGGCCCGCATCCACTGCCCGCCGGTGGAGCGCGCCTCAGTGCAGGTGCGCACGCACGCTTAGCCCTGGCTCCCGCTCATCGAGTGCGTTGGCTAGGACGTGCGGAGGTGGCGTTCGACGTCGGCCGCTTCCGGGTATGCCGCCTGGGTGCCTTTGCGGGTGGTCGCCAGCGCCGCGGCCACGGAAGCGAACGCGGCGGCATCGGCGAGCGCATCGCCTGCGGCCAGCCGGACGGCCACCGCTCCGGTGAAGGCATCTCCCGCGCCGGTGGTGTCCACCGCGTGCACCTGCGTGGGCTGGACGAAGGTGACGAGCCGTTCAACCGAGTCCAGCACCACGGAACCCTTCGAACCCAGGGTGACCAACACCTGCTGGATCCCGCGCCCGGCGAACCGCTCGCGTACGGCATCCCAGTCGTCGGCGGGCGCGTCCGCCCCCGGAACCGTAGAATCCAGGAACAGCGCGGCCTCGTGGGCGTTCACCAGCAGGACATCCGCCAAGCCGGCCAGGGCGTCGGGGATCTCCGCGTACGGCGAGAGATTCAGCAAAACCTGCGCGCCGGCGTCGTGCCCTGCCTGCGCCGCCGCCAGCACCGTCTCCATGCCGACCTCCAGGCAGAGGCTCACCACGGCGGCGGCCTCCAGGACGTCCGCCGCCTCGGCCACATCGGCCGGGGACAGCGTCCCGTTGGCGCCGGCGGAGATGATGATGTTGTTCTCCCCGCTGGCATCGACGGCGATCACGGCAACACCCGTGGGCTCGATGGACGTGCGCACATGCCCCACGTCCACGCCCGCGCCGGCCACGGAGGTCAGCAGCATGTCGCCGTTGGGGTCGTCGCCTACGGCGCCCACCAGGCTGACGTGCCCGCCCAGCCGGCCCGCAGCCACGGCCTGGTTGGCGCTCTTGCCGCCGGGGTTCACGGCGAACCCGTTGCCGTGCACCGTCTCGCCCGGATGCGGGAGGCGTTCGCAGTAGATGGTCAGGTCGGCGTTCAGGGAGCCGACGACGACGATCCGGCCGGCGCCGGCAGTGGCGGCGCTCATGGGGCTACCTCAGCCTCAACCGGCTTGGGGATCAGCAGCGAGGCCGCGAACGCAGCGACGGTCAGGGCGAGCCCGACGAGTACGACGGTGAGGTAGGAGGCCCTGGCATCGCCGAGTGCCGCCGTCGCCACCAGCACGGCGGGCAGGATGAGGAAGCTCAGGCCCGCGCCGAGGTTGAAGGCGCCGGCGTTCATGCCGGGCAGGAAGCCGGGGTTGCCGGCGGGCGAGAGGACAACGCCGAGTCCGTTGAGCATGATGTTGACCGTACCGGCGTACATGATGCCCAGCAAGACCGTGCCGGCGATCATCATCGGCAGGCTGTCCAGGCCCAGGAACGCGATCACGGCGAGTGCGGCGATGCTGCCCAGCAGGCCGATGCGCAGCACCTTGGTGTAGCCGAGGACGGGCGCCAGCTTGCCGCTCAGCGGGCCCACCACCCAGCCAAGCAGGGCGTACGGGGTGAGGATGACCAGCGACATCTCGGTGGGGCCCACGCCGAACCCGGGAACGGCGGCCTGGACGTAGGCGGGGACGATGCCGTTGATCACGGCGAAAATGCCGGTCATGGTGAGGGTGGTGGTCAGCAGCGGCGCCCAGGTGGAGCGCTGGCGCAGGTGCACGGTCTCCACCATCGGCTGGGCGGCGCGCTGTTCGGTCCGCCAGAAGGCGAAGAAGGCCACTGCGGACACCAGTACCAGCGCCAGGCTGAGCAGCAGCACGCCTGGGTTAAATCCTGCAACGAGCTTGGCGGCCTCGTTCAGGGCGGTCAGCAGCGCGCCGACGGCCACCACGATGAAGAACACGCCCAGCCAGTCCATGCGGGTTCCGGCGGCTGGCCTGCTTTCGGCGGCGAGGAACATGATGAGGGCGGTCGCCGCGGCGGCCAGCACCACCATCAGCCAGAAGATGCTGCGGAAGCCGAAGTGCTCGGCGAAGTAGCCGCCCACGAAGGAGTCCACGCCGGCCACGCCGCCGTTGACAGCCGTGATCAGGCCCATCAGGGTCCCGTACTTGCGGGGGCTGCTGACCGCGGAACGCAGCATGATCAGGCAGAGCGGGACGGTGGGGCCGCTGACGCCCTGGATGATGCGGCCCACGAACAGCCACGTGACGTCCGGGGCGACGGCCGCGATGACGGAGCCGGCCGCCATCAGCACCATCATGCCGACCAGGACCTTCTTGCGGCCCACGATGTCGCTCAGCCGGGGCAGGAACAGGGAGAACAGGGCGGCGGCCGTGAAGAACCAGGTCTGGGAAAGGCCGATGACGGCCTGGTCGGTGTTGAGTTCCTCGCCCATGGTCACCAGGGCGGGGCTGAGCATGGAGGCGTTGAGCTGGAACGCCACGCAGGCCGCCAGCAGGGCAGTCATGAGGGCGGCGATGTTGCCGCGGCCGGTCTTGGTTTCAGCCATGGTTGCGGTCGTCATTTACTTGACCCCTCCGGCGGTGAGCTGGGCACTTTCGGGGCGTACGACGTCGGCCGCGCTGCCTTGGGTTCCCGGCTCACCGATGCGGACCAGCGCGTCCGTGACCAGGTTCCAGAACCGTGCGTGGTCCAGGTCCACCGCCACGCTGGTGTGGCAGTCGGCCGGCGCCGGGGCGCGGAAGTCGGCCACGGTCATGCCGAGGGTCAGTGTGCCCTGCAGTTCAATGTTCACGGGGACCTTGCGGGTGCTGACAATGCTGGGGTCGATGACGTAGGCGACGGCGCAGGGGTCGTGGACGGGCGGGAAGTCGAAGCCCTGGGCGTCCTTGTACGTGTGGGCGAAGAAATCCATCAGCTCGGTGACGAACTTAGCCGGCGTGGTGCCGATGGAGGCGATCCTCTCCACGACGTCAGGGGTGGCCAGCGCCTGGTGGGTGAGGTCCAGTCCGACCATGACCACGGGCCACTTCTCGTTGAAGACGATGTGCGCGGCCTCGGGGTCGATGATGATGTTGAATTCGGCCACGGCGCTCCAGTTGCCCACGTGGTAGCCGCCGCCCATGAGGACGACTTCCTTGACGCGTTCCACGATGCGCGGTTCCTTGCGGGCGGCCATGGCGATGTTGGTGAGGCCGGCGGTGGGGACGAGCGTGACGGTGCCGGGTTCGTGGGCCATGACGGTGTCGATGATGAGGTCGACGGCGTGGCGCGGGTCCAGCGTGATTTTCGACGGCGGGAGTTCGGGGCCGTCCATGCCGCTGTCGCCGTGGATGTCCGGCGCGGTTTCGATGCTGCGGACCAGGGGGCGCTGGCAACCGGCGGCAAAGGGGACACCGGTGATGCCGGCGATGGTGCCGACGGCCACGGCGTTGCGGGTGACTTTTTCGAGGGTCTGGTTGCCCACCACGGTGGTGACGGCCAGCAGTTCGATGTCGGGGTTGCCGTGCGCGAGCAGGAGGGCCACGGCGTCGTCGTGGCCGGGGTCGCAGTCCAGGATGATCTTCCGGGGCTCTTGGCTTTTTGGCGGCTGCGGATTTGGTTCCACGATGGTTCTCCACGTCATTGGGGCCTGCCCGGGCGGCAGGGGTTCAGTATTCCGGAAGCGATCATGGCAGGGTTTTGTGCTCTACGTCAAACGCTTAACGCGCTCCTGGCGTTGCTGCACGTCAAACGCTTGATGCACTGCCGCTCCTGGACAGCCGCGGGGCGACTAGGATCGAAGTATGGATTCCGGGGAACAGGTGCAGCAGCGGGCCCGGCCCCGCCGGATCACCGCGGCCATGGTGGCGGCCCGGGCAGGCGTTTCGGTGGCCACGGTGTCCCTGGTGGCCAACGGCAAGACCGCGGGCCGGGTGTCCGAGGACAACATCTCCCGGGTGCGGGAGGCCATCGCCGAGCTCGGCTACGTGGTGGACGGCATCGGCAGTTCGCTGGCCCGCGGGGTGAGTTCCATTGTCATCCTGGTGGCGCCGGACATTTCCAACCCGTTCTTCGCCAAGGTGATCGGCGGCGTGCGGGAGTCGCTGGGCCCGGACTACCAGCTGTTGCTGTCCGTCACGGATTCCGGCGAGTTCCCCAAGGCCGACGACGTGCGCAAGCTCATGTCCCTGCGGCCGGCAGGGCTGCTGGTGGACGCGCCGAACGCCGGCTTTCTGGCCGACCTCTCCGTGGCCGGGCCGCTGGTCCTGCTGGACGCCCCGGGCCTGGAGAAGTACGCGCCGGCGGTGAACCTGGACGTTGCGCACGGGGCGCGGGAGCTGGCAGCGCACCTGGCCGACGCCGGGCACAGCCGCGTGGCGTATCTGGACAGCATCACGGGAACGGAGACCTTCACCATCCGCCGGGAGGCCTTCCTGGCGGAGGCCGCCGAGCGCGGCATGGCCGTGGACCCCGGACACGTCCCCGCCACCACCATCGACGTCGGTGCTGCCGCGGCTGCCTTCGCCGACGCCTGGCCGGACTGGCAGCGCGCGGGGGTGACCGCCGTCGTCTGCGCCACCGACACCCATGCCTACGGTGTGCTGCAGGAAGCGCGCGTGGAGGGGCTCCGCATTCCCGAGGAGCTGGCCGTGGCGGGCTTTGATGACCTGCCCTACTCGGCCACCAGCAGCCCGGGCCTGACCAGCGTGCACCTGCCCGCAGAGCTGCTGGGACTGAAGGCCGGGGAGCAGCTGCGCCGGCTGATGGAGGGGCAGGCACTGGCGCAGGAAGAATTGACCTTGGAGAGCTCGCTGGTGGTGCGCGGATCCACGGTGGCGGCCGAAACGTAAGGCCTCCTGTCGGACCCCCGCCGTAAGCTGGGATCATGCCGAGTAACTGGGAAAGTCTGGATGCGACGCTGCGCGAGTCGGTGCAGCACAACGTGGAGATCTACGAGCGCGTCCGGCCTGCCCTGAAGCTGGTTACCCGGGATGTCCTGCTGGTCCTGCGCGACATGCTCAAGGACACCGAGGTGACGCCGCTGTTCGTCACCGGACGGACCAAGACGGTGGAATCTTTCAAGGAGAAGATTTCCCGCACCGAGGAGCCGCTGGAGCCGGGCGGGCCGCGGCTGCTGAAGTTCCCGGATCCGTTCCGGACGCTCAATGACATGGTGGGCATCCGCGTGATCACCAAGCTGCCGGCGGAGAATGCCGCGGTGGCCAACATCATCAAGCGCCAGCGGCAGCTGTTCGACTGCCGCGGCGACCGGGAGAAGGACATTGGGTCCATCGAGTCCGGCACGTACGGGTACTCGAGCCGGCACCTGATCCTGCGGACCATCCAGAACGAGGCCGTGAAGGAGTACCAGCAGGTCTTTAACCCGGACCTGCAGCCCAACGGCAGCTACTTTTTCGAGTGCCAGATCCGCACCATCTTCGCCCACGCGTGGAGCGAAATTGAGCACGACATCCGCTTCAAGGCCGAGGACCCCAGGGCCTGGACGCCGCACTTCGACCGGCAGTTCACTGCCACCGCGGCAATGCTGGAGACGGTGGAGTCAGCGTTCGCGGACCTGCACGAACGGTACGAGGAAGTGCGAAGCTTCTGGGATACGGAGGGTGAGGGCGCGGCCCCTCTCACGCCGAACCGGATCCGGGACGTGTGGCGCACACTGCTCCCGCACGTGGACCGCAAGGTGGACGACGACTGGGGCTGGGCCGCCGAACTCCTGGCCGCCCACGGGCTCAACCAGACGGTACAGCTGGCCGGTTTGCTCAGCGCCAACCGCATCACAGAGGTTCGCAAAGCCCTGGACCACCGCTACTCCCCCGGCCCGGACCGGCTGATGGATGACCTGCTGCTGTGGCAGTACGGCACCAAGCACATCGACCTCACCGCCGAACCGGCCGACGCCGTCCCGCACCCGCGGCGCGACAGCCTCCTGCGGCGGCTGCGGCAGATCGAGCGGTACCGGCTGACGAAGAAGTAGGCTACCCCGCTTCGTGGCCGCGGCGGAACGCCGCCACGACGGCGGCGAGGTCGTCCCCGCCGTGCCCGGCAGCGAGCGCATCGGCATACAGTCCCGAGACTGCCTGCATGAGGTCCGGGCGGGCTCCGGACTGCTCCATCGCTTCGAGGATGAGCTGGGTGTCCTTCGCGGCACCTTCGAGGGGGAAGCTGGCGGCGAGGTTGCCGCCGAGCATGGCCCGGCCCTTCGTCTGCGCGTACTGGCTGTCCGAGGCACCGCCGGCGATGGTGTCCAGGAAGAGCTGGGGGTCCAGGCCGAGGCGTGCGGCGAGGTCGATGGACTGCGCTGCGGCCGCGACGAGGGAGACCACCCAGGCGTTCGCCACCAGCTTGAGCCGGTGCCCGTCGCCCGGGCGCTCACCTACCCAGACGGTGCGTGCAGCGATGGCCTCGAAGACCGGTTCAAGAGCGGCGCGTACCCGGCCTGGCCCGGCCGCAAAAATGATGAGCTTGCCCTCCTCCGCGGGCTGCTTGGTGCCCATGACGGGCGCGTCGACGAACTCGATGCCGGCAGCAGCTGCCTGGGCGGCGAGCCGCTCCGTTGCCTCCAGGCCGAGTGTCCCGCTCTGCACCCATACTGATCCTTTCGGCATGGCGGGCAACGCCTCCCCCATGACCTCTGTGACCGCGTTCTCGTCGAAGAGCATGGTCAGGACAACATCCGCCCCTTGGACGGCCTGGGCGGCAGAGCCTGCAATCGTGGCCCCTGCATCTGCCAGCGGCTCGGCCCGGTCCCTGTTGCGGTTCCAGACCCGCACATCGAAGTCCGCGTTGGCGAGGTTGCGCGCCATGCCGGCGCCCATTATCCCGGTTCCCAGGACGGCCACAGTGGTTGTCATGAGCTTCTCCCTATAGATGTCAGACCTTGCGCGACGGGAACGGCGACGGTGTACCGCATTCACGTTGGCCCGCCGCACCAAATTTCGACTCAGCTTGCCAGACCCGGCTCTAGAAAGCCGATATTTGGCCTTATGTAAAGCTGATGGCTGCGTATTGCATCGGATGCATCATTCGGTCTTCTCACCGGACTGCCGCCGCCCGGGTCAGGCTCCCATAAATTTAGCCTTCGCACTCGATGCAGTACGACTGGCCATTGGCTTCGCGTGCGAGCTGTGACCGGTGGCGGACGAGAAAGCAGGATGAGCAGGTGAACTCGTCCGCACCTTGCGGGATCACTTGGACGATGAGTTCCTCGGAGACGATTTCCCCGCCGGGAGTCAGCCCTTCATCGAGGGCGTCGGCTTCGTCGAGTTCGGTGACGACGCTGCGGGCATCCGGAGCGCTGGCGGATTTCAGAGCCTCCAGGGAGCTGTCCTGGGATTCCTTGACGTCGGAACGGACTTCGTCGTAATCGGCTGCCACTCGGTGGTCCTCATTTCAGTTATTCGGCGGGTGTTTCCTGACCAGAGAGCAACCTACACCACCCTGACGGTATTCCCGTCCAAGAATCCAGCCACCCTTCCCCCGGGGCGGGCCTGTTCCCGCTTCGGGCGGGTCTTGACGTGTCCGCGGGTAGGCCTGACACTCGTTCTCACACGCCCACAGTTTGGAGCCTGCCGTGAATGGTCAGCGTATCGGCTACGTGCGGGTCAGCACCCTTGACCAGAACGAGCAGCGCCAGCTCGAGGGGCTTGCCCTTGACCGGGTTTTCACCGACAAGGCTTCCGGCAGGGACACCGCGCGGCCGCAGCTGACCGAGATGCTCAGGTTCGTCCGGGAGGGCGACGCTGTCGTCGTTCACAGCATGGACCGGCTCGCCCGAAACCTCGATGACTTGCGCGCCCTGGTGCAGGGACTCACCAAGCGCGGAGTGCGGGTGGAGTTCCTCAAAGAACAGCTCGTATTCACCGGCGAAGACTCCCCTATGGCCAACCTCATGCTCTCCGTCATGGGTGCCTTCGCCGAATTCGAGCGTTCCTTGATTCGGGAACGGCAACGCGAAGGCATCGCCGTGGCCCAGCAACGCGGCGCCTACAAAGGCAGAAAGAAGACCCTGACACCCGAGCGCGCCGCCGAGCTGGTGGAGCGCGCCGGCAATGGCATTCCGAAGGTCGTTCTCGCCCGCGATTACGGCATCAGCAGGGAAACGGTCTACCAGTACATCCGCCACGCCACACAGGAATGACCCCGTCCACTACCCTGGGGCACAGCGTTGACCTGCGCCCACTTATGGGGCGCCGGACGTTAAGGCAGGCGCTCCCGGCCAACCCCAAGTTTCACCCTGCAGGGTTGCCGGGACTTCGGCCACCCGCTATTTGGCCGGGGTTTCGGCATTTTCTGGCGCTCCGGCTGGACAGAGTGAAGTCCCCGGTCTTTGCCGGCCTCCACAGGGCATAATGCAATTCCGCTCTAGCTGGCTGGTTCAGTGCACGAAGAGCGGCAAACTCCTCCAGCCGCGGCTCGACTCTAACTGCTTCAGGCTCAGGCCCGCGAACCCCTCCCCCATGTGCAGGACCTAAGACATAAATTCTCAAATCAAGTCATGATCCCGCTACGACCGACACAAGACGTGCCGGCGCCGCTGCTGTCCGAATGCAGGGGTATTCCTCAGATCGCCGGCCTTATAAAACGCCCGGTATCGGCGTTTTGCTAAGGCTAGGAAAGGACCAAGGGACTGCCGGAACAGTGCTCAAGTTTTACTGTGGTCAGGGAGGCACGTATAGCGCCCGCGCGATGGAACACGTCATCCATCTGGCAAGACGCAGACGGACCTTTCCAAGCTCAGAATTCAGGCCTGCTACCCGGGCACAGACGATCCTGGCCTGGTTTGTCCCTCCCCTTGCCCCATAGGCGCGTTTATAGGGCGACGAGAACTGTCGGGATTAGGATTGGATAAGTTTGGCGGGAGCGCCAAGTAATGAGTGGCGGGTGTCAGAATCTGACGCCGCAAGGGGGATGGCATGGGTGAATACTCGAGTGCACTAGTCGGTTTTGCCGTTCTTAGAGCCAACTACAATGCTGAAGCACCGAGTTACGTTGACAACTTCCGAGGCTTTGTTCTTGGTGTTCTTGCCGAAAATGAACCGAAGCCACTAACTCGCGAGGCTGTCGCCTCCGAAATAAGCGAGAGTTTCGGCATTCGTATCCCAGACCTAGTAGTCGGAAAGATTCTCAAACGAGCAAAACACACCAAGCATATCGATGGTGACGAAACTGGGTACGTTCTCACGAAACTGGGACTTAAAACTGCCCCTGCCGTTCGAGGCCTGCGAGATAAGTACCTCCGCCAGCAGCGAGAACTCGAGGATCGTTTTGTCAAATTCGTGAACTCCGAATTCCCGGAACATCGAGACATATTGGCCGCCCCTGTGGCCGAGGAGCTTGGCAAGTATCTGGAACGTCATGCGGTTCCCCTGATAGCTAGCTCGGTCAAAGGGAGGGGTATCGCCAAGCCGCTGCTTGATCATCAAACTCCGGGTTTTGAGTATGTGATCGCGCGCTTTGTTGCTCACCTCCATGAACGAGATGATGTGGGGTTTTCGTACATCGAGGAATCCGCAAAGGGAGCCATCCTGGCGGCGGTCGTCATGCTGGACACGTCTTCCTTCCGGAACTCCCTCGGCTCCCTTTCGATATACCTCGATACGCCAGTGCTGATTGACCTGCTTGGCTATTCCGGCGCAGCCTCTATGCGCGCAACAAGTCAGTTGATCGAACTCGCGCAGGCTCAGGGAGCTTCGTTGAAAGTCTTCGAGCACTCTCTGAGGGAACTGGACGGAGTCCTCCAAAGCGCCGAAAACTACTCGCGCAGCGCCGGACGACGGGAGGCGCGTCGGATTGATCTTCACTTTCAGGAACAAGGTTGGAACGCGGCCGACATCGTCCTAGCTCGTCAATCTGTACCTGATGCCATCAAAGCCATCGGCATAGAGACGCTCACAAAGCCGGACAACTACCGTCAATACGGCTTAGATGAAGAAAAGCTTGAAAAGTCTCTTCAGGACGTAGTCCATTACAAATCTGAAAATACTCGCCGATATGACGTCGAGAGCCTCTCCGCCATCCATCGCCTTCGAAAGGGAAGCTCTCGCGGAACCCTTGATCGTTGCGGGGCCGTGCTGCTGACGGATAACGCTGAATTGGTCCGAGCCGTTCAACTTTTGGAAGACGAACGTCACGACTGGCCGCTAGCAATGACAGACTCCGCTTTGGCTGGCATCCTCTGGGCCCGTAGCCCGGCAGTCGCGACAGATCTTCCTCGACAGATGGTCCTTGCTGCCGCATACGCCGGTATGCAGCCAGACGCGCACCTATGGTCGCGTTACGTCGATGAAGTAGGAGTTTTGGAAGGGAGAGGCGGTGTCAGTGCTGACGATGCCATCGTCCTTCGCTCCACCTCAGTTGGGCGCAACGCTCTCATGGAGGAAACGCTCGGCATCGACGCAGAAATGACCTCTGAATCGCCGCTCGCGGTGCTCGAACGCATCCGCAGCGAGATTAAGGAGCCGGTCCTGGAACAGCTCCGAGCTCGTCAAAGTAGTGAAGCACTCGCTACGACGTCAGCCGATAATGCCGCCGCAGCCTGGATGAAGACCAGTGAAGAAGTCGATCGTCTCGCTGGCGAACTTCAGAAGCAAAAGGAAACCAATGAATCCCTCGAGATAGAACTAGAGAACCGGCGCAGGATGGAGTCCGGGCGCCGGGCGGCTCTCAAAAAGCATGCCGAAGGACGCGCCAAGCTCCTGACTAAGGTCATTCTCTGGTGTATCTCGGGTCCCTTGATAGCGTTGGTCGCCCTCAAACTTATAGATCCTCCCTGGCTCAAGGACATGCCGGACTGGCTTGGATGGGCCATAGGTGTTGCAGCTGTGGTTGCTGCAGTTCTAGCCATTCTCGACTCGCTCGGGCAAGGCACTGTGACCCAGTGGCTCGCGCCGGCTGAACGACGGCTAGCTGCCCGAATCGAATCCAAAGAGTTGCAAAAGGTCTCTCTCGATTCAGCGCCGAGCGAGGATCGAGAAGAGCTACGCTCATCCAGTGGCTGAGGCAGTGCAGTCAGTCACCTTACGGCTTCCTGAAGTGGAACCTCGCTAGCTTTACAGAATCTCCATTATCGGCGTTCGGTCACCTGTTATTGCGGGTGTGATTTGTTGTGCGTTCTAACCGTTGAAACAATGTGTCATCCGTGGCAGCATGGAGACATGACAGCAGTTGCAGGAGCTCGCGGAGGTCTGAAAGCCCACCAGGATTCCATCAGGTTGCCCGAGGCCGAGCTGGTCCGCGACCTCAGGGACATCCTGGGAGCGAAACTGGTCGCCTACATCGGCTCGGTGAAAGAAACCCGCGCCGTACGCCAGTGGGCCGACGGTGAGCGGAAGCCCTCCGCAGAAGTCATGACCCGGCTGCGGCACGCGTATCATGTCGCGGCGTTGCTGGCCGAGCGCGACTCCCGGACCGTGGTTCAGGCCTGGTTCCAGGGCATGAACCCGCAGCTGGACGACGTACCGCCGGCGAGGCTGCTGCGTGAAGGCCTTATCGACGAAGCCGCACAATCTGTCCTTGCCGCTGCCCGGGCCTTCGCGGCCGCCGGCTGACGGATGGAGCAGAACGAACTAGCCATCATTCCGGCGGCCGGCACTGTATGGCGCATCGGGTTCCGCCCCGAACCCTGGGCGTGGAGCGGCTGGGAATGGGCCACGGACGGCCGCTTCCCCGGCCGTTGGGACGACCTGCACGGCAACTTCCGCACTGTCTACGCCGGCTCCAGCCTGAAAGCATGCCTCCTGGAGGTCCTGGCCGGTTTCCGGCGCGATGCCCGGCTCGCCGCGGAACTGGACGAAATCGTCGATGACGCCGAAGACCAGGTGCTGTACCCGACCATCCCACCAGGCGAAGTTCCGCGTGAATGGCTGGAGGCACGCGCCGCGACCCGCGCCGAGCTCTCCGGGGGTTA
Organism: Arthrobacter sp. E70; assembly: GCF_058266945.1. Classification (NCBI taxonomy): domain Bacteria; kingdom Bacillati; phylum Actinomycetota; class Actinomycetes; order Micrococcales; family Micrococcaceae; genus Arthrobacter; species Arthrobacter sp. E70. The sequence continues at coordinate 18,232 of NZ_JBYQFR010000007.1, read as the reverse complement.
CTGCGCCGTCACCGCCTCGCAAACCGTGGCCGCCCTGTATCCGCATTTCATCGCCACGGCTTTGAGTCTCGGGCTGGCTGACTTTGATACCGCGGCGTTGAAGGATGCCAGACCTCGGCAGCTGACCCAGGCCATCGCAGCATGGCTCTACGAAACAACAGCGGTCGACGGGGTTACCTTCGCCTCCCGGCACGGCGATGACCTTCGCTTGTGGGCCGTTTTTGAGCGGCCCGGGGATCCCCCAGTCAGCCCCAAACTTGGCCGAACCCAGATAGTCGACGTCCACCATGAAGCTGCACGACCGGCCGAGATCTCCGCGACCGTGGCTATGAGATCGAGCAGTGCATTTTCGTCGTTCTCGACCCGTTTCGAGAACAGCACCGCACCTGTCTGATCGATCACTACACAATGATGAGTCTCTTTTGCCCGAGTCGATTCCTGCCCAGTAAGCCGGCATATTCAGTCCCCTTCGATCAGCTCCAATTTCGGTTAGCCCTGTCGATAACTCTGCCGACACGTCCTTACCCAACGATCAATGTCGTAATTCTCAATCAGCGGTCGAGTCATACCCGCCACCCGAGGGTGATCGAAACACTACGACAGCTCCGAAATCACCACAACAACACCGTAAGGAGGGGGATTTAATCATTGGAAAAGGTGGCCGGTCTGCCATTGGCACCTTAGTCGAGCGGACAACCCGTTTTATTGTCCTCGTGCATCTGGCGGGCAACCGCGGTGCAGAAAATCTCCGCGACCGGCTGGCAGCCACAATGGGTTCACTTCCCGCCCATCTCCGGCGTTCCTTGACGTGGGACTAGGGCACTGAAATGGCCTGCCATCAAGATTTCACCCGGCGCACACTCATTCCCATCTACTTCTGCGACCCCGCCAGTCCCTGGCAGCGAGGTTCGAACGAGAACACCAACGGCCTGCTCCGGCAGTACTTCCCGAAAGGCACAGACTTGAGTGTCCACAGCTCAGAACATCTTTTCAAGGTTGCTGCTGAGCTCACTCAACCGCCGCCCACGCGAGATCCTAGGCTGGCAGAGTCCTCTAGAACGTCTGGCTAGACTGTCTTCATCCGCGGTAGAACCATATTGTTGCAACTGTGATTCCGCCGCCAGCGAAATGGGTCACTTTTCGACCATCGCTGACAGCTCCTCAGCAGGCAAATTTCATTGCCTGCGATAATCATGCCCGACTGTTCAAGTGGCGGCCCATGCATGAACTTTAGCCTTATCCGGCAGCATCCAGTCGCGTGAGAATCTGCCTCTGTTAGGAAGCTCGACCGATGGCTACGGGGGTTGAACGGTCTGCTGTTGGCAGAATACCCTTGGCTTCTAGGAAGCTCTGAAAAAGTTGCCTAGCTTCGTCATCAATTTTACCCGTGGAGTCGCCGGCAAGGCATGCGGTGGCCTGAACGAGGGTTTGAAGGTTTTCACTCGGAGTACCCAACCTGAGTGCTAGTGCCAGGTACTGTGCGGCACCGAGCCAAACGTCATCCCGGAAGTATCGGTAGTTCAAGGACGGCGGGGACTGTGTCTTAGCAAAGGACGGAAAATTCGTTAGACACTCGGCGATCGTGGTCCCGTGCATGCCCTGTCCACCGTAGAAGCGCAACATCCACTCACGAAGACCTAGCCTAGTTGCGCCGAGAGCCTTTGCAATCTCAACTCGTTCGTCATCCAACCCCTGGAGGAACTTCCCGGCGCCTTCGGACACGCCCTGTCTGTAGAAAAGAAATGGCTCCCCATTCTCGATGCGCGCCGCGTTAAGCACAACCAGTCCGGGGTGAATCATGTGGTTGGTATTGGACAAGGATGTCGTAATAAGGTCACTTGCTTCGATATTCGGAAAATAGGCAACGTAGTCGCGCAGCATTTTGCGCGTCAGGTCATCATCAAAAGAAGCAAAAGGCAGGTCTCCTTTAACCGCTCCTAGCCGAAAACTCTGTCCATCCGGAGAGCGTCGGCCTCCAGCTATAAAGCCGGTAACTTCTGCGATCTGCGGGACGGGGAGTTCCCACTCTCTGAACCACGCCTCAACGCGCAGGACACCTGCGAATCCTCCAGGCGCCAACAACACGCGTTTCCCCGCGATTTTCTCTCGGAAGTTATGCAGCACTTTTTTAAGCGAGGCATGCTCGGAAACGATAACAAAGAGATCCGTGTCGTCAGGTATTCCAAGTTGAAGCCGAACCGTTCCTGATACGCCTGTGTAGTCAAGTATTTTCGGTCCATCATGTGTGAGTGAGGGGGTACTTATCCCCACAGCCTCACCTGAGCTGGATGAGGCATAGATTGCGTGGGCTATCGCCTGGGCGTCGCCGATAACAGACAGCACGGGCTACTCCCCCATTCCGTTTGCCAGGACGGGCAATGGTCCCAGCAGCGCTGGCACGGCCTCGATTGTTCCTCTTGTCATTGGCGTGTCTCCTAGATTCACTGGACTTGTCCAGCGGCTGCGATAAAAGTCGAATACGGCACAGGGGAACCCGAGGAAGGGCTGCATCCATCCGTTGCGCTGCTCTTGGTTCGAAAGCAGTCGCACGTGGTTCCCGGTTGAACTTATGAGGCCGTTTATGGCCTCAAAGCCGTCGCGGCGGAAGCTGGTATTGGGGCCGAAGGCAATGTCGGCCCCAATACAAGGACACCGAAGCTACTGCTAGATTGACAGGCGCTTTTCACCTTCGAGTGCCAAAGGATCAAATTCAGCACTGTCATCGGCAATAGGTTCGATGATGCGCGACGGGCGGAATCCTTCGAGCAACTTCGCCTTTTCACCGCTCGTGATTTCCTCGGCCGCCAGGCGCCCGACAAGCGCGCCCAGCGTCACCCCGCTGTGCATCGTGGTGACGTACAGCCCCGGCAGCCCATCCCAATTGCCGACGACGGGGAGCCCATCGAAGGGGTATGGCCGCTTTGCGATTTGGATTCGTTCTGCCCGCATAGTTGCGGGATCGACGTCGAGCACACCCGCAGCGGTCTGCTCGAACAGCTGACGGACGGCGTGGTCCGGCAACGTCCATGATGACTGATCAATCTGCTCATCAGCGGCAGATGAGCGAACAATGATTCGCCCGCTGGTGTCTGGGCGCACGCTCAGCCCGGGGAGATGCAGAATCGTGGACACGTTCGAGGATCCCGGTGATGTGGTGACCGTGATTCCCGGCTTACCTTCGGTCTGGACGTCTACTCCCTGGGTTGCCAGGAGACGGCCGATGCCGGCGCCCGCGGCGACTACGACCACGTCGCTTTCCAGCCGCTCCCCGTTTTCCAACACCACACCAGTGATGCGATCACCGCGGGTAAGCAGTTCAGAAACGGTCGTACTGTGCAGCACCTTGGCACCCATGGACTTCGCCGCGTCGAGCATGTCGTGAATGAGCAGGGGTACGGTGATGTGCCCTTCCCCGGGGAAAAATACTGCAAGCTCGTATTCGTCCCTCACGCGGATTACGGGGTCGATCCGAGAGAGTTCGCGCGGCAGCATTGGGATTGCCGCGTAGCCGTAAGAGTGCAAGCGGTCAACTCGGGCCATCAGCTCTTCGGCGTCTGCTGCATTGTTGGCGACGTGTACGTTGCCGTCCCGGTGCAGCCATGATGATTTGGGCAACTCCCGCTCGATGACGTTCCACTCGCTCATCGACATCACGTTCAGGTCGTGGTAGGGACGGAGCTCCTTAGTATTGGAGTTCAACCATGCGAAACTCGCCGCGCTGGCCGCGTCTCCAGGGATGCCTTTGTCAATTACGGTTACTTCGACGCCTCGTTTTGCGAGCTGGTAGGTTATCGATACCCCCAGGACGCCTGCTCCGATTACGATAGCTTTCATTATTATTCCTCCTCTTCGAACGACCACACGTCATGTTGTGTGAGCCGTGGGTTGGGTCTTTTGATTTGACGTGATCTTTGGGGAGCGCATTGCGTCCGGTCAATGTTGCGAAGCTGGATTTCACTGGGCCGTAAGCAAGGACTGCCTTGTACTCGAGTAGGCGGGCACACCGTCGATCAGGACAAGCTCGATGTCAGCCAGCGTTTTCGGGGACGTGATGACAATGTCTGCGGCGAGACCGGCTTTGAGGAGTCCTCGATCCGCGCCGATGCGGGGGATCGCTCTTCCCACGTTTCCAGTTCCCAGGGCCACGGCCTTCTCAATCGGAAGGAGCCCTACCTGGACAATTCCCGCGATCATCTCCCAGATGCCGTCCCAGTGACCGGCCGCATAGTCTGTGGCGATGATGTCGACGAGTCCTTCTTTGATCAACTCGATGACGTGAGTTGGAGTTTCATTGAGCTCGCGCCGGCCCCAGGCGTCAAAAGTGTCGATTTCTACGTGGCCACCCTGATCCCGGATCCATCGGGCATTGGCTACTGACTCCTCCGCACTGAACGTTGGGTGGTTGGTGTGTCCACCAATGAAGAGTTCGCCGGCGATCTTCGCAGCCTCACGGGCGGCCTCATCTGAGGCCGCCGAGTTGTGCACCAAGGTAGGAATGCCCAGTTCTACCGCCAGGGTGGCCGAACGGACCAGACCGTCAAGTGCGATCTGGAACGAGGGGAGGACGGATTCCTCGATAAGACAGATCATCTCGCCGACGGAAAGCTTTTGCAGGCCGTACTCATTGATCAGCCGGGCAAGGGCCGTGCGGTCCGGGTTGCCAACACGGATATGACGTCCAAGAACCGCATACTTCAAGGCTTTAGCCTGGCCTTGATTGATCTGCGTTCCGGTGGCTTTCTCCACTGCAGCCGGGATATAGAGGTAGTCTTGGCCGCCGCCGCCGAGGGTCATACCTGCCCCGACTTCGCCGATGAGGACCGCTCCTTGGTCCGCCATGTCGCGTGCGGTCGTTACTCGGTGCTGCTCAGTTAGCCCGGCACCATCGGATGCATCTGCAGCGGCGAACATAGGCTCGAAATGTACCGTAGTCATTTCGACCTTTACCGGCTGCTGGGACCTGACCTGCTCGTTCTCGTGGGGGACCTTGAAGCCGTCAAGGTCCACGACGGTGGTGTGCCCTTGGATTAGATGCCTTTTCAGGTTTCCCAGCGATTCAGCCAGGGACACTCCTGGAGTGCCGCTGGCGAAGCGTGGTCCGGGGGCAGTCGCGTGTGCGTGGGCGTTGATCGCTCCGGGAACCGCGATGCGGCCTCCAAGATCGATTACGGAATCGTTGGATCCGCCGGTCAGATCTCCTGGGGTGACGGCGGCGATCATGCCCTCCTCAATCAGGATCGATCCGGAGAAAGGTTTGGTGCGGCCATCGCCGACGATGATCTGGGCATTTTTTAGGACAAGCACGCGTTTCCTTCTTTCAGGTACTTGCAGTACACACGTCGGCCTGCCTGCACAGGTCAGTGCTTGTGGAGATACGGTTTACGTCTGAGAGGCCGTGTCACGCGCAAAGAGCTACGGCAAGCAGCAAATCCGTACTGCATTCGTTATCAAACAGTATGATGTAACTAGTTACATAAAGCAAGGCATGCGATTTTCCGTGAAAATCAGCGGCGCATGGGTCCCGCAGCTTCTTCTGGACCAGAAGGGCGTTTCCGCTGCGGGACTGCACTAAGCGGGTAATCGCCGGGGATGGCCGGCCCGAGAGCAGCGTGTGGCTTCTGCTGTAGGTGAGAGAGCCGAGCCTTGACCCGGAACCGGACCTAGCGGCTCCTTTTCTTATTGGGTTCGGGCTGTGTCAAGTCTGGGGTCGAGGTGATCGCGCAAACGTTCGCCCAATATGTTCACAAGGGCGACGGTGATTACCAGGGCGGCTCCCGGTAGCGTCGCGATCCACCATCCTGTACCTATCAAGGCCCGGCCTTCTGCTGCCATGCCACCCCATGACGGTTGCGGCGGTTGAACTCCTAGCCCGAGGAACGAAAGTGATCCTTCGGTGAGCATCATCATTCCGAGGTCGAGGCTGGCGAAGACGATCACCGTTGGCAGGATGTTCGGCAAAATGTGCTTCAGGATGATCCGCAAGTGGGATGCGCCTAACAGTCGTGCGCTGTGTACAAACTCCTGTTGGCGGATGACGAGGACCTGGCTGATAACCAGGCGGGCATATAGGATCCACCCGGTGATCGCGAGCACGATGATGACGTTCGTCAGGCTGGGGCCCAGTGCCGCGATAATGCCGATTGCAAGCACCAGGGCAGGCAGCGCGAGCTGTACGTCCCCTAGCCGCATAAAGAAGGTCTGGACTGGGCCGCCGAAATAGCCGGCGACCAGACCAATTAGTACCCCGGAAACCAGTCGGCACAATACAGCAATCGATCCGACGCCAAGGGATACCTGGGCTCCGTATAGGATTCTTGTAAAGATGTCACGACCAAGCTCATCGGTTCCCAGCAGGTGTGCCGGACCGCCTCCGCTCTGCCACACTGGCGGCAACAATCTGGCTGATAGATCCTGCGCATTCGGTTCGTATGGGGCAATTAGCGGAGCAAGACATGCGGCGATGACGATTATTGCCAGGGGGATTGCCGGTATGAGGAGTCCCCATCCGATCTTCCTCCTCTTGGGAATCGGTAGCGTTGCTGTCCCGGACGCGACTTCAGGCGAGGTGTTGACCATTAGTGTGCTCCCACTCTGGTTCGGGGATCGAGTCGGTTGTAGAGGATGTCTATAACCAGGTTGGTCAGGATGACCAACACGCCCACGATAAGTACAAAGGCTTGAACTACTGGCATGTCACGGGCTTTGATTGCGGCCAGCGCAAGACCGCTGATTCCCGGCCATCCGAAGACAGTCTCGGTGACGATGGCACCACCAAAAAGACCTCCCAGTTCCAGGCCAATGATCGTGATTACAGGCAAAGCGGCATTGCGGAACGCATGACCAAAAACGATTACGGAGGGGGAAGCGCCCTTGGCGCGGGCCGTGCGGACGAAGTCCGAATCAAGCACCTCAAGCATTGAAGACCGGACAATCCGAGCAAATGTGCCGACTTGGAAAGCGGCGAGTGTAACCGCGGGCAATATGAGGTATTCGGGTCCCCGGAACCCGGATGTCGGTAGTAGGCGGAGTGTTGCGCTAAAGATGAGAATCATGACAATACCAAGCCAGAAGGTCGGCAGCGACTGGAAAAACACGGAGCCTGCAATGACGAACCGGTCGTACCACCCGCCGCGGAAAACCGCGGCCAGCATCCCGATGACTATCCCCAGCACGGTCGAAATCGCCAACGCGGAAAATATCAGCAGAAGGGAATTGGGCAAGGCTTGGAGGACTACCGCCAACGCTGGCCGGCCACTCCGATATGAGGTGCCCAAGTCCCCTTGGACTGCATGAATCAGCCAGTCAAAGAACTGGATTATGATCGGTCGATCCAGCCCGTGGGCTACCCGTACTGCTTCGATCTCTGCTGGCGTGGCGTCGTCCCCTGCGAGGAGAACCGCCGGGTCACCCGCTAGGTATAGCAACAGGAACGTCAACGCGGAGATACCTAAAATTACGAGGATGCTGTGCACAAAACGATTGATAAACTGTCTGGGCATACCGTCCTCCTCTCTCTATGTGATGATGTTTCAACGCACACGCCAATTAGCGCGTCTTAGTGACCCCGGCCAAGTAGATGGCTCCGTCGGGTCGGGGCTTCCAATCAATACGATTGCTCGTGCCGTAGATTGCGTCCGTGCTGTACAGGAACCCCACAGGAGCAGCTTCGTGCAAGTCGGAATTTAGTGAGTCGTAGATGCCCTGACGCGCATTGGTGTCGGCTGTAGCCCGGGCTTTAGCGATCGCAGCGTCGATCTCTGGCGTGTGGAAGTACAAACCACGCCGTTTCCCGTCGAACCAAAGCCCCAGGGGATAATCTGCATCCATCAGGATATTCGTATTCGAGGCCAGGAAGACCTGGTTGGGCGACATTTTCTCCTTGAGCCAGGTATCGCTGAAGAAGTTAGGGTCAGACCGGGACGTGACCTCGATGCCTACATCGGTCAAGTAGGATGCCACGCTCTGCTGTACCGCGCTTAGGTACTCGTAATAAAGGACAAACTCGACCTTGAGTTTCCCGTCGCCGTAGCCGGCCTCTTTGAGCAAGCTGCGGGCACGGTCAGGGTCAAAGGGGTAGGGATCGACTCCTGCTGAGTGCCCGAAGATGCTTTGCCCATAAGGTTGACCCACGGGAGTCGCAAATCCACCCAGGAGTTGACCTGTAAGAGCTTTCTTATCAATCGCGTAATTTAGTGCCTGTCGGACTCGGGGATCAGCGAATGGGCCATCTAGCGTGTTCAACGAGAGCCAGATGGTGTTGTTGCCGTCAATCGATTTGACGGAAATTTCGCTTGAGTTCTTTAGCCCGGCGGCAAGATCGGGTGTAACGCCCGTAGCAATGTCGATCTCGCCGCTCTGCAGTGAACTGATTTGCGTTGCCGGCTCTGAGATGAATCGGAACTCGACGGAACTGGGAATGGGCTTGTTCCCCCAATAGTTGCAGTTCGCTTTGAGCACGACGTTGTCCCCTTGCGTCCACGAGTCGAAGACGAAAGGCCCGCTGCCAACAGGGCTCTGGCCGTATTGAGCGTCTCCGACCTTGTCTATTGCTGACTTAGGGGTGATGTAGATAGTGCTTGCGAGTGTCTTGATGAATGTTGCATCTGGCTGTTTAAGGACGAACTTCACCTTATGGTCGTCGACCGCGGTTACGGATTCCACATTGCTTACGTAGGTGCGCTGCCTGGAAGCAAGTTTTGGATCATTAGCGATTCGATCAAAGGTAGAGGTTACGTCGGCAGCCGAAAATGAGGAACCGTCGTGGAAAACCACGTCATCACGCAGGCTGATCTCGTAGGTGAGGTCGTTCACTTGGGAGTAGTCAGTTGCGAGCGACGGTTGAACCTTCATCTCGTCATCGAGCTGAAACAAGCCGTCGTATAGGTTTCGACTAATCTGCTGAAACGGGATGATCGTATCGTAGTTGCCATCCAAGCTAACTGGTTGCGTTGAGTTCGAAAGATTGACCGTGATGGCCTCTCCTGATCCGCAGCCAGTTTGGCCGGCTGATTGACCACCGGGCCCACCGGTACAGGCAGAGGTGCTTATGGCGAGGCCAGCGACGCTGAGGGCTGCGAGCCATCTTGTTCGGGACATTAAATGCTCCTCTTCTGGAGGTCTAAGGATGATGGTTGGAACAAGGGGAAGTTGGAATCGGTATTGGGCCCTGCTCCCTTAGCTTCGACTATTAGGCGCGGAGCGCAGGGTTTCTTGGACGATGCCGGGGGGTTCGGGGACCGCGGCCCGGAGCGCGCGGGTGTATGGATGCGTCGGATTGTCGATAACGTCCATAACGAGACCCGATTCAACAACCCGTCCCTGGCTCATAACAACCGCGTGGTTGCCGATCTGGCGGGCAAGCGCGATGTCATGCGTGATGAAGAGATAGGTGAGTCCTTCCTTTTTTTGAACGTCGACCAGAAGGTCAACGATCTGAGCGCGGACAGACACGTCGAGCGACGTTACCGGCTCATCGCAAACGAGGAGCTTGGGCTTGAGTGCCAGTGCCCGGGCAATGGCAATGCGTTGTCGTTGCCCTCCGGAGAATTGGTGTGGGTAGCGGTCACGAAAATGTGCCGGCAGGCCCACCATTTCAAGCAACTCAGTGGCCTTACGCCGAGCGTCCTCGGCCGACGTCGTCTCTTTGTTGATGACCAAACCCTCAGCCACTAGTTCCGAAATCTTCATCCGGGGATTGAGAGAGGCATAGGGGTCTTGAAATACCATCTGGATGTCGCGTCGGACGCTGCCCCAGGTCTTGTGGTCGGCTCCGACGAGTTCCTTGCCGTTGAAATTTATGTGGCCCCCGTTGGGGGCAAGGAGGCCGACGACGCAGCGGGCCAGGGTGGACTTTCCACTTCCAGATTCGCCAACGACACAGACAGTCTCACCTTGCCGGGCGATGACTGACACATCATCAAGGGCCCGATAGCTGGGCGTTCCGCGACGTCGGCTCGCGAAGGAATGGGACAACCCGCTAACTTCCAATAGAGGTGCGGAGGGTTCTGACGATCCCGCCCAACCCAGACCAGGTCTTGTCCGCGTCGGCCCGAAAAGAGTCGGTGTCGAGCGCCAAAGTTGTTGAGTATAAGGGTGCTGGGGATTTTGCGATACAGCTTTGGTTTTGCCGGACTCGACTACCTCGCCGTTGCGCATGACCACGACATCGTCGGCAATGCTTGAGACCAGGGCCAGATCGTGACTGATGAACAGGATCGAAGTCTCGAACTCCCCTACGATCTCGCCGAGCAAGTCAACAATCTGCTTCTGGACGATGACGTCGAGTGCTGTCGTTGGTTCATCGGCGATCAACAGAGCAGGCTTACAAGCTAACGCCATAGCGATCATGACGCGTTGCCGCATTCCGCCGGAAAGCTCATGAGGGTATTTACGTGCCACCTCTTTCGTGCGAGGCAATCCCAAGCGCTCGAAGAGCTCAATGACGCGCTCGTTCAGCTGTGCTTTAGGAGTCCGCGGTTCGTGGATTTCGATGGCTTCAGCGACCTGCTCTCCGCAACGGCGGACAGGGTTCAGGGATGAAAGCGGATCTTGGAACACGTAGGAGATGCCGGCACCGCGGATGGAACGCAACTTCGCATCAGGCACCTTCGTAAGATCCCGTCCTTGGAATTCGATAACGCCGCCAATAGTGGCGTTAGCAGATTTCGGGAAGAGCCTGGTCAGGGCAAGGGAGGTTACGGATTTTCCGGAGCCGCTTTCCCCCACCACCCCCACAATGCTCCCTCGGGGTACTTCGAAAGAAACTCCCTTTACGGCTGCCATCCCGGAGTTACCGCTGCCGAATCGAACTGATAGATCTCGCACCGACAGTAATGCCTTCTCGGCCAGGCCGTCTGAGTCCATTCGCAAATTTTCCTTCATAAGGTATTCATGTCCTTAGCTCTTACTTGCCGTCGGCGAGGAAGCGGACGCCCTAGCCAGTTGTAACCCTGCCTGCCTCTCAGGGGCGCTCTAATTGTCAGTATGCTGCAAGCGAACCGCTGCTTCGCCGACCGGTGCAGACGTGGGAGCGTTGATTGTGCAAGTACACGACGGTCTCCCGCTCGATTCGCATTAAGGGGCCTGCACAAATTTTGTCCTTCACAAGCAACCGCCACCTGTGACCTGCATCATGTAACTAGTTACATCATGCAGCAACCGATTATGAACCGCAAGGGGTAGGGCATGAGTTATTCGAAGAGTATGACTCGACTGGTGGTGCTCGAGGCGCCCGAGAGCGCACTGTCACTTTCCGCTGCAGCGAGGTGGAGTGAGCGCGCTTTTCGAGTTCGCACTTCCGGCGGAAGACCCACTTGGACGCCATGTAGGGTACTAGTGTGAATGCACCACGCCGAGCCACCATCATCAACGTTGCTAAGACTGCTGGCGTCTCCACGGCGACGGTATCGCGGGTGCTTAGCGGCGTCGCGCCGGTAAGTGAAAGTACACGAGAACGCGTCCAGGCCGCCATTGAATCGCTCAGCTACAGACCGAGCGATCTCACCCGTGCGGTCTTCATGGGGAGATCCAACACCATAGGCGTGCTCCTGGCGGACATGAGGAACCCGTATTACATCGACCTGATTGACGGCATATCTGGAGTCGCGAACGCTGCGCAGACACTTGCCTATCTCGCAGCCGGCAATCGGGATACTTCTACCGAACGAGGAATTCTGTCACTGATGGACTCGCATCGCGTACGCGGTTTGATCACCACAGTGGCCGACAACCATGAGGACGTCATTCAGGCGATGGCAGAGGCCGGCACCGAGTGTGTCTACATCACGCAAGTTCCGAGCGTTATGCATCCTAGAATGCATAGCATACGTTTGGATGATATCGCCGCGGGGCAGTTGGCTTGGCAGCACTTATCGGAAATCGGCCGTACCCGTGTGCTCATCGTCAATCAAGGTCGGAGTCAGCTGACAATCAATGAAAGAACCGAAGGTCTGATCGCGTCAGCCCGACGGTCCGGAGTCACGCTCGATGACCGGAACATCTTCAAGCTGGCCGATTTGAATTCTCCGAGTGATGAGCTGCGCCAGCGAATCCTTGAAGGCTGGAAGGACGGAGAGATAAACTCGATCTTTGCCACGACAGGAATTTCAACTTTCCGGGCCTACGAAGCCCTTTCGAAGTCAGGGCTCCGGGTACCTGAGGATGTCGCCATTCTCGGACTCGATGATTTTGCCTGGGCAGAGTATCTGTCTCCCTCCCTGTCTGTGATCGTTCAACCGACCATTAAAATGGGGGCTACGGCCACTCAGGTCATCCTTGACGAGCCTGGGGAAGGCCGACGCCTCACGTTTGCGCCATCACTCACGGTCCGCGGCTCGACCACACTTTGACCTCAGTCCGGACGTTACATGGTGAATACGCGTAAACCTCTTGGCTGATGGTCGCTACGCACGTAGCGTCCTCGTCTTCGGCCCCAGGTGATGCCAGTGCGGCTCTAACCGCTGGTGGATCATCATCATCGAACCGGTCTGGTTTCGCTCCGAAGCGCGAACCCATTCCTGTAGAAAGAGGCGTCGCCTCCTGCGCCCATGGATTTTTGACCATTTTGACCTTGGCTTACCGTCATAGACCTGCCGCCCCGCCTCTCCCGTGCTCGAAAACCAGATTGGTTTGGGTTCCGGCCACAGCAGGATTTGCGGACAAATGCTCCAGGACAAACTGTCGGATGTGCTCAGTGTTTCTGGCCGTTATGTGAATGAGGAAATCATCAGCTCCCCCGAGGACGAAAAATTGTTTGATTTCAGGTAGGCCCCTTAGTTCCTTGCCGAAGGCATTCATTAGATGTCGGGCCCCAGGTCGTAGGCGCACGCTTACCAATGCCTGCAGGGGCATTCCCAATGCTTCAGGATCAACGTCAATCGTGAATCGCTTGATCACCCCGGCGTCCCTTAGGGCTTTCAGTCGAGCCAGGCACGTGGACGGAGCAAGTCCTAGGGCTTCTGACAACGACTGGTTGGTTTGTCGTGAGTTGTCGGACAGCAGATTCAGAAGGCTCCGGTCCGTCTCATCCAAGGCCAAGGGATGCAGTTTCTGCGAGGGAGGCATGGGCGTCGGTCCGTTCTTTGTAGTTTCTGATCAGATATCAATCTATTCTTGCAGATCCTGCGAATCAACGAGGTTTCTTGGCATTTTCTGCCAGTCTTTCTAGGAAAGACCTCAACATCTTCAGTAAGGACCTGTCATGATCATCTCAGTTCCCAAGGAAGTCAAAGACAATGAGTTCCGTGTGGCCATCACGGCTGCCGGGGTCCATGAACTCAAGGCAAACGGCCATAGGGTGCTCGTGGAATCTGGCGCTGGTATTGGTTCCGGCATCAGCGACCAGGAGTACGCCCTCTCCGGGGCTGACATCGTCAAGACTGCCGCTGAAACTTGGGCCCGGGCCGATTTGGTCTTGAAGGTCAAGGAGCCCACGGCGTCAGAGTACTGTCACTTCCGCGAGGGGCTTCTTCTCTTCACTTACCTTCACCTCGCGGCCGAACCGGAGCTGACTCAGGCTCTCGTTGAGTCCGGCGTTACGGCCATCGCCTATGAAACTGTTCAGGAGGGGCGGTCGCTGCCCCTCCTGGCACCTATGTCGGAGGTGGCTGGACGGCTCTCCGTGCAGGTGGGAGCAACTTCCCTTATGGCACCCGCCGGCGGTAAGGGCGTGATAATTGGAGGCGTCCCAGGTGTCCGTCCCGCCAAGGTCGTAGTCCTCGGGGCAGGCGTAGCCGGTACCAACGCCGCAGCCATGGCGCTGGGGCTCGGTGCCGACGTCACTATCTTGGACATCAACATCAACCGTCTCCGCGAACTCGATGCTCAATACCAGGGGCGCCTAAAGACGCTTGCTTCCAATTCCTATGAGATCGAAAAGGCAGTCATCGACGCAGATCTCGTCATCGGATCTGTCCTGATCCCCGGAGCCAAGGCCCCCAAACTGGTCACCAACGAGCTCGTGGCTCGGATGAAGCCTGGATCAGTCCTGGTTGATATCGCTGTGGATCAAGGCGGTTGCTTCGAAGATACCCGCCCTACAACCCACAAGGAGCCTACATATAAAGTCCACAACACAACCTTCTATTGTGTAGCCAACATGCCCGGCGCCGTCCCAAATACCTCCACATATGCCCTGACCAACGTCACTTTGCGGTACGCCGTAGCTTTGGCGAATCTAGGAGTCAAGGTAGCCTTCGACCGCTATCCAGCCCTGGCAGCAGGCCTCAATGTGGCGGCAGGAAAAGTGACAAACAAATCGGTCAGTGAGGCGCACGGCCATGCGCTAACGGCATGGCAAGAACTTGCCACAATCTAAGCTTCGGGGTGGCCTGCCAGGCCCCCAATGACAGGGCACTCAAGGACGGCGCGGCAGGGAGGCGGCACAAAATGGCATTTCACCTACAACCTACATGGCAGCCACTGACAGGACAGCAAGTCGTCGTCAAGTACAAGGATGAAGAGATCAGACGTGGGGTCGTTTACGCCGTGACGGGCGATGACCAGATCCTGTGGCTCGATGGAGACGGCGCTGAGCCTCGTCGCCTTTTCGAACGCGCAGACGGTTACGACGTTTGGATCGAATACAAGTCGGAAACCGAGCCAACACCGCAGAGACCTACGATCACCCAGCACATAAGGAACGGACAGATTAATTCCATGACACACTTCCCTCCCGTTGACAGCGAAGTTCTCCCCACCGCAGAGACGCTGGCTCTTCGGCGGAAGGAGGTTGTGGGCGAGCTCGCTCTTCGAGGTCTGATAACTGATGAGGAGCCGCTTTGCGGCGTGATTGATCTTGATACGGTGGATGAGCTTGTCGGCGCGCTTAAGGCCACCTATCCGGAGTCCCTCCCGGCACTGCACACCATTGCGGCCAAAGCTATTGCCCTGAGGCCCGTCCTGGCTCGCTACGCGAAAGCGGGTCTGGGGTGTGAAGTCGCCAGCCCTGGAGAACTCGAACTCGCCTTGGCGGCGGGCTTTACCCCACAGCGGATCATATTTGATTCGCCTGCTAAGACCCGTCGCGAAATCAAAATGGCGCTCCGTCTCGGTGTGTCCTTCAACGTTGACAACTTCGAAGAACTCGCCCGCGTCGACGAGCTCATTGCCGCTCATGAGGGCCCGAAGCCTCACATCGGTGTGCGAATTAACCCGCAGACGGGAGCGGGGACGATAGACGCGATGAGCACCGCTACTGAGACCTCCAAGTTTGGAATAGGACTCCGGGATCACCGACAGGAACTCATCGAAGCGTTTGCAGCCCGCCCATGGCTGGATCAGCTGCACGTGCACAGCGGATCACAAGGTCTTGAATTGGAGCACAATGCTCAAGGCGTTCGCTTGATCCTCGACCTGGCAGAGGCCATCTCCGACAAGGTCGGTCGCGACCAAGTCCGGCGGATCGACGTGGGGGGCGGACTTTCAGTGAACTTCTTATCGGATGAAGTTACTCCTACTTTTCAAGACCACCGCTCTGCGCTCGAGAATGCGGTACCTGAGCTGTTCAGTGGTCGCTTTACTCTCATCACCGAGTTTGGGCGTGCGCTAACTGCCAAGGCCGGCACGCTCGTCGCTAGGGTCGAATATGCAAAGTCGACCGGGGGGCGGCCCATCGCCATCACTCATGCAGGAGTTCAGGTAGCAACGCGCACTGTGTTCATGCCAGAGCACTGGCCATTGCGCATCGAAATCTTTGACGCTGCGGGGCTTCCCCGTGTTGGGGACAAAAGGCTGCAGGACATCGCCGGGCCAGCCTGTTTTTCCGGCGACATGCTCGCGGTGGGACGGGACCTGCCTCAGATCGTATCCTCCGACCTGATCGCGATGGCTGAAACTGGTGGCTACTACTTCTCGAGCCACTTCTCCTACAACTCCCTGGCACGTCCGGTCGTCTATGCCGTTTCCACAAATGATGCCGGACAACGCTGCTGGAGCATTGCTCGCCGCGGTCAGACGATGGAACAAGTCATTGCGGAGGCAGGAGAGGCGGAATTCGCACCGCTTCCCGACTAATTGATGCAGACACCAGGCTGCGGCCTTCAGATGCCGAGTTTTTCGGCCTTCTTCGGGGCAGGAAGCCTAATTGGCAGCAGCGTGAGTTAGTTGGCTCGTTGGGATTCGTCCGCCACTATTGCGACGGAAGGACCAGCCCTGCTCTAAACCTTGCCCTTGGCACCCTGGCACGCTGGCCAGTGGTATCGACGCGTCGAATTAATCCCTAGGAGTTCCCGGTGGAAGCAAACACATTTTTCTTTGAGTGTCCGTTGCTCGAACAATCCCCTACCTCGCCATTAATCCAGCAGCAGCCAGTTTCCGCCCCTACCATCTCGGTACTGAACTCCGCTGCTGAACGAGGAGACGGTGTATTTGAGACGTTTGGTGTGGTTGGACAAAAAGCTCAAGCACTGGAGCCTCACTTGGATCGCCTTTTGACGAGTGCGCGCCTGCTCGACTTACCGAAACCCAACATCGACGAACTCCGGCGCATTGTTAGGGCGACCGCCGCCATGACCGGCTCAACTGGCGAGTACTCGCTCAAGCTGGTTCTGACGCGGGGCGGCCCCGGAACCCACGAACGGCCAGCAGCGTGGATTGTCCTGTCAGAAATGCCGGACTACCATACAGCCCGGACAGAAGGCCTGCGCGTGATCCTTCTGAACAAGGGTTACCATAGCTCACTTGTCACGGAAGAACCTTGGCTACTGTTCGGCGCCAAGCACCTTTCCTACGCCCAGCACATGGCGGCACTGCGGGAAGCCCACCGCCGCGATGCCGAAGAAGTTGTTTTCACAACGACGGACGGGTTCTTGCTTGAAGGCCCGACCTCGACTCTCATAGTCCGCCGCGGCGACCAATTGCTGACTCCTGATCCGGCCCTGGGGATCCTGCACGGAACCACTCAACGTGACATCTTTGGTTACGCGGAAGAGCTCGGGCTGCGAGGCGTTTATGAACGTATCGGACTGGACGCGCTACGCAACGGCGACGCCGCTTGGCTCGTATCCAGTGTACGGATGAGCGTTCCCATCACTCATGTGGACGGCGTAGAGATTAAACGTGATGCGGACTTGACGGAACAGTTCAATGTCTTCCTGCTAAATCGCCGCTAGGTGGCATCTTGGGCCCAATTGATCGAACTATCGCAAGTAAAAGGAACCCAGGCGATTAATCGGGACTGCCCCCGGTTTTATTGACTCCTTGACCTAGCGAGCTTGTACTCGTGGAAGGATGTTGACCATGCCCACGGCTTATGGGGCCAGAGTTCCTCCAAGATGTTACTGATGTGGCCGGCAAGGGCGAGGCGCCTTTGCCGCAGATTGCGAAGGATTTCGGGCTGTCGGCCACGACGCTCAAGCGCTGGATTGCCATCGCCGAACGTAAGGAATCCGGGGCCGGCCCTGCGGCCAGGGCGAGGCGTTTGGCTTCGGCGCGGGCGATTCGGATCACGGGTTCGGTACTGTTTGAGGTCCGCCAGGCTGCGATGGCGGTGATCTGTGCGTCCCGCAGGGATGCCCGGGCGTCAACTAAGAGATCTGTGCCGCGCAGCAGGGCCGTGAGGGCGTTTCGGTTCGCGGTGCGTTGGTGATCCAGCAGGGACCATGAGGCCAGCAGTATCCTGATCGCGGCCCTGGTGCCTGCAGCACGCGGCTCCATCACCTGATCGCGCGGTCGCCCCAGGACTGAACGGGCTGCGGCTTCCGCGTCGATCGGATCCGACTTGCCGGTGAGGGCCCGCGATGAGCGGGTAGGTGGTCTAACCTCGCCCACGTCGATGTCAGCGGTAAGCAAGACCTGGGTGAGCCGGGCACCGTAGGAGGACGTGCCCTCGACGGCTGCGAAGACCCTCTCCCCGCCTGTGCGCCGCCGGATCCAGTTGATCGCAAGGTCCATTCCGGCAGAGGTGGCCGGGAGCACGGCGGTGTCGACCACTGCACCGGTTGAGGCATGAACAGCGGTGAAAGTTGGGTGCGGGCGTGCGTGTCGACTCCGACGACGAACTCGAATTCCTCGGCAATTATTGCCATGCTGCGTTCTCCTTTTCTATTGAACCGGACAGGTGGCAGGTGGCCTGCCTGGGTCGCTTCGGAGACGCATCTGTAACGAGTCACACCAAAGGTGGACAGTCCTCTGATCAGGTCATCCGCGGCGGGGCAGACCGGTGCCCGGGGAACGGCGCGGACGAGTCATTTCAAGACACCGTGTGTTGCGGGTGGGATATACCCTGAGTGACGCG